>NZ_FNJS01000008.1:0-169863 GCF_900104405.1 Arthrobacter sp. ok909 | reverse complement strand
GTGCCGGTGCCGCGGGCGCAGGTCCTGGTCACCGTCCCGGTCCTGTCGCTGCTGGGCCTCACGGACGAACCGGCCGTCCTGGACGGGTACGGGCCGATCCCGCCGTCGATGGCCCGCCGCCTCGTTGCCGGCGGCGCGGGTGCCTTCTACCGGGTCCTGACCGACCCCCGGGACGGGGCCCCGCTGGAAATCGGGCGCAGCAGTTACCGTCTGACGACGGCGCAGCGGCACTGGCTCCGGCTCCGGGACGGCAGGTGCCCGTTCCCCGGCTGTAACAACCATTCCCTGGACAACGAGGCGGACCACCTCCTGGCCTGGGCCGACGGCGGCACCACCGGGATCGCCAACCTGGGCCAGCCGTGCCGGAAACATCACCGCCTGAAACACTCCTCGGCCTGGACACCGGTCGGGGCCTCCACATCCAGCCCGCCGGGCTGGATTTCACCGGCACGGCGCTACTACCCGGCCGAGCACCAGGACTGGGAACCGCCCCGCTGGCCGGACCACATCCCGATCACGGCCACAAACACAAACCCACGGGCGGAGGGAGCCGTGCCCGCGGATCCGGAACATCATCCGGGCCCGGGCCCCACTAGTCGCCCCGGCCAGGATCCCGGCCATCCTCCCGAACCGGAACTGCCCCCGGATCCCTTCCCCGACTGGCACCACTTCACGGCCGGGCACCCATTCCCCGCCGCGAACACCGACGACCCCGGCTGGCCGGCACCCCTCGACGACCCCATCCCGGAATGCGCCCTGTACCAATCCGCCTGAACGATCAGTTGTTGGTGCCACACTTCCTGCCACTGACAATCGGCTTCGGTTTCACCGTCACGCGCGCCTGCGCACAAGAGCCACCGGGCGACTTTCACAACCGATGAACGGAAGCCCTATGGGGCCGACGTGTGGCCGGTGGGCACTCTTGGTTGAGACGTGGATCACGTCGGCTCACCCAGGGAATTCACCCACGACCGTCACCCAGGACAGTCACGCATGAAAGAAGGACAACGATGTCTGCCGCCACCACAGAACTAACGCCCGTGGAAGAGTCACTCTCCGGGCCGGCCGAACTGCCGCCTTACTCCCATGAGCTCGCCTGGCCGGATGGCATGGCGCCGTTCAAGGTCGTCGACGACGGCACCCAGGGTGACCCGTATGCGCACTACGCATGGATGCGGGACAACGCTCCGGTTCTCCGCGCCGCCTCGCCGGTCTCGGACGTCTGGTTCATCTCCCGCTATGACGATGTCCGCAAGGCCATGCGCGCCCCGAAGGTCTTTTCCTCCCAGGTGGTGGACCCGGTGCCGCTGACCTTCCTGACCCTGTTCGATGCCCCGAACCACACACGGCTGCGCCAGGTGGTTGCGCAGGCCTTCACTCCAAAGGCGATCACCCGCTTTGAGGACCGGGTCCGCGAGAACGCCCACAAATACCTGGACCCGATGATCGCAGCCGGCGGCGGCGACGCCGTCGATGACTACGCGATCCCGCTGAGCATGTCCACCATCAGCGCCCTGCTGGATGTCCCGGCGTCGGACTTCGAGAAGATGAAATTCTGGTCGGATGAGACCTTCAGCTACTTCGGCAGGCTGGCCCGCAATGCGCAGGGCACGGGAACCGACGAACAGAGCACCTTCGAGTTCTTCGCGTACCTGAAGGACACCATGGAACGGCTCTACCGCGAGGAAAGCGAGTCCGTGGGCGGCCATATCGCCCGGATGTGGAAGGAAGGCCTGCTCAGCGAGAAGGAAGCCAAGGAACTCTGCGCTTTCGTCTTCGTTGCCGGCCATGACACCACCACCATCCTGCTGGCCAACGCCTTCCGGGTCTTCAGCGACCAGCCCGGGCTGCTGGACCGGATCCGGCGGAACCCCGCCGACGCGAACCTCTTCGTCGAGGAACTGGCCCGCTTCCGCGGAACGGTGCAGCGCGCCAGCCGGATCACCACCGAAGACGTCGAGGTTGCCGGCGTGCGCATCCCTGCCGGCGCCATCGTCCGGCTGCTGCCGGCAGCGGCGAACCGCGACAGCGCCAAGTACCCCGACGGCGAGACCTTCAATATCGACCGCAACACCGACGGCCACCTCGGCTTCGGCCACGGTGTGCACAGCTGCCTGGGCGCCCCCCTGGCCAGGCTGGAAACGGTCGTGACGGTGGAACTCCTCGCCGCGAAGCTCGGCTCCCTGACCCTCAACAAAGACAGGCCGATCGAATACGTCCGGGGCAACAACCTGACCAACTCAGGCCCGGAACACCTTGACGTCGAGCTGGTGAAGTTCAATGCCTAGTCAGCTGCCCACTGAGCCCATCCTGAATCCAATCGTCATCGTAGGCGCCGGCCACTCCGGAGTCGCCGTGGCCGCAGGGCTTCGATCCCGCGGCTGGGAGGGGGACATCCTGCTGCTCGAAGCGGAAAAGGAGACGCCCTACGAACGCCCTCCGCTGTCCAAAGAACTCCTGAAAGCCGGCGCCCCGGACGAGTCCACCGTGCTGCGCAAAGAAAAGTTCTACCAGGACAAGCGCATTGGCCGGCGCGCAGGCCTCACCGTCGACGCCATCGACCCGGCCGGCAGGACCGTCCGGCTGTCCGATGGCAGCCGCCACGGTTACCACCGCCTCGTCATCGCCACCGGTTCCCGCGCCAGGTCCCTGACGGTCCCCGGGGCAGGCCTCCCCGGGGTGCAGGCCCTGCGGACCCGGGACGACGCCCTTGAACTCAAACGCGCCCTCGTCCCCGGCGCCCGGGTTGCCATCATCGGCGCGGGATACATCGGCCTGGAAGTCGCGGCCGCCGCGGCAGCGAAAGGCTGCGACGTCACGGTGCTCGAATTCCAGGACCGCGTGATGAGCCGCGTGACCTCCGAACCCGTATCCCGCTTCTTTGAGCGGCTCCATGAACAGAACGGTGTCCGGTTCGTCTTCGGCGCCGCCGTGACCGCCGTCGAGGGGTCGGACCGGGCCGAGCGCATCGTCACCGCCGACGGCACGGCCTACCCGGCCGACGTCGTCCTCGCCGGAATCGGCGTGGTGCCCAACCAGGAACTCGCCGCCGAGGCCGGCCTCCACTGCCAGGACGGGATCCTCGTGGACGACGACGGGCGGACCTCGGTCCCCGGCATCTACGCCACGGGCGACGTCACGCGCTTCACCAGCACCATCGACGGCGCCAGCCAGCGCCTCGAATGCATCCAGAACGCCATGGCGCAGGCCGACAGGGTGGCAGCTGACATCACGGGCCAGACCCCCGCGGATCCTGAGATCCCCTGGTTCTGGACCGTCCAGCACGGCGTCCGGCTCCAGACGGCCGGGGTCCGGCACCCGGCCGACGACGTGATCGTGCGCGGCACCTTGGCGGAGGGCAAGTTCTCGGTGGTCTACCTCCGCGACGGGCGCCTCGCTGCCGTCGACACCATCGCAGGTCTCACCGACTTCCGTCCGGCCAAGAAACTGATCGCACAGAGAACGCGGATTGATCCGCTACTCGCCGCCGATCCCTGCACCCCGCTGACCGACGCCGTGTTCGCGGCGTCCTGAAACTGAAGGAACCACCATGAGCAACAACAAACTCACTGTGATCGACCGCGAGGGCTCCACCCACGATCTGGAGTGGGAGCCGGACCAGACCCTAATGGAGGCTCTCCGGGACAACGACCTCCCCGTCCTAGCATCCTGCGGCGGCACCGCCTCGTGCGCAACCTGCCACGTCTTCCTGGACAAGGAGGTCTTCGACACCCTGGCCGAGCGCAGCGAGGACGAACTTGAGTTGCTGGTCGATGCCGAGGGCTACCAGGAATCCGGCTCACGGCTCTCCTGCCAGCTTGACTTCACCGCGGAACTCAACGGAGTCACCGTCACTTTGGCGCCGGAAGAGTAGCCGCGGCGTCTGGCCGCCGGAAAGCGGCGAGGCCGTCGTTCCATCTGCTTATTTTGGGGGATGGAACGGCCGTCGGTTCTTACGACGCCGGATCCGTCACCAGGATCCGCACCGAGCACAGCTCCGCCGCAGCCTTCTTGAGGACAGCGGCGCGCGGATCCGGGACGTCAAGGAACGCCAGCCGGGCCACGCCGGCATAGCGCTTCAGCACCGGCTCGGCGAGGACCTGGTCGGCCAGCGTCCGGTCGCCGCCCGGCGCCAGGTACTCGATCCGGTGCTCCGCGAAGATCCTCGCGGCGTGCTCCGCCACGGCCTCCACGAGGGCATCGGCCTGGTTGGCGCGCCGCCGGGCGAAGCGCTGCTGGGACCAGCCGCCGGCAGCGGTCCGCGACTGGACGTGGCGGGTGCCGGTCTTGGACGCGAGCACGGCGCCCCCGCTGACCACCGCCACCGAATAGCCGCCGCGGCGGACCAGCACGGTGCCGAGGCTCCGGGGCTGCCCGGCCAGGGACGCCAGCCGCGACACCGCGTCGCCGCCGCGCCCGGGCCGGCCGTCCACGGGCCACGGCGCCTGAAGTAGCGCCACGGCGCCGTCCGCGGCGCGCAGCTGCAGACCGGCGTCGAGCTCTTCCTCCACCAGGGCGCCATGGCTCGAGGCAAAGCGCTCCACCCAGCCGGGCAGCCGGGCACCGGAAACGAAGGCCACACGGGACTCGGGGCTGGGCATTGGCGGCTCTTCCGTTGCGGGGATAAGGGGGACGGCTAAAGGGTGGCAGGGCGGACCTGAACTAGAAGTAGCCTATCTATGTGGATGATCTCTTTGGCGCAGGGCGGGACGACGCCGACGGAAGCGACGACGACGGCGGCGCCGACGATTCCGGCCGCGCCCGCTCCGGTGCCCGCACGGCCGGGGCCGGTTCGCCGCGGAGTCCGCTCGCCGTCCGGATGCGGCCCCGCACCCTGGATGACGTGGTGGGCCAGCAGCACCTGCTCGGCCAGGGCTCCCCGCTGCGCCAGCTCGCCGCCGGCTCCGACGCGACCGGCCCCGCCGGGCCGAGTTCGGTGATCCTCTGGGGTCCCCCCGGCACCGGCAAGACCACCCTGGCGCACGTGATCGCCAAGGGTCCCGGCCGGAAGTTCGTCGAACTCTCGGCCATCACCGCCGGCGTCAAGGACGTCCGCCGCGTGATGGATGAGGCCCTGACCGCGCGTGACCTGTTCAAGACCACCACCGTCTTGTTCCTCGACGAGATCCACCGCTTCAACAAGGCCCAGCAGGACGCGCTGCTACCCGGCGTCGAGAACCGCTGGGTGGTGCTGGTGGCCGCCACCACCGAAAACCCCTCATTCTCCGTGGTGTCCCCGCTGCTGTCCCGCTCGCTGCTGCTGACGCTCAAGCCGCTGACCGACGCCGACGTCGAGGGCCTCCTCCAGCGGGCTGTCACGGATGTCCGCGGCCTGAACGGCAAAGCCGAGCTCAGCGCCGAAGCGCTGGCACACCTTGTCCGGCTCTCCGGCGGGGACGCCCGCCGGGCACTGACGGCGCTCGAGGCCGCCGCCGGCGTCGCCTTCGGGGACGCGGACGACATTGACGCAACCGACAGTGACACCGCGGACGCTGACACCGCGGACGCCGCCGGTGCTGGGGCGCCGAAGCCCGTGAGCATCCAGTTGCGGCACACGGAGCGGGCGCTGGATGTTGCGTCGGTTCGCTACGACCGCGCCGGCGACCAGCACTACGACGTCGCCAGTGCGTTTATCAAGTCGATCCGGGGTTCGGACGTCGACGCCGCGCTGCACTACCTCGCCCGGATGCTTGAGGCGGGGGAGGACCCGCGCTTCGTGGCCCGGCGCATCGTGATCTCCGCCGCCGAGGACGTCGGGATGGCGGACCCGACGGCGCTCCAGACCGCCGTCGCGGCGGCCCAGGCCGTCCAGCTGATCGGCATGCCGGAAGGCCGCATCATCCTCGCCGAGGCCGTGGTGCACCTGGCCACCGCGCCGAAGTCCAACGCCGCGTATATGGGCATCAACCAGGCAATCGCCGACGTCCGCGCGGGGCTCGGGAACGGGATCCCCGCCCACCTGCGCGACGCCCACTACCCGGGCTCGAAACAGCTGGGCCACGGCAAGGGCTACAAATACTCCCACGACGCGCCGCATGGCGTGGCCACCCAGCAGTATCCGCCGGACGATCTCGTGGGCCGCAATTACTATGAACCCACCGCCAACGGGGCTGAACGGGACATCGGCACCCGGCTCGAGCGGCTCCGGAAGATCATCCGCGGCACGTAATGTGTCGCTGACCAGCGGCTGCTCTGGCGCGGCCCTTCAGCGCCGGAATCCGCCGTTGACATAGGGGCCAAGAGGTCTAACGTGGAAATACGCCAGCATTGACCTGCTGACCATCCGTGCGGCGCAGGGGACAGCGCGGCTCACACCGCCGGCAATCGATTACCCGGACCCCCGAACGACGGCCGGCTTCGCTCTATCCAAGGTCTTCCAATGCGAGCGTCCCCGCTCAGTCCCCAGGTAGTGTCCCATGAGCATTAATTTCGTTACAGCCATGGCAGTCAAATCCTTCGACGTGCCCGACCGGAAGCGGTGCCCGGACAAAGCCGAATTCGACCTCTGCACCGTGGACGACTACTCGGTGGCCAAGTTGATCCTCGGCCCGGGCTGGCGGTGGTCGGAGAGCACCAAACCCTACGAGCAGACCGACGCCTGCCAGCACCACCATCTGGGCTTCTGCATTTCCGGTGTGCTGGAGGTCGAAACAGCCGAAGGGCTGCGCTCCGCGATCCACGCCAACGACACCTACGCGATCCCGCCGGGTCATGACGAGTGGGTGGTGGGCCCGGAACCGTTCGTGGCCGTGGAATTCCTGGGTGCCGCGTCATTCGGGCGGCGGGGCAGCCGGGGCGTGCACGCCAGGGTTTGACTTCGGTACCGGCTTCGGGCCATGGGCCCCTTCATGGTAGGCTGGTTCGTTGTCTGGCAAGGCACGGACGCACAATCCATTGAAACTTCGGTTTAGTGAGGGTTGCCCTGTGCCCAGTAGCAAAAGGCAGCGGTTGGCCGATGCTCTCCATCGTGGAGGCCAGTAACACTGACACACCGCAGATATTGGAAGGACACTAGTGGCTAACAACACTCGTGCTCGCCGTACCGCACGCCTTTCGCGCGCACTCGGCATCGCTCTGACCCCCAAGGCCGCCAAGTACATGGAGCGCCGCCCGTACGGCCCCGGTGAGCATGGCCGTGCCCGCAAGAAGCAGGACTCCGACTACGCCGTACGTCTGCGCGAAAAGCAGCGTCTGCGCGCCCAGTACGGCATCCGCGAAGCCCAGATGACTCGTGCCTTCGAAGAAGCACGCCGCACCAAGGGCCTGACCGGTGAAAACCTGATCGAACTGCTCGAAATGCGTCTCGACGCCCTCGTGCTGCGTGCCGGCTTCGCCCGCACCATCGCCCAGGCCCGCCAGCTGGTTGTGCACCGCCACATCCTGGTTGACGGCATCCGCGTTGACCGCCCGTCTTTCCGCGTCGGCGAGGGCCAGCTGGTCCACGTCCACAGCCGCAGCGAGACCATGCCTCCGTTCCAGGTTGCAGCAGCCGGCGCTCACCGCGACGTCCTGCCGATGGTTCCGGCCTACCTGGACGTCAAGCTTGACGCCCTGCAGGCCCGCCTGGTTCGCCGCCCCAAGCGCTCCGAGATCCCCGTGACCTGCGAAGAGCAGCTCGTCGTGGAATTCTACGCACGCTAAGTAAACGCAACACCTCCAAAGAAGCCCGTGGCAAGCGCCGCGGGCTTCTTTGTATGTAAGGTACTTGGGGGAGTTCCCCGGGAGCCGTTTCTGCTGGCCGGACTAAACTGTCGGCTGAAACCGTCGGGGGCCGACGCAACGAGCAGGTATCCACTGCAGTTCAAGGAGATGATTGTCTATGTCTGGTGGCGATATTGCCGGCCTGATCGCGGCTGGAGTGTTTTTACTGCTGGTCCTGCTGCTCGCCGTGCCGATCCTGAAGCTCGGGGGAGTGTTTGACGAAGTCCGGACCTCCATCCGCTCGATCAGCGATGGCGCCACCCCGCTCATGGACGAAGTCACCGCCACGGTGTCCACCACCAACGAGCAGTTGAAGAAGGTGGACGGCATCGCCTCGAACGTCTCGGACGCTTCCGCCAACATTTCCGCGCTGTCCTCGCTCATGGCCGCCACTGTCGGCTCGCCGCTGATCAAGGTGGCTTCCTTCAGCTACGGCGTCCGCTCCGCGTTCACCGCCCGCAAAAAGCCCGCCACCGGCCGCCGCAGCCGCTAAGCCCACCTGGAGAACCTGATATGAACAGAATCATCTGGATGGGAATCGGCGTCGCGATCGGCGTCATCGCCTTCCGAAAGATCACCGAAGCCCGGTCCGCCGTCGGGCCCGAGGGACTCAACCGGGCCGTGGGGCGTCTGGCCGACGGTCTATACGACTTCGCCGACGCCGTCCGCGAAGGCATGGGCGAGCGGGAAGCCGAACTCCGCGCCGCGCTCGGCGTGGACACGGCCCTGGTCACGGGTACCGATGGCATCGTTGCCCGCCGGGATGCAGTCCGGCGCTAGTCGGGAGAGAATTAGTAAGTACGGTGCCCCTCTCGGGCACGCCGGCACCTCGGCACCCCCTCGAAGGGTCTTGGAAAGATCAGGGCCCGGACCGGTGCCGGACCCCAACTTGTCCCGCGCAGCACAGCCGCGGGCCACACACCGCAGTGAATATTGAAGGGTAAGAAATCAGCTCATGAAGTCGCAGGAGATCACCAAGCGCTGGATCGACTTTTTTGTCAGCAAGGGACACACCGCCGTGCCCTCCGCCTCCCTGGTCTCCAGCGACCCCTCCCTGCTGTTCACGGTGGCGGGCATGGTGCCGTTCATCCCGTACCTGACCGCCCGTGAAGAGGCACCCTACCAGCGGGCCACCAGCGTGCAGAAGTGCATCCGTAC
Organism: Arthrobacter sp. ok909; assembly: GCF_900104405.1. Lineage (NCBI taxonomy): Bacteria > Bacillati > Actinomycetota > Actinomycetes > Micrococcales > Micrococcaceae > Arthrobacter > Arthrobacter sp. ok909. The sequence continues at coordinate 161,004 of NZ_FNJS01000008.1, read as the reverse complement.
CGGCGACATCGAGGAAGTCGGCAAGACCGCCCGCCACGGCACGTTCTTCCAGATGTGCGGCAATTTCTCCTTCGGCGACTACTTCAAGGAAGACGCCATCAAGTTCGCGTGGGAACTGCTCACCACCAGCGTGGCCGACGGCGGCTACGGCCTGCCGCCGGAGCGGCTCTGGGTCACCGTCTACGAAGAAGACGACGAGGCCAAGGAGCTGTGGCTGAAGAACACCGGCGTGCCCGCCGAACGGATCCAGCGGATGGGCAAGGCCGACAACTACTGGTCCACCGGCCAGCCCGGCCCGGCCGGTCCCTGCTCGGAGATCTACTACGACCGGGGCCCCGCGTACGGTGTCGACGGCGGCCCGATCGCTGACGAGACCCGGTACATCGAGATCTGGAACCTCGTCTTCATGCAGTACCAGATCGACAACGTCCGCTCGAAGGTGGACTTCGACATCACCGGCGAGCTGCCCAAGAAGAACATCGACACCGGCCTCGGCATGGAGCGCCTCGCGATGATCCTGCAGGGCGTCGAGAACATGTACGAGACCGACCAGGTCCGTCCCGTGATCGACAAGGCTGCAGCGCTCTCCGGCAAGGAATACACCTCGGCCGAGACGCCCGAGGACCCGCACCACACCGATGACGTGCGCATGCGCGTCGTTGCCGACCACATCCGCTCGGCCCTCATGCTGATCGCCGACGGCGTCACCCCCTCCAACGAGGGCCGCGGCTACGTCCTGCGCCGCCTGATCCGCCGCGCCGTGCGTTCCATGCGCCTGCTCGGCGTCGAAAAGGCATGCCTGCCGGAACTGCTCCCGGCCTCCCGGGATGCCATGAAGGGCGTCTACCCGATCGTGGAGACCGACTTCGATCGCATCAGCCGGATCGCCTACGCCGAAGAGAAGGCGTTCCTGCGCACCATCGCCTCCGGCACCGCCCGGCTCGAGGACGCCGTCAAGGAATCCAAGTCCGCCGGCCGGCCGCTCTCCGGCGCCGACGCCTTCGCCCTGCACGACACCTACGGCTTCCCGATCGACCTCACCCTCGAGATGGCCGAGGAAGCCGGGCTCAAGGTCGACGAGCCCGAGTTCCGCAAACTCATGCTCGAACAGCGCCAGCGCGCCCAGGCCGACGCGAAGGGCAAGAAGGGCGCCCACGCCGACCTCAGCGCGTTCCAGGAGCTCCTCGCCCAGGGTGAGACCGTCTTCACCGGCTACACCGAACTCCAGGGCGAATCCAAGGTCCGCGGCATCCTGGCCGGCGGGCAGAAGGTCTCGCAGGCCTCCACGGGCGATGAAATCGAACTGGTCCTGGCCGAGACGCCGTTCTACGCCGAGGCCGGCGGCCAGGCCGCCGACACCGGACTCATCACCGGCGACGGCTTCGTCGTCGAGGTCCTGGACGTCCAGCGCCCCATCAAGGGCCTGAGCGTGCACAAAGCCATTGTCCGCGAAGGCGAAATCGGCTCGGACGCCCTCGTCCAGGCCGCCGTCGACCGGGAACGCCGCCACGCCGCCGAACAGGCCCACACGGGCACGCACATTGTCCACGCGGCCCTGCACCAGATCCTTGGCCCGGAGGCCCTGCAGCGCGGCTCCTTCAACAAGGCCGGCTACCTGCGCTTCGACTTCGCCTGGGGCGAGGGCCTCAGCGCCGCCACCCGGTCCGAGATCGAAGAAGTCTCCAACATCGCCATCCGCAACAACTTCCGGGTGGAAACCAAAGTCATGGGGCTCGCCGAAGCCAAGGCCCTCGGTGCCATGGCGCTGTTCGGCGAGAACTACGGCAACGAGGTCCGGGTCGTGGAGATCGACGGCGCCTGGTCCCGCGAGCTCTGCGGCGGAACCCACGTTGAGAACACATCGCTGATCGGCAGCCTGTCCCTGCTCGGCGAACAGTCCGTCGGCTCGGGAAACCGCCGTGTGGAAGCCTTCGTGGGCATGGACGCCTTCCGGCACCTCGCCGCCGAGCGCGCCCTTGTCACCGAGCTCACGGAAATGCTGAAGGTCCCCTCCGGGCTCCTCGCGGACCGGATCGCCACCACCCTGACCAAGCTCAAGACCGCCGAAAAGGAACTCGAGCGGCTGCGCAAGGAGCAGCTCACGGCTGCCGCGGCCCAGCTGGTGGGCACTGCCAAAGACGCCGCCGGCGTCAAGGTCATTGCGCACGACGCCGGCCAGGTCAGCGGCGCGGATGACCTGCGCGGCCTGGCCCTGGACCTGCGGACCCGCCTCGGCTCCGAGGCCGCGGCCGTCGCCGTCGCGGGCGTCAGCAACGACCGCCCGGTGATCCTGATCGCCACCAACGAAGCGGCCCGGACCGCCGGGGTGAAGGCCGGTGTCCTCGTGCGCCTGGCCGCCGGAGTCCTTGGCGGCGGCGGTGGCGGCAAGGACGACGTCGCCCAGGGCGGCGGCACGGACGCCGCCAAGGTCGGTGCTGCCCTCAGCGCCGTCGTGGATGCCATTACCCGGCGATAAGCGGATCCCTACATGACTGAAGGTGCTGTGGCCGGCGTCTATCCCCGGGGCGTGAAGCTCGGAGTGGACGTCGGCACCGTCCGCGTGGGCGTCGCGGTCTGTGACCGCGACGGAATCCTGGCGACTCCGCTGCGCACGCTGCAGCGGAACGTGAAAAAGAACACTGACGTGCGCATCCTGGCCGGCCTGGCAGAGGAGCTGGCCGCGGTGGAGATTTTCGTAGGACTCCCGCGGACCATGAAGGGCGAAGAGCACGCCTCTGCCCGCATGGCCACAGAGTATGCGCGGCTGCTGGCCGGTGCCCTGCAGGACGCCGGGTCCGTTATTCCGGTGCGCCTGATCGACGAGCGGCTCAGCACCGTGTCCGCCCACCGCGCCCTGCACGAAGCTGGCATGAGCAGCCGCGATCACCGTACAGTAGTTGATCAGGTTGCGGCGGCAGGTATTCTGCAACATGCGATTGATATGCAAAAGGCCAGGGGAACGGAGGTCGGAAACCGCGTGTACGCGGAGTCTGCGCCGGGGCCGACCGGAGGCGGCGCACAGACCGGCCCGGCAGTACAGACGCACTCTTCAGAACATGGAAGGCTACAGTGAGCCCGGTCAACAGTGATGACTCCTCCGGTGACGCCCTGAGTGGTGCCGGCCGACCGCTGACGCGCAAAGAGATCAGGGCCCGGGAAAAGCTCCTGGCGACGCAGGGACACAGCCTGATCCCGCCGCAGGCTTTTGAGACGGGACAGGATGGTCCGACGCCGGATCCCGCGCCGTCGGCCCGGATCCGGCCCCAAGACCCAGAGGCCCCGACGCCGACGAGCGTCCCGCCGCAGGCCGGCCCCGAACTTCCTGAAACGGCCCAGGAACTCCCCGAATCCGCCCCGACAGTGCACGAGGAAACCGTGCCTGACATCGCTGCCGACGACGTGCCGGCCCGCGGGCACCTCAGCCGCGAAGAGCCCGCCCGCGAAGAGCCGGCCCGCGAAGATTTCACGCAGATCATCCCCATCCGCGATCTTCCCGCCCGCGAGGACGTGAGCCATGACGAGCCCGCCCGCGAAGACGCCGTCTATGCGTCGGCAGGCCAGCACGGCTACGCAGGCCACCACGACGCGGTTGCCCACGATGCCGGCCCCCATGACGGCTACGCGCTGCACCCCCACGATGAGGCCCACCATGTTTACGACGACGCCCATGCCCAGGTGCACCCGGAAGCCGAAGACCACGGCGACGCCGGCCACGACCTGATGGCCGGAGCCATCCGCTATGACAAGGTTCCGTCCAAGAAGATCCGCCGCCGGCGCCGCTTCCTGGCCCTGGTGCTGACGCTGACCGTGTTCGTTATTGCCATCGCCGTCGGCGCCCAGTTCCTCAAACCGCTGCTGGGCGCCGACACCGCGGCAGACTACCCCGGACCGGGAACCGGCGACGTCACCGTCACGGTCGAACCCGGCGCCGGGCCGAAGTCCGTGGCCACCGATCTGCAATCGAAAAAGGTCGTGGCCAACGCGGACACGTTCCTCAAGGAGTTCAACGCCGCCGGCGGGTCCCTGAGCCCGGGCACCTTCACGATGCGCCAGGAAATGAAGAACTCCGATGCCGTGGCCATCCTGCTCAACAAGGGCCAGGGCAAGGTGATGTACTTTGCGCTCAATGCCGGCTTGCGGATCAGCGAATCCCTCCAGGCAATATCGGAGGGCACCGGGATTTCGGTCCCCGATCTGAAGGCGCTCAGTGACGCGCCCGCGCAGTTCGGCGTCCCGGCCAAGGCCAAAAACCTTGAGGGCTTCCTGGCCCCGGGGGAGTACCGCTTCCCCTTGGGGACCCCCGCCAAGGACATCCTGCAGAAGCTCGTCGGCACCACCCTGGATGAGCTCAAGGCCCAAGGCATCACAGATCCCGCCAAACAGTACGACGTCGTGACGGTGGCCAGTATCGTCCAGGCTGAAGGCGGCCAGGCCGAATACGGCGACGTCGCCGGCGCCATCTATAACCGTCTCAAGCCCAACAACACCGAGACCAACGGACTCATCCAGTCCGATGCCACGGTCACGTACGGTCTGGGCATCCGGAGCTTCCACATCGATGAAGCCCAGAAGGCGGACAAATCGAACCCGTACAACACCTATGCCAACCCGGGCCTGCCCGCCGGGCCCATCGGCTCTCCCGGCAAGACGGCGATCGACGCCGCCGCCAAGCCCAAGACCAATGACTACCTCTACTGGGTCACCATCAACCTGGACACCAAGGAGACCAAGTTCTCCAAGACCCTGGCCGAGCACCTCGGCTACGTGGATCAGTACAACGCGTGGTGCGCGGCCAACCCGGGACGCTGCGTATGATGCTGCGGGCGGCCGTGCTCGGGCATCCCATCAGCCATTCGAAGTCGCCTGCGCTGCACCGGGCCGCCTACGCCCACCTGGGCGTGGACTTCGCGTACTCCGCCATCGACGTGACGGAGGCCGCGCTGCCGGAATTCATGCGGCAGGTCAGGGATGAAGCGCGCACTGACGGCGGCTGGCGGGGGCTCTCGGTCACCATGCCGCTGAAAACCGCGATGGTGGCCGAAGTGGACGAGGTCCGGGGCGTGGCACGCGCTCTCGGCGTCGTCAACACCGTCGCCTTCGAATCCGGCGGCGGCAGTGCTGACCACACCCGGCTGGTCGCGTACAACACCGACGTTGCCGGCATCGTCAACGCGCTCCGGCACGCGGGCGCGGCCACGGCGCCCACCGCAGCCGTCCTCGGCGGCGGCGGCACCTCGGCAGCGGCCATCGCCGCGCTCAAAGAACTCGGGGCTGCATCGGCCGATGTCTTCGTGCGGGACGTCAGCCGTGCCGCCGAGGCACGGGCCGCCTCCGCGGCAGTGGAACTCCCCGTCCGGGTGCTTCCGCTCGCCGGCGCGGCCGCCGCGGTGGCCGCGGCCGACGTCGTCATCTCCACGCTGCCGCCCCGCGCGGCGGACGCGCTGGCCGGCGAACTGGCGGCCCAGCCGCCCCGGCACGACGAGGCGGAACGCCGCGGCGTGCTCCTGGACGTCGCCTACGATCCCTGGCCCAGCAGGATTGCCGCCGTCTGGCAGGACACGGGCGGGGCCGTGGTCCCCGGCCTTGAAATGCTCATCTACCAGGCAGTGGAGCAGGTGCGGCTCTTCACCGGGCTGGGCGAGGCCATGCCGGCCGGAGTCATAGATGTGATGTGTGACGCAGTCGGGGCGCCCCGACGGGTGTTCTAAGCTCCCGACATGGCAGGATGGAATTTATGTTGCGTTGGTTGACTGCCGGAGAATCCCATGGCCCGGCACTGGTCGGAATAATTGAAGGCGTGCCCGCCGGTGTGGAACTCACCAGCGCCCAGATCAGCGAGGCGCTGGCCCGCCGCCGGCTCGGCTACGGCCGCGGCGCCCGGATGAAATTCGAACAGGACGTCGTCACGATCCTCGGCGGCGTCCGGCACGGCCTGACCCAGGGCGGTCCCGTCGCCATCCAGGTCGGCAACACGGAGTGGCCCAAGTGGGAACAGATCATGTCCTCCGATCCCGTGGCCCCGGAGGTCCTGGCCGACCAGGCCCGGAACGCCCCGCTCACCCGGCCCCGGCCCGGCCACGCTGACTTCACCGGCATGCAGAAATACGGCTTCGACGAGGCCCGTCCGGTCCTGGAGCGTGCCAGCGCCCGCGAGACGGCCACGAGGGTCGCGCTCGGCACGGTCGCCTCCGCCTTCCTTAGGCAGCTCGGGATCGAACTCGTCTCCCACACTGTGTCGATCGCCAGCGTTGCGGTGCCGGAAGGCCGGCCCCTGCCGGTCCCGGCCAACGTGCTGGCCCTCGACGCCGATCCTCTGCGCTGCTTCGACCGCGAAACCTCCGACGCCATGGTGGCCGAAGTGGACGTCGCGCACAAGGAAGGCGAAACCTTGGGCGGTGTCGTCGAGGTGCTCGCCTACGGCCTCCCGCCCGGACTCGGCAGCTACGTCCACTGGGACCGGCGCCTCGACTCGCGCCTGGCCGCGGCCCTCATGGGCATCCAGGCCATCAAGGGCGTCGAGGTCGGCGACGGCTTCCTCACGGCGGCCCGCCGCGGTTCGGCCGCCCACGACGAGATCGTCAAGGACGCGAACGGCAAGATCATCCGCACGTCCAACCGCGCCGGCGGGATCGAGGGCGGCATGAGCATCGGCGACGTCCTGCGCGTCCGCGCCGCCATGAAGCCGATCGCCACCGTGCCCCGCGCGCTCAAGACCGTGGACGTCAGCACGGGAGAAGCCGCCAAGGCACACCACCAGCGCTCCGACGTGTGTGCCGTTCCGGCCGCCGGCGTGGTGGCCGAGGCCATGGTGGCCCTCGTGCTCGCCGAGGCGGTCGCAGAAAAATTCGGCGGCGACTCCGTTCAGGAGACCGCCCGCAACATCAAGGGTTACCTGGACAACATCCCGGCGTCCCTGGACTCGATCGGCCACTAGTGCCGGCCTGGAACACCGACGGGCCCTCCGCCGCGGCGAAGCCCGCGGCACAACACGTCGGCCCGGTCGTCCTGATCGGTCCGATGGCCGTGGGCAAATCGGCGATCGGACAGCAGCTCGCGCAGCACCTGGGATCCGCCTTCGTGGACACCGACGCCGTGGTGGTGGCCCAGCACGGGACCATCGCCGAGATCTTCGCCAGCCGGGGGGAGCATGCCTTCCGTGAGCTGGAAGCCCGGGCCGTGGCCCACGCTATCGAAGAGGCACAGGGCAGCGACGCCGTCATTTCGCTGGGCGGCGGTGCTGTCCTTGACTCCGGCACGCAGCAGCTCCTGGCCCGCTGTACCGTGGTGTACCTCGAATGCGACGCCGAGACCGTGGCGGAACGCATCGCCAGGAATTCGGGCCGCCCGCTCCTGGCTGGCGACGCCATGGGCCGGTGGCGGACCCTCTTCGCCACCCGGCAGCCGGTCTACGAGCGGCTAGCGGACCTGGTCCTGGATGTCCGGAGCGGCAGCGTTCCGGAACTGGCTCACCGGCTGGAAGATGCGCTGGGGGAGTATGCCGCGGCGAAAACCGCTGCCGTGCCCGCCCCAGCGGCGACAAAGGAAGTTGAATAGTGAGTACCGAATCAACCGTCATCAAAGTCACCGGACCGACGCCCGGTGAGAACTACGACGTCGTGGTGGGCCGCGGCCTCCTGGCAAGCCTTCCGGGGCTCCTGGGCGAGCGCGTCAAGCGTGTCCTCGTCATCCACCCGCGCGCGCTCCGACTCACCGGCGACGCCGTCCGGGAAGAGCTGGCCGCCGCCGGCTTCACCGCGCTGACCGCCGAAATCCCGGACGCCGAAGAAGGCAAGCACATCGAAGTGGCGTCCTTCTGCTGGCAGGTGCTGGGGCAGAACGACTTCACCCGGTCCGACGCCGTCGTCGCAGTCGGCGGCGGCGCCGTGACCGACCTCGCCGGCTTCGTCGCCGCAACCTGGCTCCGCGGCGTCAAGGTCGTCCACATGCCCACGAGCCTGCTGGGCATGGTGGACGCCTCCGTCGGCGGCAAGACCGGCATCAACACCGCCGAGGGCAAGAACCTCGTGGGCGCGTTCCACCCGCCCGCCGGTGTCCTCGCGGACCTCGACACGCTCGAGACCCTGCCCAAGAACGAGATCATTTCCGGCATGGCCGAGGTCATCAAGTGCGGATTCATCGCCGATCCCGCCATCCTTGAACTGATCGAAAAGGACCCGTCCGCGGTCTCCGATCCCCGCTCGGACATCCTGCGGGAACTGATCGAACGCGCCATCAGCGTCAAGGCCCGGGTGGTCTCCGCCGATCTGAAGGAAACCGGCCAGCGAGAGATCCTGAACTACGGCCACACCCTGGGCCACGCGATCGAACTCGCCGAACGCTACTCCTGGCGCCACGGCGCCGCCGTCTCCGTGGGCATGATGTTCGCCGCCGAACTCGCCCGCAGCGTCGGCCGGCTCAGCGATGCCGACGCCGACAGGCACCGCAGCATCCTGGAAAGCCTTGGGCTTCCCATCACGTACCGCCGCGACCGCTGGCAGGCCCTCCTCGACGGCATGCGGCGGGACAAGAAGTCCCGCGGCGACCTGCTGCGGTTCGTCGTGCTCGACGGCATCGGCCGCCCCGGCATCCTCGACGTCCCGGACACGTCGCTGCTGTTCGCCGCCTACCAGGAGATCGCCTCCTGATGATGATGGTCAAGGGCGGCACGAGCGAGTGGCCGGACGCGGGATTTCCCGGGATCCGGATCAATCCGGAAAGCCTGATGCCCCAGATCGTCAACGAAGACGCCATGGCCGAGGCGTTGGCGGCCTCGACCGACCCCGGGGACCTGGTCTTCGTCCGGATCGTTGAAGGGCATGCCGCCGAGGCGGCCGAACTCCTCGCCGAAGCCCGGTACAAGGACCCGGCGTCGCTCCGGCTGCGGATCTTCGAGGCGGATGTGCTCCGGGTTTCCAACCGGTTCGACCGGGCCGTGGAGGTGTTCCGCCAGCTCCTCGCCGAGACCCAGGGCACCCTGGAAGAGGCCGCCGTTCGCCAGCATATGGGCCGGTCCTACTTCGCCGGCGGCAACGTCGGCGCCGCCGTCGAATCCTTCGCCAAGGCCCTCGATTTGCGGGTAGCCGGCTCTGCCGACGCGGCCCTCATCTACGCCTCCACGGTCGCGCTGCAGCGTGCCCGGGAAGTGCTGGAACAGCAGTCCTGAGCCTCCGTCGGGCAGCGGTCCACGGGAACCGGTAGAATAGAACTTGGATTTTTGACAAACACGCGCTGGCGGCCGCTTGGTATGCCGGCACGGCATACGACGTCCGGCCGATCGCACCGGCCGACAAGAACCAGATAGAAACTAAGAGGATACAGTGGCAACCACTAACGACATCAAGAACGGAACCGTCCTTAAGCTTGAGGGCCAGCTTTGGAACATCATCGAGTTCCAGCACGTCAAGCCCGGCAAGGGTGGCGCGTTTGTACGCACCAAGATGCGCAACGTGATGTCCGGCAAGGTCGTCGACAAGACCTTCAACGCCGGGCTCAAGATCGAGACGGCCACGGTTGACCGCCGCGACTACCAGTACCTGTACCAGGACGGCGCGGACTTCGTCTTCATGGACACCTCTGATTTCGATCAGCTCACCGTCCCGGCCGCCACCGTCGGGGACGCCACCAACTTCATGCTCGAAAACCAGATGGTCAACATCGCCATCCACGAGGGCAACCCGCTCTACATCGAGCTGCCCCCGAGCGTCGTTCTTGAGATCACCTACACGGAGCCGGGCCTGCAGGGCGACCGCTCCTCGGCCGGCACCAAGCCCGCCACGCTCGAAACCGGCTACGAGATCCAGGTGCCGCTGTTCGTCGAGAACAACACCAAGGTCAAGGTCGATACCCGCGACGGCAGCTACCTCGGCCGGGTCAACGACTAGTGAGTGCCCGAGGTAAGGCCCGGAACCGGGCCCTCGATGTCCTCTTTGAGGCCGAGCAGCGCTCCGCCTCTGCGTTCGACGTACTGAAGTCGCGCCGCGAGCAGACAGACCAGATCGTCAACCCGTACACCCTTGAAATCGTCGAAGGCGTGGTCTCGCACCAGGCCGCCATCGACGAGTTCCTGGAAACCTACTCGCAGGGCTGGACCCTGGAGCGGATGCCCTCGGTGGACCGCATCATCCTGCGGATCGGCACCTGGGAACTGCTCTACAACGACGACGTCCCGGACGGCGTGGCCGTCAGCGAGGCCGTGGCCCTGGCCAAGACGCTCTCGACCGACGAATCGCCGTCGTTCATCAACGGCCTGCTCGGCCGGCTCCAGCAGCTAAAGCCTTCCCTGCTGGCCTAAGCGCCCGTCGCAGCCAAGAACCCCCGTCCAGGACCGCCTGGACGGGGGTTCTTTCGTTCTTCGGACAGACTTAGCCGATGACGGCGGCCCGGAGGGCGGCGATTTCGGCGAGCTGGTGCTGCTCGTCGCGCTGGCGGGCCGGCACGTCCCGGCCACTGAGGATCCTTTGCCGGGTGAAAGCCAGCCGGGAGGCGGCATCGAACAGCGCCTTCATTTGCGCGCCCCGGCCCACGGACTTGGCCCAGCGCAGCGCAGCACGGCGGCCGCTGCTGGTGGCCAGCATGTCCACCTCGGCCGCGGTGAACCAGCCCGCGGCCGCGTATTCCCTGAGCCGCTGCCGGGTGAGCCTGCGCTCCGCCACTCGCAGCAGCACGATAACCAGTGCCGCCAGGAGGAAGATCGGCACCTGCACGAACACGTACTGGGCCAGGAAATCCTGGCCCATGCTGTTCCAGCCGCTGTGCAGCAGCATCGCAGGGACAAGGCCGGCGACAAACGCCAGGGCGGCGATCCCGTTGCTCCCGCGCCGCGCGGCGAATCCCATGATGATGCCGGTGGTACCCGTAAAGACGGCGTGGGCGAACGGCGACATCACCCCGCGGAGGAAGAACACCACCGCCAGGTCCGTGCCGGGAGCGCTGGATTCGGCGATGGCGCGGCCGAAGTAGAGGATGTTCTCCGTGAACGCGAAGCCTGCCGCGATCGTGAAGGCGAACACCACGCCGTCGACCGGCCCGTCGATGTCCTTCCGGGCGAACAACAGGAGCAACAACAGCCCGAGGGACTTCGCGAATTCCTCCACCACCGGGGCCTGGACGGTCACGGCGAACGTCGTATAGTCCAGCCCCGAGGCGGGCCCGGCCACCAAGGAAAAATAGGGTTGGATCAGCATCGTCACCGCTATGGAGACAACCGCTCCCCAGGCAAACGCGAAAAGCAGCAGCGGTTTCGGCTCCGGCTCCCAGCGGTCGATGAAACGCACCGTCAGCAGCACGGTGCCCAGGGGAACCAGCGAGGCCATGAAACCGACAACGAAGCCGGAGACTCCGGTCCTGGCCAGAAGGAAGGGCAGCACCAGGAAGAGACTGGCAAACGCCAGGAGTCCGCCGGCCAGCACGAGCCCCAGCGCGCCGGCGGTACCCCGGCCGTCCCGGACCGGCGCAGGGCCGGGCGGGAGCGCCGGCTGGAACCGGCCGCCACCGTTGGCCGGGGCCTGCCGGTAATGCTCCGGCCGGATCTGCCCCAACCACGTCGGGTTGGCCGGCTGGTCCGGCCCCGGCCCCGGCTTCGGCTCGTTCGTCGTCATGGCATCGAGCCTATGGCCGTGTGAGGTTAAACGCATTCCGGCGGCGGCAGGGGCACGTCCGGCTGTGGTAATTTGAAAGAGCAAATAATCCTTTTTTAATTCCGTCCCGTGAGGCGGGGAAAGGGGAGACGAGCTTTGACTTCCGTGCCATCAGCACCGGTTCCCGCGAACGTTGTGCTCACCCGGGTTGTCCTCAACCAGGCTGACATTGACCGCGCGCTTACTCGTATCGCCCATGAAATTCTTGAGGCCAACAAGGGCTCCCAGGACCTCGTCCTGCTGGGCATCCCGCGCCGGGGCTACCCCCTCGCCGTGCGCCTCGCCGCCAAGATCGCCGCCGCTGATCCCGCCGTGGACGCGGCCGCGATTGTCGGCCAGCTCGACGTCACGATGTTCCGCGACGACCTCTCGCACCAGCCGACGCGGCCCCCGTACCCCACCCAGCTCCCGCGCACCGGGATCGACAACAAAGTCGTAGTCCTCGTTGACGACGTCCTCTACTCGGGGCGGACCATCCGCGCCGCCCTGGACGCCATGATCGACCTCGGCCGGCCCAGGATCGTCCGGCTCGCCGTCCTCATCGACCGCGGCCACCGGGAACTGCCGATCCGCGCCGACCACGTGGGCAAGAACCTCCCCACCTCATCCGCCGAGAAGGTCCGTGTCCGGCTCGAGGAAACCGACTCCGTCGACGGCGCCCCCGTCAACGAAGTGGTCATCGAGGCCACCGCATGAGGCACCTGCTCTCCACTGAAGACCTCAGCCTGGCCAACGCCGTCCGCATCCTCGACACCGCCGAGGAAATGGCGGCAGTGGGGGAGCGCGAGGTCAAGAAACTGCCCGCCCTGCGCGGCCGCACCGTGGTCAACCTCTTCTTCGAAGACTCCACCCGGACCCGCATTTCCTTCGAGGCCGCCGCCAAGCGGCTCTCCGCGGACGTCATCAACTTCGCCGCCAAGGGCTCCTCCGTTTCCAAGGGCGAGTCGCTGAAGGACACGGCCCAGACGCTCGCCGCGATGGGTGCCGACGCCGTCGTCATCCGGCATTGGGCCTCCGGGGCCCCGCACCGGCTCGCCGCGACCGACTGGATCGACGCCGCCGTCATCAACGCCGGTGACGGCACCCACGAACACCCCACCCAGGCCCTGCTGGACGCCTTCACGATGCGCCGGCACTGGTCCAAACTGGCCGGCACGCCGTCCGCCGGGGCGGACCTGAAAGGCATGCGCGTCGCCATCGCCGGCGACGTCCTGCATTCACGGGTGGCCCGCTCCAACGTCTGGCTGCTGCGTACCCTGGGCGCCGAGGTCACGCTCGTCGCGCCGCCCACCTTGCTGCCCATCGGCGTCGACAAATGGCCCTGCGCGGTCAGCTTCGACCTCGACGAAACCCTGGCCCAGGGCGTGGACGCCATGATGATGCTCCGCGTCCAGGGCGAGCGGATGAACGCGTCCTTCTTCCCGACCACCCGCGAGTACTCGCGCCGCTGGGGGTTCGATGACAACCGGCTGCGCGCCCTCGACACCCTCGGGCTCAAGGACACCATCATCATGCACCCCGGTCCCATGAACCGGGGCCTGGAAATTTCCTCGGCCGCGGCGGACTCGCCCCGCTCCACCGTGCTGGCGCAGGTCCGCAACGGCGTCTCCATCCGGATGGCGGCACTGTACCTGCTGCTTTCCGGGGAGACCCGCGAACCAGCAACCTCTACCGCCGCCTACTCCAAGGAGAGCCACTGATGGCCGAACAGCAACAGCATGCAAGCACCAGCGGCGCCTACCTCATCCGCGGCGCCGCGATCCTGGGCGGAGCAGCCGAGGACCTCCTGATCCGCGACGGCGTCATCGCCGAACGCGGTCAGAACCTCTCAGCCGACGGCGCCACCGTCATCGAGGCCGCCGGCCTCGTGGCGCTGCCCGGCATGGTCGACATCCACACCCACCTGCGCGAACCCGGCCGCGAAGACGCCGAAACCGTGGAAACCGGCACCCGCGCCGCCGCACTGGGCGGCTACACTGCCGTGCACGCGATGGCCAACAGCACCCCGGTGGCGGACACCGCCGGCGTCGTCGAACAGGTCCTGACCCTTGGCCGGACCGCCGGCTGGGTGGACGTCCGCCCCGTGGGCGCCGTCACCGTGGGCCTGGCCGGTGAGCAACTGGCCGAACTCGGCGCCATGGCCGACTCCCGTGCCCGGGTGCGGGTGTTCTCCGACGACGGCATCTGCGTGCACGACCCCGTGCTGATGCGCCGCGCCCTGGAATACGTCAAGGCGTTCGACGGCGTCGTCGCCCAGCACGCGCAGGAACCCCGCCTCACTGCCGGCGCCCAGATGAACGAGGGCGAGGTCTCCGCCGTCCTCGGCCTGACCGGCTGGCCCGCCGTTGCGGAGGAAAGCATCATCGCCCGCGACGTGCTGCTCGCCCAGCACGTCGGGTCCCGCCTGCACGTCTGCCACGTCTCCACGGCCGGTTCCGTGGAGATCATCCGCTGGGCCAAATCCCGCGGCGTCAACGTCACCGCCGAGGTCACCCCGCACCACCTCTGGCTCACCGACGAGCTCGCCCGCAGCTACGACCCCGTCTACAAGGTCAACCCGCCGCTGCGCACCGACGCCGACGTCCAGGCGCTCCGCGCCGCGCTGGCCGACGGCACGATCGACGTCGTCGGCACCGACCACGCCCCGCACCCGAGCGAGCACAAGGAATGCGAGTGGGCCCAGGCGGCCATGGGCATGACCGGCCTCGAAACGGCGCTCTCGGTCGTGCAGCACACCATGATCGAAACCGGGCTCATGGGCTGGGAAGATTTCGCCCGCGTCACGTCCACGGCCCCGGCCGCCATCGGCCGGCTCCAGGACCAGGGCCGACCGCTCGAAGCCGGCGAACCCGCCAACGTCATACTCGTAGACCCGGCTGCGCGCTGGACCGTGGACCCTTCTAAGATGGCAACCATGGGCCGTAACTCTCCGTTCGCGGGCCGGGAACTTCCCGGCCGGGTGGTGGCGACGTTCTTCAAGGGCCACCCCACCGTCCTGGACGGCAAACTCAACACCCCGTACCGGTGGCCGGCCGACGCTGTCGACGCCGCACCGGCGGGCCGACCCTGATGGACCGGTTGCTCGTCCTCGGCATTGCCACCGCGGTGCTCCTCGTTGCAGCGTTTGTGCTGCTGGCGCTCGGCTGGCGGAACCGCCTGCGCCGCCAGGCCGACGTCGAGCCCCTTCCCGAGGTCCCCGCCGACCTCGGCGCCCCGCTGGCCGCCGCCGACGGCCAGTACGTCGCCTCCACCACCGCCGGGGACTGGCTGGACCGGATCGCGGTCCACCACCTGGGCATCCGCACCAACGCCGGCCTCAGCGTGCACCCCGAAGGCGCGCTGTTCGAGCGCGCCGGTGCCGGCCCGGTGTTCATCCCGGCCGGACGACTCACGGGCGTGCGCCTGGAAAGCGGCATGGCCGGAAAATTCGTGGAAAAGGATGGCCTGCTGGTGCTCAGCTGGATGCTGGGCTCCCGCGAACTGGACACCGGCTTCCGGACCCGGCATGCCGACGACAAAACGACCCTGCTCAACGCGCTGCAAGAATTGATCTCCGCAGCCCCCCAGGCCAACGCCGATAGTGGAAAGTAACGACGTGACGGACCCCAACGAAGTGATTGAAAAAACAGTGACAGAAGCTGCAGAGCCAGCAACCGCTGCCGCGGCAGCATCCACCCCCGCAGTCCTCGTGCTCGAAGACGGCCGGATTTTCCGCGGCACCAGCTACGGCGCCAACGGAACCGCCCTTGGCGAGGCGGTCTTCGCAACCGGCATGACCGGCTACCAGGAGACCATCACGGACCCCTCCTACGCACGCCAGCTCGTGGTCCAGACCGCGCCGCACATCGGCAACACCGGCGTCAACTCCGACGACGCCGAATCCCGCCGCATCTGGGTGGCCGGCTACATCGTCCGCGACGCCGCCCGCCGGCCCTCCAACTGGCGCTCCGAGCGTTCCCTGGACGACGAGCTCGTCGAGCAGGGCATCGTCGGCATCCAGGGCGTGGACACCCGCGCCATCACCCGCCACCTGCGCGAACACAAGACCATGCGCGCCGGCATCTTCTCCGGCGACGCCGCCCGCGCCACGGACAAGGAACTCGTCGACGCCGTCCTGGCCAGCGCCCCGATGGAAGGCTCACGGCTCGCCGAGGAAGTCAGCGTTGACGCCGCCTACACGGTGGAACCCAAGGACTTCGGCTGGGACGGCGAACCCCGCTTCAGCATCGCCGCGATCGACCTAGGCATCAAGCGGATGACCCCCGTCCGGTTCGCCGAACGCGGCGTCCGCGTGCACGTGCTCCCCGCGACCGCAACCCTCGCCGACGTCAAGGCCGTCAACCCCGACGGCTTCTTCATGTCCAACGGCCCCGGCGACCCCGCCACCGCGGACAACCAGGTCAAACTGCTGCGCTCGGTGCTCGATGAGAAGATCCCGTACTTCGGCATCTGCTTCGGCAACCAAATCCTGGGCCGCGCGCTCGGCTTCGGCACCTACAAGCTGCGCTACGGCCACCGCGGCCTGAACCAGCCCGTGATGGACCGCCGCACCGGCAAGGTGGAAATCACCTCGCAGAACCACGGCTTCGCCGTCGACGCCCCGCTCGACGGTGCCACGCAGGCGCCCGAGGAGCGTTACGGCCGCGTCGAGGTCAGCCACGTCAGCCTCAACGACGACGTCGTCGAGGGGCTCTCCTGCCTCGACATCCCCGCGTTCTCGGTGCAGTACCACCCCGAAGCGGCCGCCGGCCCGCACGACGCCGCCTACCTCTTCGACCGCTTCATCGATCTGATGGCGGACGCTTCTGCAAAGACAGAGACAGACACAAAGACTGCCACCGAACCCAAGACTGAGGACAACAAGTAATGCCCAAGAGAACTGACCTCAAGAGCGTCATGGTCATCGGGTCCGGCCCGATCGTGATCGGCCAGGCGGCCGAATTCGACTACTCCGGCACCCAGGCACTGCGCGTCCTCAAAGAGGAAGGCCTGCGGGTCATCCTCGTCAACTCCAACCCGGCCACCATCATGACGGACCCCGAGTTCGCCGACGCCACCTACGTGGAGCCGATCACCCCCGAGGTGGTCGAGAAGATCATCGCCAAAGAGCGCCCCGACGCGCTCCTGCCCACCCTCGGCGGGCAAACGGCCCTCAACACGGCCATCGCGCTGGACAAGAACGGCGTCCTGGAGAAGTACAACGTCGAGCTGATCGGCGCCAACATCGCCGCGATCGAGCTGGGCGAGGACCGTGAGAAGTTCAAGGGCGTCGTGGAGCGCTGCGGCGCCGAGTCGGCGCGCAGCCACATCATCCACACCATGGACGAGGCACTCGCCGCGGCCGAGGACCTGGGCTACCCGATGGTCGTCCGGCCCTCCTTCACCATGGGCGGCCTCGGCTCCGGCCTGGCGTACGACGAGAACGATCTCCGCCGGATCGTCGGCCAGGGCCTGCAGTACAGCCCGACCAGCGAGGTGCTGCTCGAAGAGAGCATCCTCGGCTGGAAGGAATACGAGCTCGAGATGATGCGGGACAAGAACGACAACGTCGTGGTGGTCTGCTCCATCGAGAATTTCGACCCCGTCGGCGTCCACACCGGTGACTCCATCACGGTCGCTCCCGCCCTGACCCTCACCGACCGCGAATACCAGCGGCTGCGCGATATCTCCATCGCCGTTATCCGCGAAGTCGGCGTCGACACCGGCGGCTGCAACATCCAGTTCGCCGTCGAACCGCACACCGGACGCGTCGTCGTCATTGAAATGAACCCGCGCGTCTCGCGCTCCTCGGCCCTTGCCTCGAAGGCCACCGGTTTCGCGATCGCCAAGATCGCCACCAAGCTCTCCCTCGGCTACACCCTGGACGAAATCCCCAACGACATCACCCAGAAGACGCCGGCGTCCTTTGAACCGACCCTGGACTACGTCGTCGTGAAGGTTCCGCGCTTCGCGTTCGAGAAGTTCCCGGCAGCCGACCCCACCCTGACCACCACCATGAAGTCGGTGGGCGAGGCCATGGCCATGGGCCGGAACTTCACCGAGGCCCTGCAGAAGGCCCTGCGCTCCCTGGAGCAGAAGGGCTCCCAGCTGGACTTCAGCCACGTCCCGGAATGGGAAGTCGCGGAGCTGATCGAGAAGTCCAAGCGGCCCACTACCGAACGCCTGCACCAGGTCCAGCGCGCCCTGCTCGGCGGCGCCACCGTGGAACAGCTCTTCGAGGCCACCAAGATCGATCCCTGGTACCTGGACCAGCTCCAGCTGCTCAACGAGATCTCCCGGGAGATCCGCACGTCCAGTGCCCTGACCCACGAGATGCTGCAGCGCGCCAAGCGCCACGGCTTCTCCGACGAGCAGATCGGTGCCCTGACGCACAACTCCGAGGCCGTCGTCCGCGGCGTCCGGCAGGCCCTGGGCATCCGCCCGGTCTACAAGACCGTGGACACCTGCGCCGCCGAGTTCGCCGCGTACACCCCGTACCACTATTCGTCCTATGACGAGGAGGACGAGGTGGCGCTGCACGCCAAACCGTCGATCATCATCCTCGGCTCCGGGCCGAACCGGATCGGCCAGGGCATCGAGTTCGACTACTCCTGCGTCCACGCCTCCATGGCGCTGCGCAAGGCCGGCTACGAGACCGTCATGGTCAACTGCAACCCCGAAACCGTCTCCACCGACTACGACGTCTCCACCCGCCTGTACTTCGAACCGCTTACCCTCGAGGACGTCCTCGAGGTCATCGCGGCCGAAGAACGCACCGGCGGCGTCATGGGCGTCTTCGTCCAGCTCGGCGGCCAGACGCCGCTCAAGCTCGCCCAGCAGCTGGCCGACGCCGGCGTGCCGATCCTCGGCACGTCCCCGGAGGCGATCGACCTCGCCGAGCACCGCGGCGCCTTCTCCCAGGTCCTCGACAAGGCCGGGCTCATCTCGCCCAAGAACGGCACCGCCGTGTCCTTCGAGGACGCCAAGAAGATCGCCGACGAGATCGGCTACCCCGTGCTGGTGCGCCCGTCCTACGTCCTGGGCGGCCGCGGCATGGAGATCGTCTACGACGAGCCCAATCTCTCCCGGTACATCGCGAACGCCACCGAGATCACCCCGGAGCACCCGGTGCTGATCGACCGGTTCCTGGAGGACGCCGTCGAGATTGACGTCGACGCCCTGTACGACGGTACGGAGATGTACCTCGGCGGCATCATGGAACACATCGAGGAAGCCGGCATCCACTCCGGTGACTCCGCGTGTGTGCTGCCGCCGATCACGCTCGGGAACAACGTCCTGGAGCGGGTCCGCACCGCCACGCTCGCCATCGCCGAAGGCGTGGGGGTCCGCGGCCTGATCAACATCCAGTTCGCCCTGGCCTCCGACGTCCTGTACGTCCTGGAAGCCAACCCGCGCGCCTCACGCACCGTGCCATTCGTCTCCAAGGCCACCGGCGTCCAGATGGCGAAGGCCGCAGCACTGATCGGCACCGGCGTCACCATCAACCAGCTCCGGAGCGCATACAAGATGCTGCCGGAGACCGGCGACGGCTCCACCCTGC
The DNA here is from genome assembly GCF_900104405.1 of Arthrobacter sp. ok909. Lineage (NCBI taxonomy): Bacteria > Bacillati > Actinomycetota > Actinomycetes > Micrococcales > Micrococcaceae > Arthrobacter > Arthrobacter sp. ok909. Next base: position 141,828 of record NZ_FNJS01000008.1, on the reverse strand, counting down.
CGCTGGAAGCGCCCGTCTCGGTCAAGGAAGCCGTGCTGCCCTTCAGCCGCTTCCGCACCCCCGAGGGCAAGGTGGTGGACTCCCTGCTCGGCCCGGAAATGCGGTCCACCGGCGAGGTCATGGGCATTGACAAGCACTTCGACACGGCCTTCGCCAAGAGCCAGGCCGCCGCGAACAACGCCCTGCCCACCGAGGGCAAGATCTTCGTCTCCGTGGCGAACCGGGACAAGCGCTCGGTGATCATGGGCGTCAAGAGGCTCTCCGACCTCGGCTTCGAGATCGTCTCCACCGGCGGCACGGCGGACGTCCTGCGCCGCAACGGCATCCAGGCCACCCCGGTCCGGAAGGTCGCGGAGGGCTCCAGCGCCGAGGGCGAAGGCACCATCGCGGACCTGATCGTCGCCGGCGAAATCGACATGGTCTTCAACACGCCCTCCGGCGGCGAAGCCCGCAGCGACGGCTACGAACTGCGTGCGGCGGCAACGTCGATCGGCATCCCGTGCATCACCACCGTGGCCGAATTCAACGCCGCGGTCCAGGCCATCGAGGCGCTGCGCACCTACGAATGGTCCGTCACGAGCCTGCAGGAGCACGCCGCCTACCTCAAGGCCCTCCAGGATGCCTGAGGCAGGCACCGCAGCACTGGCCGGCCGGGAGTCCTTCGGCTCCCGGCTGGGCCGGGCCATGGCGGCCCGCGGCCCGCTGTGCGTCGGCATCGACCCGCACCCAGCCCTCCTGCAGCAGTGGGGCCTGACGGACGACGCCGCGGGGCTGGAACGCTTCTCGCTGACCGTTCTGGAGGCCGTGGGCTCCCTCGCTGCCGCGGTCAAGCCGCAGGTGGCCTTGTACGAACGGCACGGTTCGGCCGGGATCGCCGTGCTCGAACGCACCCTGGCCGCGGCGACGGACGCCTCCGTGCTGACCATCGCGGACGCCAAACGCGGCGACATCGGCTCCACGATGGCCGCCTACGCCGACGCCTGGCTGCGGGACGGCTCCGCGCTGGCCGCGGACTCGGTCACGCTGAGCCCGTACCTGGGCTTTGAGTCGCTCAGGCCCGCCCTGGACCTGGCGGCCGAGACCGGGCGGGGCGTGTTCGTGCTCGCTCTGACCTCCAACCCGGAAGGTGCGTCCGTGCAGCATGTCGGCGGCGCGGACTCCGTTGCGCGGCGGATCACGGAGGCTGCCGCGGCGGAAAACCGGCGCTACGACGGATCCCTCGGTTCTGTGGGACTCGTTGTCGGCGCCACGGTGGGCTCGGCCCTTTCCGAACTCGGCCTCGACCTCGCGGCGGTCCGCGGGCCCATCCTTGCCCCCGGATTGGGCGCGCAGGGGGCCACGGCCGCGGACCTGCGCCGCACCTTCGGTGCGGCGTATCCCCAGGTCCTGGGCACTTCCAGCCGGGACATCCTCGGCGCCGGGCCGTCGCTGTCGGCCCTTCAGGACGCCGCGCGGCGTACCCTCGAGGAGCTCACCGCGGCCTGACACCGGCCGCCCGGACCGTCCCGGCCGGTCCCGGGACGGTCCGGGCTTTCCGGCTCCTCGACCTTCCGGGACATGGGCTTCCCCTTCGGGAGCTGTCCCGCCCCGCGGCGGCCACAGTTTTCCATTGATTTCTGAGGTCACCAGACGGTAGGTTCAGGACAGGACTGCGGCATGGGCAACGGTGCCCGTCCGGCTAGGCAGTCCGGCCATGCAGGGAGGACTTCAATGAGTTTGAAACCCCTCACTCCGCAGGAGCGTTCCGACGCTCTTCGCAAGGCCGCTGCCGCCAGGGCCACCAGGGCCGCGGCCAAGGAGCGGCTCAAGACGGGGGAGCTGAGCATCGCCGACGTCATCAGTTCCGCCGAAACCGACGACGCCATTGCCCGCATGAGGATCGTCGAGCTGCTGGAGGCCCTCCCCGGGATCGGCCGGGTCCGCGCGGCGGCCATCATGGAGCAGCTCGGCATCGCACAGTCCAGGCGGGTCCGCGGCCTGGGAATCCACCAGCGCCGGGCGCTGGTAGATTTTATTGACGACAAATAGTTCGCTCCGCCGAGCTGCCCCACCACCGCCCAAAGGAATATGTGAGCAAGAATCCGGGACTGACAGTCCTCGCCGGACCGACGGCTGTTGGCAAAGGCACCGTGTCCACCTACATCCGGGACAACTATCCCGGCGTCTGGCTCTCAGTATCGGCCACGACGCGCCCTCCGCGGCCGGGGGAACAGGACGGCATCCACTACTTCTTCAAGTCGGCCGAGGAATTCGATTCCCTGATCGAAAACGGCGAGCTGCTCGAATGGGCCGTGGTCCACGGCCGCAACCGCTACGGTACGCTGCGCAGCACGGTGGAGGCCGCCATCGCGGAGGGCCGCTCCGTGCTGCTGGAGATCGACCTGCAGGGCGCGCGGCAGGTCAAGGAGGCCGTCCCGGACGCCCAGTTTGTCTTCCTGGCGCCCCCGAACTGGGACGAAATGGTCCGCCGGCTGGTCGGCCGCGGCACCGAAAGCGCCGAAGAACAGCGGCAGAGGCTGGAAACCGCTAAACTAGAACTTGCCGCTGAACCGGAGTTCGACCACACCGTCATCAATGATGACGTTCGTCGGGCAGCGGACGAGCTTGTTTCACTCATGGGGCTGACCCCGAACCCGTAGCTCAGGCGCCGGGACGTACCGGCCCGTTAGAATTTGGAGAATTCGTGTCCACGAACCTTGAAGGCATCATCAACCCGCCGATCGACGAGCTGCTGAAGGCCGCCGACTCGAAGTACGGACTGGTGATTTTCGGTGCCAAGCGCGCGCGCCAGATCAACGCGTACTACGCCCAGCTGCACGAGGGCCTGTTTGAGTACGTCGGTCCGCTGGTCGACACCAAGCTCAACGAGAAGTCACTCTCGATCGCCCTGCGCGAAATCAACGAAGGCAAGCTCGTTTCCACGCCGATCCAACCCGCAGAGTAATTCCCCCTGCGGGAAGAGCTAAGTAAACAGACTGCCTGTTGACGGAGATCACGTGCGCATAGTCCTCGGAGTCGGGGGAGGGATTGCCGCCTACAAGGTGGCGTCGCTCCTCCGGCTTTTTACTGAAGCCGGCCATGACGTCACCGTCATCCCCACGGAGGCGGCCACCCGCTTCGTCGGCGTTGCCACCTGGGAGGCCCTTTCCGGGCACCCGGTGAGCAACAGCGTGTTCGACGCCGTCCACACCGTCAACCATGTCCGGCTCGGCCACGAGGCCGAGCTGATCGTGGTGGCTCCTGCCACGGCCGATCTCCTGGCCCGTGCGGCCACCGGCCAGGCCGATGACCTCCTCACCAACACCCTGCTCATGGCCGGCGACTGCCCCGTGCTCATGGCCCCGGCCATGCACACCGAAATGTGGCAGCACCCGGCCACGCAGGCCAACGTCGAAACCTTGCGCAGCCGCGGCGTCACCGTCCTGGAACCCGCGAGCGGCCGGCTGACCGGCGCCGACTCCGGCCCGGGCCGGCTGCCCGAGCCCGGGGCGATCTTCACCGCGGCCATGGCCCTCGCCGGTGCGCCCGCCGCTCCGGCAGCACCTCCGGCCGCCGCGGACATGGAGCCGCGCACTTCTTCGGATCCGGCCGACGCCGTGCCGCCGGCCATCCGGCCCCTGGCCGGGCTCACCGTGACCATCAGTGCCGGCGGCACCCGGGAACCGCTGGACCCCGTGCGGTTCCTCGGCAACCGTTCCTCCGGCAAACAGGGCGTGGCCCTGGCCGCCGCCGCCCTCGACGCCGGCGCCCGGGTCCGCCTGCTGGCCGCCCACATGGAGGTCCCGGCGCCCGCCGGCGTCGAACTCGTCCAGGTGGAGACGGCCTTGGAACTGCGGAAGGCGGCGCTGCACGCGGCCGCGGACTCCGACGTCGTCATCATGGCCGCCGCCGTCGCGGACTTCCGCCCCGCGGACGTCTCCGGCACGAAGATCAAGAAGCGCGACGACGTCGCGGATCCCGTGATCAACCTGGTGCGCAACCCCGATATCCTGCGGGAGCTCGTCGAGGTCCGCGACGCCGCCTCCCGGAACCAGCTGATCGTCGGCTTCGCCGCCGAGACCGGCGACGCCGGCGGCGACGTGCTCGAGTACGCCCTGGCCAAGCTGCGCCGGAAGGCCTGTGACCTGCTGGTTGTCAACCAGGTGGGACGGGACAAGGTCTTTGGCGAAGACACGAACTCCGTAGTCATCCTTTCCCGCGCCGGCTCCGAACCCCAAGAGGCGTCGGGTTCCAAATCCGACGTTGCGGCTGCCGTGATCGACAGGGTCAGCGCCGAGCTGAGCCGGGTTGTACCGCCGGCCTAGGCCCGGCGTAACCAAGGTCTCCTTAGCATGGAGACACACGCCGCCGGACGTCCGTTTTCCAACCAGTAAGGTAGTTGAGTGACTTTACCGCTGCACATCCCTGACTTCCACGGGTCTACGCCCGCCGCGCTCCGGCTCTTCACGTCCGAGTCCGTGACAGAAGGCCACCCCGACAAGATCTGTGACCAGATCAGCGATGCGATCCTCGACGCGCTCCTCGCCAAGGACCCGGAGTCCCGGGTGGCCGTGGAGACGCTGGCCACCACCGGGCTGGTCCACGTGGCCGGCGAGGTCACCACCGACGCCTACGTCGAGATCCCGCAGATCGTCCGGGAGACCATCCTGGGCATCGGGTACGACTCCTCGGCCAACGGCTTCGACGGCGCCCGCTGCGGCGTCTCCGTCTCCATCGGCCAGCAGTCCAACGACATCGCCGGCGGCGTGTTCAACTCGCTCGAAGCCCGCGAGGGACGCCAGGAGGACGACTACGACCTCCAGGGCGCCGGGGACCAGGGACTCATGTTCGGTTACGCCAGCGACGAGACCCCGTCCTACATGCCCGTGCCGATCTGGCTCGCGCACCGGCTCTCCGAGCGGCTGACCGAGGTCCGCAAGAACGGCGAGCTCGCGTACCTGCGCCCCGACGGCAAGACCCAGGTCACTGTGGGCTACGACGGCGACCGCCCGGTCTCGGTCGAGACCGTCGTCATCTCCAGCCAGCACGCCGAGGGCGCCAGCCTGGACCAGCTCCGTGCCGACCTCGCCGAGCACGTGGTGGATCCGGTCATGGCACTGTCCAACCTGGACACGTCGCGGACGCGCAACATCCTCAACCCCGCCGGCGCCTTCGTCATTGGCGGCCCGGTGGGCGATGCCGGCCTGACCGGCCGCAAGATCATCGTCGACACCTACGGCGGCATGGCCCGTCACGGCGGCGGCGCGTTCTCCGGCAAGGATCCGTCGAAGGTGGACCGCTCCGCCGCGTACGCCATGCGCTGGGTTGCCAAGAACGTGGTAGCGGCCGGTCTCGCCAAGCGCGCCGAAATCCAGATCGCGTACGCGATCGGCCAGGCCCGCCCGGTGGGAACCTACGTTGAGACGTTCGGCACCGAAACCGTCGACCCGGCCCGGATCAGCGCCGCGATCGCGGAGATCTTCGACCTCCGTCCGCGCGCCATCATCGACGCCCTGGACCTCAAGCGCCCGATCTACGCCAAGACCGCCGCCCACGGGCACTTCGGCCGCGAGGACCCCGACTTCACGTGGGAGCGGCTGGACCGGGTGGACGAGCTGAAGGCCTTCTTCAACGCCTAAGGCCCAAGACCGCACTGATGTTGGAAACGTTATTGCTGCTCCCAAGAATGTCAGTGCCATGTGATCTGCTGTAGCCAGGCCGCCGTCAGGTGGCCTGGCTACAGCTGATTTGGGTACCGGGCAGTTAGTCGTTGTCTCAGTTAGCCGTTGTCGAAACGATCCGGAGGGGAGGTGCGGGCGGTGAGTCCTCAGCCTGCCGGCAGCGCGCCCGGTGAACCCCAGCAGCTGTCCCTGCTCCACGGCTTTCCCGCCTCGGCCGCGCAAGCATCCGGACCCGCGCTGGCCGCCGACCTGCCGGTGGCACGGGTACTGATCGAATCCTCCCTGCCGCACCTGGACCGGCCCTTTGATTACAGCGTGCCCGCCGCCCTCGACGCCGAAGCCCGCCCGGGCGTCCGGGTCAAGGTCAAGTTCAACGGCCAGGAACTGGCGGGATACTTGCTGGACCGCACGGCGACGTCCGACGCCGGGCACCCTCTCGTTCCGTTGTACAAGGTCATCTCACCGGTCCCGGTCCTGACACCCGCCATCGCCGGGCTCGCCGGCCGGATCGCCGCGCGGTACGCCGGAACCGTCAGCGATGTCCTGCGTGTCGCCGTGCCCCCGCGCATGGCCAAACTCGAAAAGGAATACGTCCCGGAGGGCCGGCTCGATCCTGAGCTATTCGGTCCTGACCTGTCAGGTCCTGAGCTTTCCGGGTCTGGGACCGGCGTGTCGCTGCCGTCACCCGGTGCGGGCAGCGTCTGGGCCTCCTACCGGAACGGTCCGGCGTTCCTTGCCCACCTCGGGGCGGGGGAGTCGCCCCGGGCCGTGCTGACCGCCCTGCAGGGGTATGGACCCCGCGGCTGGCCGCGGCTGGTTGCCGAAGCCGTGGCCGCGGTGCGGCTCTCCGGCCGCGGCGCCGTCGTGGTGGTTCCCGACTACCGGGACCTGGACCGGGTTGAGTCCGCCCTCCTGGAACTCCTCCCGGCCGGCGACGTCGCCCGGCTCACCGCGGATGACGGCCAGACACCGCGCTACCGCAGCTTCCTGCGCGTGCTCAGCGGCGCCGCCGGGGTAGCCGTGGGAACCCGCTCCGCGGCCTACGCCCCGGTGCACAACCTCGGGCTCGTGGTCTGCTGGGACGACGGCGACGACCTCCACATCGAGCAACGCTCCCCGTACGCGCACTCCCGCGAAGTCCTCCTGCTCCGCGCAGGCCAGGAAGGCGCCGCGTGCCTGCTCGCGGCCCATTCACGCAGCACCGAAACGGAGCGGCTGGTCGAATCCGGCTGGGCGCGGCCCGTGGAGGCGGAGCGGACGGTCATCCGGCGGACCGTGCCGCGCGTGCTGAACACGGCCGACAGCTATGAACTCGAGCACGATCCGCTGGCCCGCATCGCCCGCCTGCCGGGCGCGGCCTGGCGCACCGCCAAAGAGGGACTGGAACGCGGACCGGTCCTGGTCCAGGTGGCCCGTGCCGGCTACGCGCCGTCGCTGGTGTGCGAAACCTGCCGCGAACCGGCGCGCTGCACCGCCTGCAGCGGGCCCCTGGCGATCGCCGGTCCGGGGGGAAGCACCGCAGTGCCGCAGTGCCGCTGGTGCTCGTCGCCGGCCCCAGCCTGGCGGTGCGGCACGTGCAATGGGGTCCGGCTCCGGCGCGGCGCCACGGGCGCCCTCCGCACGGCCGAGGAACTGGGCCGGGCATTTCCGGGCAAACCGGTCATCACCTCATCCGGGGACCAGGTCAAGGCCACGGTCCCGGACACGAAGGCCCTCGTGGTGGCCACCGTCGGTGCCGAGCCGGTGGCCCCGGGCGGCTACGCCGCGGCGCTGCTGCTGGACGGCGACTCGCTGCTCCGCCGGGAAAACCTGAGGGCGGGAGAGGACGCTGTCCGCCGCTGGTTCAACGCCGCGGCCCTGGTCCGTCCGGCACCGGACGGCGGCCTCGTGGTCATTACCGCCGACGACGCCGCCGGGGTCGGTGCCCTGCTGCGCTGGGATCCTGCCGGGTACGCCGGCCGGGAACTGGCGCTGCGGCAGGAACTGCAGCTGCCGCCCGCCGTGCGGGTCGCTTCGATCACCGGGGGCCGGACCGCCGTCGGACATTTCACCGAGGCCGTGCAGGAGCGCCTTGCGGTGCACGGAACCGTCCTCCGCACGGCCGGACCCGCGCCGCTCATGCTGCCGCCCGCCGGCCGCCCGACGCCACGGGATTCCGGCGAAGAGGTCCGGACGCTACTGTTCATCCCCTACGCCCAGGCAGCCGACGTCACGGCCGTGCTGCGGGCCGTCAAGGCCGCCGCCGCGGCAAAGCGCAGCGATGATCCCGTGCAGCTGCGCCTCGACGGAGTCGACGTCCTTTAGTTGCAGTTCCCGGGCTAGCCCTTGTGCCCGTTCCGGAGTGCGACGGCCTCGGCCGCGACGGCTACAAGCCGCCGCGCGGACTCGTCCCAGCTGAAGTCCGCGGCACGCTCCACGGACCGGCGTGACCGGGCCTTCCAGAGGTCAGCGTCCTCGAGCTTGCGGACCGCCTCGGCAAACTCGGCCGGCGAGTCCGGATGCACGTAGCTGACGGCGTCATCGCCGACTTCCCGGAAGATCGGGATGTCGCTGGCGATCACCGGGGTGCCGTGCGACATCGCCTCGACCAGGGGCAGTCCGTAGCCCTCGGCCCGGGAGAGGCTGATCAGGGCCGTGGTGCGCGCCAGGAGCGCCTCATATTCGGCATCGGTCACGCCGTTGTGGAAGACGATGTTTGCACCCGCGGGTGCGAGCGCCTCGAGTTCGGCGCGCCGCTCCGGGGTGATGCGGCTGAGCAGGTGGAGGGTCATCTCCGGCAGTTCCGCCATGCCGCGGATCATGGTTTCCACGTTCTTGTAGGGCATGAACGAACCCATGTAGAGCAGCGTCTTGTCGGCCCCGGCCCCGGGGTCCCGCGGCGTGTGACCGTGCTGGGGGGCATTGCCCACAATCCTGACCGGTCGCCGGGTGAGCCGGTACTTCGCCATCAGGGCCGCGGTGGTGGAGCTGATGGTCGCCACGATATCCGCCCGGTTCAACAGGAGCCGCTGGGGCCAGAACGCCTTGTGGTACAGGCGCCACAAGACCCGGACCGGGGCCGGCAGGAACCCCGGGGGCGTGGGGTGCTCGTAGTAAATGAGGTCGTGCAGGGTCAGCACCAGGGCATACTTGCGGCCCCAGCTGCCCATGGTCTGCATGGGGCACACCACCACGTCAGCGCCCAGCTTGTTGACCCGTGCCGCCACGAAGAGCTCTGCCGGGGACAGCGGGCTGTTGATGACCGTGTACGGCACGTCCGGCAGGAGCGCGAGTTGGCGATGGTCGCTGATCAGCATCGAGACGTCAGCGATCTTGGCGGCCGCAGCGATCAGGCTGGCGCCGTAGCGGCTGATGCCGTCATGGTGGTCCAGCCGGGTGAAGCGGGCATCAATGAGAATCTTCACGCGGCGTGGTCCTTCAGGAAGCGTCGGATGTAGCGGGCGGCGGGTTCGGGGGTCTCGTAATGGATCAGGTGCCCGACGCCGGGAATGACTTCCAGCGTCACGTCCGGAAGCCGTGCGGCGAGTTTGTGCTGGTCCGGCAACATGGCGATCTCGTCTTTTTCTCCCGCGATCAGCAGCACAGGCAGCGTCAAGTGGCCGGCCACCTCCGAGACATTGCTGCCGACGGAGGCTTTGAAGGCCTGCAGCAGGCTGTCGCGGTCCGCGAAGGAGGAGAAGTAGGCGCTGTGCTGGGCGTGCACGAACCGGCGGACATCCTTGTCCCCGGTCTTGGCCATGGTCACGCTCATCACCCGCACGATCGCCTGGCTGCGCAGGAGCGCCAGCCCGAGCCGCCGGGGAAGCCGCGCCGCGGCCTCGTAGTAGAAGACCGCAAGCTTGGTCATGACGCCCTTGGGTCCTTCAAGGGCGGGCGCCGCGATGGGGTTGATCAGGATCAGTTCGGATACCGCACCGGGGTTGGCCGCCACGAAGTGGCTGGCGATGATCGACCCGAACGAATGGCCGAGCAGGACCGTGTCCGGGCCCAGGCCCAGCGCCGCCATGAATCCGCTGAGGAACCGGCCGTAGGCGTCGACGCTGTGTTCGGTGTCCTCGAAGGCCGCCGAGCCGCCGAAGCCCGGCAGGTCGGGCATGATCAGGCGCATGTCCGTCAGCTGGTCGGCGACCCGGAGCAGGCCGTGGTGGTCGCCGCGGAACCCGTGCACCACCAGGATCGTGCGGGTCCCCGGCGTGACCTGGGCGGGTTCGTAGACCCAGTAGGCAATGGAGGCGCCGTCTACCTCGACGGTCGCGGCACGGGTGCGCGCGGCGAGTCCGTTGCTGAGAAGGGGCGTGCGTGAGGACCCGGTGTCCACTTGTTCCATGGGTTCGAATCCTAGGTGACGTTGTCGGGGTGGGAGCCGGTCCGGAAGCCGCGATCGAGCGCGGCGATCTCCGTCATGTCCAGCGGGGAGAGCTCAAAGTCGAAGACCTCGTGGTTTTCACGGATCCGCCCCGACGAGCTCGCCTTGGGGATGGCAATGTTGCCCAGCTGCAGGTGCCAGCGGAGGATGACCTGCGCCGGCGTGCGGTCGTGTTCGGCGGCGAGGGCCAGGATTACCGGGTCCTTCAGGACCTGGCCGCGGCCCAGGGGGCTCCACGCCTCGGTGCGGATACCCAGGAGCTCGTGCTTTTCGCGCAGTTCTTTTTGCTGCAGCCAGGGATGCAGCTCAATCTGGTTGACGGCCGGGACCACCTCCGCGGTGTCCAGGAGCCGGTCCAGATGCTGCGGCTGGAAGTTGGAGACGCCGATTGCCCGGACTTTGCCCTCCCGGTACAGCGTTTCCAGGGCCCGGTACGTTTCCGGGAACAGGCCCCGCCGGGCGCACGGCCAATGGATCAGGTACAGGTCGATGTATTCCAGGCCGAGGTTGGAAATCGAGGTGTCGAACGCCCGCATCGTGGCGTCGTAGCCGTGGTCGTCATTCCAGACCTTGGTGGTGACGAACAGGTCCTCGCGTGACACGTACGGCGCGGTTTCCCCGGGGCTGCCGCCGGTGCCCTCAAATCCGGACAGGGCACCGATGCCGCGGCCCACACCGGTTTCGTTGCCGTACATCGCGGCTGTGTCGAAGTGGCGGTAACCGGCCTCGATGGCCATGGTCACCAGATTGGCGGCGTCGGCCGGAGGGACCTTATAGAGCCCGAATCCCAGCCGGTCGATCATCACGCCGTTATTCAGGGTCAGCCGGGGGGAGATTCTCATGACACTGACTTTACCCACTGGCGCTCCCTAGTGTCGGACCGAAGGTGCAGGCCGCCGCATCGGGTCGCCGTGCCCCGCACCCGTGCCGTGCCTGCTCCGAACCCGCTCAGGCGGGCCCGTCGAACCGGACCAGCCTGCGGGCGCTGGCCTCGTCCAGGATCAGGTCGGTGGCCAGTCCTGCCGCGAGGGCGCCCCGCAGCCCGTTGATCTTGGAGGCGCCGGACACCACGCAGATGCGCCGCCTCACCTGCCGCAGCTGGGCGAGGTCCGGGCCGGTGGAACGCTCGTTGAGCGTGATGCCGTCCGAGGACCCGTCGGCGCGGAAGAACACCGTCGCGACGTCGCCCACCACATCGGAGTTCGCGAGGACGTCCAGGTCGTCCTCATCGAGGTAGCCGCCGGCATAGACGTGGCTGGGGTAGTCGGCGTCGACCGATCCCACACCAAAGATCGCGATGCTCATCCGGGACTGCAGCTCCAGGATGCGTTGAACACTGCGCTCATTCCACATGGCCGTTTTGGTCGCCGCGTGGTCGAAGAAAGCCGGGACCGGGAACTGTTCAACCCGTGCACCGTAGGCGCTGCCGAACCGGCGCATGATGTCCGAGGCATAGGTGATGCCGGTGGTCTGCATGTTTCCGGCGCCGTTGAGCTGGACGATCACGCTGTCGTGGGTGATCTTGCGGGTCAGGTGCCGGCTCACGGCGCTGAGCGTCGACCCCCAGGCGACGCCGATGATGGCGTTCGAGTCCACCAGGGGCCCGATCGTCCGGGCGGCCTGCATGGCCACGCGGTCCAGCGTTTCCGCCTCATTGAGCGTGTCCACCACGGGAACAACGTGCACATCCACCTTGTATTCGGCGCGGATCATGCTCTCAAGTTCGGGTCCGGTGTCCAGCGGGCTGCGGATCTGGATCTGCACGAGACCCGAATCGCGGGCCGCCGAGAGCAGCCGCGACACCGTGGACCGGGACGTCCGGAGCTCCCGGGCAATCGCGTCCATGGTCAGGTCCTGCAGGTAATACAGCTGGGCCGCGCGGAGGGCGTCGGACTGGCGTGGAGGTGTCATGAAATTTCCCGTCTGCACGTTTGTGCATAGTGCTTGACTCCATTTTCCATTACTCCAAAGAATAGTGTTGAACGGCGCCGCGCCATGGGGCGCGCCGCACAGAACCAAACCCAAGGGAGCAGTTTTGGGACAGAAGGACTCAGCCCGCACACCGGCCAACGATCGCGCCTCGGTGCAGAAGCTGCGGACGCGGCGGCACGCGCAGGTTCTGATCATCGGAGGCGGCATCAACGGCGTGGGCACGTTCCGGGACCTGGCCCTCCAGGGCGTCGACGTCGCGCTCGTGGAGCGCGGCGACTACTGCCAGGGCGCCAGCGGCGCTTCCTCCCACATGATCCACGGCGGCATCCGCTACCTCGAAAACGGCGAGTTCCGCCTCGTCCAGGAGTCCGTCGTCGAACGCAACAGACTCCTGCGAATCGCACCGCACTACGTCAAGCCGCTGCAGACCACGATCCCCATCTTCAGCACCTTCTCCGGTGTCCTGGCCGCTCCGATGCGCTTCCTGACCCACAAGCAGGGCAAGCACACGGAACGTGGAGCATTCCTGATCAAGCTCGGCCTGAGCATGTATGACTTCTTCTCCCGCGACGGCGGCACGGTGCCGCGCCACCAGTTCCGCGGCCGCAAGCGCGCGCTGGCCGAGTTGCCCCGCCTGCACCCGGGGATCAAGTACGCCGCCACCTACTTCGACGCCTCGGTCCACAACCCCGAGCGCCTCACCCTCGACGTGCTCCAGGACGGCGAGAAGGCCGGCGGCGCGGACAGCCACCTGGCCCGGGCGAGCAACTACGTCTCGCTCGTCTCCATGGGCGGAAGCACCGGAAACGCCAGCGCCGGAACCGGTACCGGAACCACCGTCCAGCTGCGCGACGAGCTTAGCGGCGAGGTGTTCGACTTCACCGCCGACGTCATCGTGAACACCACGGGCGCCTGGGTCGACCTGACCAATGAGGTCATGGGGGCGGCGTCGTCCTTCATGGGCGGAACGAAGGGTTCGCACATCGTGCTGGACCACCCGGAGCTGCTGGCGGCGTGCAACGGCCGCGAAATCTTCTTCGAACACACGGACGGCCGGATCGTGCTGATCTATCCGATGGGGGACCGCGTCCTGGTCGGCACCACGGACGTCGACGCCGACATGGCCGAGGACGCCGTCTGCACCGAAGCGGAAATCGACTACTTCTTTGACCTGATCGGCCACGTCTTCCCGGACATCACGGTGGACCGGGGACAAATCGTCTACACGTTCTCCGGTGTGCGCCCGCTTCCCAAGCACGACGCCACCCAGCCGGGCTTCGTTAGCCGGGACTACCGGATCGAACGCCGTGCGGGGGCAGGCGGGGCCGTGCTGAGCCTGGTGGGCGGCAAGTGGACCACGTTCCGTGCCCTCGCCGAGCACCTGAGCAACGACGTCCTGGCCGAACTCGGTATGGAACGCAAGCTCTCGACGGCGAAGCTCGCCATCGGCGGCGGCGCCGGCTTCCCGGACAGCGAGGACGGCGTCCAACGCTGGATCAAGGCCCACATGTCCGCCGGCCGCGACGCCGCCCGCGTCACCGGACTTCTCACCCGCTACGGGACCCGCGCCGAAGAGGTCATCCGGTTCCTTGATGATGCCAACGCCGGCGAGGCGGACAGGCTGCTGCACTCCACGCGCGAGCTCAGCACCCGCGAACTGGAGTTCATGGCGGCACACGAGCAGATCGGGCACCTCGTGGACGTCCTCATCCGCCGCACGTCCCTGGCCTTCCGGGGTCTCGTGACCGGGGAACTGCTGAACGAAATTGCCGACATCCTCTCCGGCCCGCTCGGCTGGGATGCGGCACGCCGGGCCACGGAAATCAGCCACGCACAGGAGGTGCTTCAGCGGTTCCACGGCGTCCGGGTCCACAGCCTGGTCGCCTGATTCGACTTGCGTGCCCGGGCAGGGAAGCCCGGGTGCAAGCACTGCGCGGTCCGCCCCGGCGGCCGGCGCAGTGGCTGGCCGGCAGCACCAACATGCTGCCGGCCCCACGGCCTCCAAACTCGCGGAGGCCGACAACAGAAAATAGAGGAGTCAAAGATGTCTCTTGGAATAGTTTTCCTGTCCGAAGTATTCGGCACCGCAATGCTGACCCTGCTGGGTTGCGGCGTGGTGGCCAACGTTGCGCTCAAAGGCACCAAGGGCAACAACGGCGGGTTCCTGATGGTCACCTGGGGATGGGGCATTGCCGTCTTCTCCGGTGTCTACGTTGCCGCCCAGTCGGGGGCGCACCTGAACCCTGCGGTGACCTTCGGTCTGCTGCTCAACGGCAAGAAGTTGTACGCTCCCGGCGTTCCAGTCGACTTCGCCTCGACACTGACCTACTTCGGCGGTGAACTGCTCGGCGCCTTCCTGGGTGCCATCGTGATGTGGCTGGCCCACAAGCAGCACTTCGACGTCGAGCCCGAGCCCGCCAGCAAGCTGGCCGTCTTCTCCACCGGCCCGGCGATCCGCTCCAATCAGTGGAACCTCATTACCGAGATCATCGGCACCTTTGTCCTCGTGTTCGTCATCCTGACCTTCGGCGGAACGCCTTCCGGACTCGGCCCGCTGTCGGTGGCCCTTCTCGTTGTCGGCATCGGTGTCTCGCTCGGCGGGCCCACGGGCTACGCCATCAACCCCGCGCGTGACCTCGGCCCCCGCATCGCCCACGCCCTGCTCCCGATCAAGGGCAAGGGTTCCAGTGACTGGAGCTACTCCTGGATCCCCGTCGTCGGACCCCTCATCGGCGGCGGACTGGCCGGCATCGTAGCCGCAGTCGTGCCGATCATCGCCCCGGTAATCCCTCACTAATCGCCAATTCAACTGCCACGCCAAACAGACAAGGACGTCAATATGAACCAGTACGTAGTCGCCATTGACCAGGGCACCACGAGCACCCGCGCCATCGTGTTCGACCACAGCGGCAGCATTGTCTCCTCGGGCCAGATGGAGCACGAGCAGATCTTCCCGCAGGCCGGCTGGGTGGAGCACAACCCCGCAGAAATCTGGAACAACACCCGCGAGGTGATTGCCTCGGCACTGTCCAAGGCGAACCTGACCCGCCACGACATCGCCGCCGTCGGCATCACCAACCAGCGCGAAACGGCCGTTGTGTGGGACAAGACCACCGGCGAGCCGGTCTATAACGCGATCGTCTGGCAGGACACCCGCACGCAGCCGATCGTCGACGAGCTCGCCAAGGACGGCGGACCCGAACGCTTCAAGCAGAAGGTCGGCCTGCCGCTGGCGACCTACTTCTCCGGCACCAAGATCAAGTGGATCCTGGACAATGTCGAAGGCGCCCGGGCCAAGGCCGAGGCCGGCGACCTCGTCTTCGGCAACACGGACTGCTGGGTGCTGTGGAACCTCACCGGCGGGACCGACGGCGGCGTCCACGTCACCGACGTGACCAACGCCTCGCGGACCATGTTCATGGATCTGGAGACGCTGTCCTGGGACCAGGAAATCCTGGACGCGTTCGGCGTCCCGGCCTCCATGATGCCGACCATCAAGTCCTCTTCCGAGGTCTACGGCACGGTGCACACGTCCCAGCTGCTGCGTGAGGTTCCCGTGGCCGGGATCCTGGGCGACCAGCAGGCGGCCACGTTCGGCCAGGCCGCCTTCGATGCCGGTGAAGCCAAGAACACGTACGGCACGGGCTGCTTCCTGATCTTCAACACCGGCGAGGAAATCGTCCACTCGAAGAACGGGCTTCTGACCACTGTTGGTTACAAGCTGGGCGACGCCGCACCGCACTACGCGCTGGAGGGCTCCATTGCCGTCACCGGTTCGCTGATCCAGTGGCTGCGGGACAACCTCGGCATGATCAGCAGCGCCCCGGAGGTCGAGACCCTGGCCGCCTCGGTGGAAGACAACGGCGGCGTCTACATCGTGCCGGCGTTCTCGGGCCTCTTCGCGCCGTACTGGCGTTCGGACGCCCGCGGCGCCATTGTGGGCCTCACCCGTTATGTGAACCGGGCCCATATTGCCCGCGCGGCACTGGAGGCCACGGCGTTCCAGACCCGTGAGGTGTTGGACGCGGTCAACGCTGACTCCGGCGTTCCGCTGACGGAGCTGAAGGTCGACGGCGGCATGGTCGCCAACGATGCCCTCATGCAGTTCCAGGCGGACATCCTCGGGGTGCCGGTCATCCGGCCCAAGGTGGTCGAGACGACGGCGCTGGGCGCAGCCTACGCGGCCGGCCTGGCCGTCGGATTCTGGAAGGACCTGGGCGAGTGCTCGGCCAACTGGGCCGAGGACAAGCGCTGGGAGCCGCAAATGGAGCAGTCCGAGCGCGAACGCCAGATGCGCCTCTGGAAGAAGGCCGTCACCAAGTCCATGGACTGGGTTGACGCGGACGTCAAGTAGCACCACGTCCCAACCCGCCAGCCGGTCGTTCCGGCGGACACGGAAGAGCTCCGGCCAGGATTCCCCGGCCGGAGCTCTTTTGTGTCCGGACAGGGCGTTAGGGCGTCGAGACGACTGCGCGCGGTGTCGTGGCATAGACGTCCTTGCTGACCGAGTAGCCCCGGCGGTCGATCGCCAGCGCACGCGCGTAGACGCTGGCAAGCTCGGCGCTGGAGAGTTTCTTGATGGTGACCAGATCCAGGAACTCCTTATCTTCCCCGGGGGCATAGGCCTGGACGTACGCAGGCGTGTTCCGATGCGGCTCGGCCTGCATCGCGATGCCGGCCCGGGCTTTGTCGATGCCGCTGATGAATGTGCTGGGCGCGCCGGCAAGCTTGCCGTTCTCATACTCCTCCGGATACTCGACGAAGAGCCATACCGCGCCCTTCGTCGTCTGAGCGAAGAAGGCGAGCTCGGACTCCACGAGCTCACCGTTGGAGTAGTCGCGGTCCCAAATCGCGATCGTCGTGACGCCGTCGATGAATCTCTTACCTCGTGGAGTCATCCGTCTGGCCTCTCAGTGTGGGTGGTTGCTGCTATGCGGCGGGGACGGGCTCCGGCCGGCGGGGCTCGCGGTCACGTGCCGGACCCTTCTTGGCGAACCGCAAGTAGAGCGATGGAACGATGAACAGGTTGACCAGTGTCGAGGTCACCAGTCCGCCGAGGATCACCACGGCCATCGGGTGCTCGATCTCATGGCCCGGCCTGGTGCCCATCACCACGAGCGGCACGAGGGCGAGCGCGGTGGCCAGGGTGGTCATCAGGATCGGTGACAAGCGCTCGGCTGCACCCCTCAGGACCAGGTCCCGGCCGAACGGCATGCCCTCGAATTGCTCCAGGTGCTGGCAATGGTTGATGAGCAGGATGCCGTTGCGCGCGGCGATGCCCATCACGGTCAGGAACCCGACCAGCGAGCCAAGCGACAGGATTCCGCCGCCCATGTGCGCGGCGATTACCCCGCCCACCAGTGCGACCGGCAAAGTCAGGATGGCAAGCGTGGCCAGCCGCCAGCTGCGGAATGCTGCCTGGAGCAGGAGGAACACCACAATGACGGCACCGATCGCGAAGAGGAGCAGCCGTTGTGAGGCTGCCTGCCGCTCTGCGTATTCGCCCAGGATGTCCGCGCTGTAGCCGGTGGGGAACTCCACCGATTTGAGTTCGGATTCCAGTTTTTCGACGACCCTCGCGAGGTCGCCTTCCTTGACATTGGCGCTGACGTCCAGCCGCCGTGACCCTTCCGAACGCTCAATGACGTTGGGGGTGGGCTTCACCGAGATCCTGGCGACGTCGGCCACCCGGATCCGCTGTCCGCTCGGGGTGTCCAGTGGGAGGTTTTCGATGCTGGTGACGCTGGTCCGGATTTCGGGAGGACTCCAGACCTGGACGTCGTAGGCTTTGCCGTCGCGGTAGACGTCGCCGACCTCCTCCCCGGAAACCAGGGTGGCCGCGGCACGCCGGACGTCACCGGGCTTGAGCCCGTAGCGGTTGGCAGCGTCCAGGTCCACCTCGACATTCACCTGCGGCACGTTGACCTGCAGGGCAACCTTGGCCCCGAGTGCCCCGTCGATGCCGGCGAGGACCGTCTTGACCTTGTCCGCCTGCTTCTTCAGCGTGTCCAGGTCATCGCCGTAGACGCGGACGACGATCGAGTAGCCCGTGCCGGTCAGCACCTCGCGGACACGTTCCTTGAGGTAGGTCTGGACGTCCCGGTGGATGCCCGGATAGCCGTCCACGATCTGCTGGATGGAGGCCAGGGTTTTGTCGTAGTCGACCGAGGGGTCAACGCTGATCCAGTTCTCACCGAAGTTGACGCCCACCACCTCGTCGGCCGCGAACGCCTGACCGATATGGGACCCGCAGTTGTTGACGCCCGGAACGGTCATCAGCTCCTTGCAGGCCAGTTGGCTCACGCGCACTTCTTCGGCATTGGAGGTGCCGGGCTGCGTGACCCAGTGCATGAGGAAGTCGCGCTCCTTGAATGACGGCAGCAGCGACTGGCCCAACAGCGGGGCCGCGATGATGCCCACGACGCCGAACGCTGCCACGGCGAGGTAGCCGGGGAGCGGCCGCCGCACAATGGGCCGGAGTGCGGCACCGTACCAGCGTTTGAGGACCCGGACCACCGGCGGATCCCGGTCTTCCAGCTTGGCATTGCGCAGGAAGATGTACGCCATGGCGGGCGTGACCGTGAGGGCCACCAGCATGGACGCCATCACGGCCAGGGTGTAGGAGATGGCCAGGGGCCGGAAGAACGCGCCTGTCAGTCCGTCCAGGAAGAAGATCGGCACGGTGGCTGCGACGATGATCAATGTGGCGTAGACGATGGGGCCACGAACCTCCAGGGAGGCATTGACCACCACGCGGGCGGTGCTTTCGGTTCCGCCGCTGGCTCGGTGGTGCCGCAAGCGCCGGACGATGTTTTCGACGTCGATGATGGCGTCGTCCACCACCACCCCGACGGCGATCACCAGCCCGGCCAGCACCATGGTGTTGATCGTTCCTCCGGTCCAGTAGAGCACCAGGGCGGCGGCTGTTAGGGACAACGGGATGGCCATGACGCTGATCAGCGCGGTCCGCCATTGGAACAGGAATACGCTCAGCACCAGGACCACCAGGAAGCAGCCCAGCAGGAGAGCGAGGCCCAGGTTGCCGAGAGACTCCTCGATGAATGAGGCGGGCCGGAACAAGGTGGTGTCGACTGCGATCCCGGTCAGGCCGGGCTGCAGTTCCTTGAGGGCCTCCTCAACCCCGCGCGTGACTTCGAGCGTGTTGCCCCACGGCAGCTTTTCGACAATCAGCATGAGGCCGGGGCCGCCATTGATCACCGCGTCACCGATCAGCTGCTGGTGGTCCTCCACGACGTTCGCCACGTCGGCGAGCCGCAACGGCGGCAGCCCTTCACGCTCCTCCAGCGCCACCTGGGCAAGGTCCGCCGGAGACGTGATGGGCTGGACGTGCCTGATGCCCATGCTTTGGTTCGGCGTTTCTAGCGCCCCTCCGGTGCCGATCAGGGCGCCGGGGGAATACTTGAGCAGGCCGGCGTCCAGGGCATCGGACGTGGAGTTCATGACGTTCTCCAGCGTGACGTCGTTGGCAGCCAGTTTGGCCGGATCTACCTGGACCTGCAGCATCTGAAGGCGTTCGCCCCAGATCGCCACGTTCGCGACTCCCGGCACCCGGAGCAGGTGCGCCCTGATGTTCCAGTAGGAAATCATGGACATCTCGATCAACGATCGGGTATCGGAGGAGAGCCCGATCTTCATGACGCGGCTGGTGGAGGACAACGGCTGGAGCATCAGCGGCGGTGCCGCCCAGGTGGGCAGGGTCGGAATGACGGTTGCCATCCGCTCGGACACCAGCTGCCGGGCAGTGAGCAGATCGGTTCCGGGCTTGAACTCCAGCACAATAGCGGACAGCTGTGACACCGACTTCGACCGCATCTGGTCCAAACCGTCAATGCCATTGAAGGCCTCCTCCATCGGAACCGTTACCAGTTCCTCAACTTCGGAGGCGGTGAGCCCCAGACACGCCGTCTGGACCTCGACACGGGGCGGCGCAAACTCCGGGAAGACATCCACCGAAGCACTGCTGAGCTGCGCGCCGCCCACGATCATGAGGGCGGCGGCCATCGCAATGATGATCGACCGGAACCTCAGGCTCGCAGCGACAATCCGGCGCATGTCAATGGGCCGTATCGAACTCGGCGCCGAACAGTTCAGCCGCGCCGACGGTCACGACGGCGGTGCCGACCGCGGGGCCCGCCGAGGCGGTAACCACTCCGGACGCCACCTTGGCCACCGTGACCGGTTCGCGCTGGTAGACCCGCGGAGCCGGGTTGGTGTACACCCAGGTCTTGCCGCTGGCGTCGTAGAGCAGGGCCGCGTAGGGCAGCAGGAAGGCCGTCCCCGTGCCGGCTTTGACGGTATCGGTCTTCAGATCCAGGCGCTCGATTCCCTTTTCGGTCAAGGTCAGTTTCGCGATGCCGGTGGCGGCATTCTTCTCCACCTTGGCGGGTTCGTTGGCAGCGACGGCGGGGGGCGTTGCCGCCGTCGGCTGGGCGCACGAGGGTAACGCGAACAGAAGGGCTGCGCAGAGAGCGGCCGCCAGGGGCAGGCGCCGCAGGGGCTGTTGGCTGGTCATTTTGCTTCCACCTTTTCCTGCATAACGGGCTGGACGGGAACTTCGGCTTCGTAGACTTCCGCCCATTCTTCGGGGGCGGACCTGGGCCCGAACCAGAGTTCGAGCAGGGGGAGCACGAAGATCCCGATGAGGGTTGTAGTGATGAGTCCGCCGACAATGATCAGGGTCATCGGCCCGAGGAGGGCCCCGCCCACGGCGCCGCCGAAGAGTCCCGGCGGGATGAGGATCGCCACCGTGATCAGGGCGGATTTCAGGATGGGGGATACCCGGTCCCGCGCTGCCATCAAGACGGCTTCTTCACGGGATTCCTGCGGGGCAGCCCGCCACAGCTCATCTGTACGGGCCGAGAGCAATGCCGCGTTGCGGCCGGCGACGGCCAGCAGCACCGCAAAAGCGGTGAGCGACAGCTGGGTGATTGCGTCGCCCGCGATCCACGCCGCTATGGCGGCTCCGGCCAGCGCGGCCGGCAGGGACAGGAAGACGGCGAGGGCCAGCCTCCAGCTCCGCACGGCTGTTTGGAGCAGGAGCAGGATGGCAATGAGGGCTGCCGCGCCGATCCACAGCACCAGGGAGTCTCCGGCCAGTTGTTCACTGTATCTAGTGGGGATTTCGGCGTGGTATTCCAGCGGGAACTGGATCTGCGAGATCGCCGTGTTGATGTCGCGCTGGATATCCGCCAGCGGCCGCCCGCTGACGTCGGCAACGACGTCGATCCTCCGCGAGGTGTCATCGTGCATGATCACGACTTCGTTGGGTACGAGCCGGACTTCGGCGATCTGGCCCAGCTGGACCTGGCCGCCGCTTGGCGTGTCGAGCATCAGTTCGCGGATGCTGGTCAGGTCGTCCCTGACGTCCACCGCGCCGCGCACTACCACTTCAAATACCTTTTGCTGTTCGAAGAGGTTGCCGACCACAATGCCCTGCATCAGGGCCGCGGCGGCGCGCCGCGCATCGCCGGGTTTGATGCCGACTTTCTGCGCCTCGGCGAGGTTGACCTCGACTTCGACGATGGGCGTCATGGCGCCGGCGTTGATGGTCGGGTTCTGCACTCCGTCAACCGTCTCAAGGGCCTTGCGGACCTCTTCGGCCTTTTCGCGCAGGACCGACATGTCGGTGCCGTAGACGCGGACGGCGAATCCCGGATCCATGCTGCTCCGCTGTTCACCGATCTTCTGCTGGGAGTAGTTCACGACGTTGTGGGCGATGCCCGGGTAGCCTTGGACGACGTCGCGGACAGTTTTTTCCGTCTCGGTGAAGTTGGCGTCCGGCGTGAGGGACACCCAGAGTTCCGCGGAGCTGTTACCCACCACTTGGTCGGAGGAAATGGCGCGGCCGATATGTCCGCCGACTCCCGAAACGCCGGGCAGTGCCCGCAGCTCTTCGGACGCCTTCGACGCCACCCTGCGGACTTCGTCGTTCGACGTGCCCGCCATGGAGTCCCACTGCACCAGGAGCGTCCGGTCCGGAATGGTCGGAACGACCGCACGGGTTCCGACCAGCTGGGATGCGGCGGCGAGTCCGAGCAGGCCAACGACGGAGACAGCAACGATGCCGAGCGCGGTACGGGAACGCGCGCCCTCGAGCGCCCGGTCATAGTAGGACTTAGCCCGTGCAACGGTGGGCGAAACAGGCCGCGGGGCCGTCTCGCTGGGCAGCAGGAGATACGCCAGGACAGGTGTCACGGACAAGCCCACCAGCATTGAGACGGCAAGCGTCAGCGCCATGGACCAGAACAGCGGCTGGAAGAACGCGCCGCCGACTCCCGTAACGAACAGCGTCGGCACGAGCGCCATGGCCATGATGAGGGACCCGTGGAACGACGGGGTGCGGACGCTGCGGACCAGCTGCACCATGCGGAACCTGAGGGTGGCTTCTGTCTCGGGACCCGTGGCCCGCAGGGGCCGGCGCCGCTGCGCCTGAACATCCTCCACAATGTCTCCCACGATCACGGACACCCCCAGCAGGATGCCGGCGAGTATCGAGATGTTCAGTGTGGCGTCAAGCAGGTACAGGACCGCCCCGGCCGCCATGACGGTAGTCGTGATCGCCACAAGGGCGATCACCGCGACGCGCCAGGAGCGGAAGAGCAGCCAGAAGAGCAGGACGGCGATCAGGAGGCTCACGAGCAGTGCCATGCCAAGACCGTCCACTGCATCCTGCAGGAACGAGGCAGGTCGGAAGACGGACGTATCCATCTGGATTCCGGAAAGGCCCGGCTGCATGTCGTTTAGGGCAGCCTCGATATCCCTGGTGACCTGCAGCGCACTGGTTCCGGGGAACTTCTCCACCACCAGCAGCAGTCCTGCATCCTGTCCGACGACGGCATCGCCGATCAGCGGCTGGTGGTCCTCCTTGACCTGGGAAATCTCACCCAGGAGCATGGGAGAGCCGGCGTCTTCGACGCTGACTTTGGCGAGGTCTGCGGGCGTCCGGATGGGCAGGACGTGCTGAATGCCCAGACGTTGGCTTGGCGACTCCACGAACCCGCCCGTGCCGGGGGTTGAAGCCTCAAGGAAGCTCAGCGGAGACACCCAGACGGCGTTGCCCGTGGTTTTGATGACCTGCTCGAGCGTGATGCCATTGTCACGGAGCTGCGTGGGGGTGACTTCGACCTGGAGCTGCTGTTCGCGCTGACCCCAGATGGACACGTTGGCGACACCGGGGATGCCGATCAGCCGCGGCTTGATCTTCCACCGGGCCAGGACGGACATTTCGATGCCTGAGAGCTGCTGGGAGGTCATCCGGACCATGAGCACGCGGCTGGTTGACGACATCGGCTGCATAATCAGCGGCGGCGCCGAGACGTTTGGCAGCGCGTGGGCCTGGGTCATGCGCTCGGCCACGAGTTGGCGCGCGCGCAGAAGGTCGGTGCCCGGCTCGAACACGAGCTCGATCGAGGACAGGCCGGGGACTGACTTGGACCGGATTTCATCAAGCCAGGCCACCCCGTTGAGAAGGTCGGCTTCCATGGGAGAGGTGATGAGCTGCTCGACCTCGGCGGCGGACAGGCCCAGGGCCTCGGTCTGGATCTCGACGTGCGCGGGCGCGAACTCGGGCATGCTGTCGACGGCGATATGCGGGATGTTCACCACCCCGAAGGCAATGAGTCCCGCCGCCACGGCGAGGACCAGGATGCGGAACTGCATACTGAAACGGGTAATCCAGCTGAACATGGCTAGGCCTGTTCCAGGGGGCCGCCGCGGTACCGGCGGCCACTGTGGGTTTTTGCTGGTGGCATGGATGTAGTGCGCAAGTGACTCATGACAGGCTCCTCAACCCGAGACCATGTGCGAATCCCCCCGATGAGATCCCAAGTGCTGATCTATCTCGAATGGTGTTCCCCTTTGAAGTGTTTGGCAAGGAGAAATTGTGGGGCTGCATAGTGCGTATTCACGGGCCATTCCCAGCTAGGAGGCATATAATACGGTTTTTTGTTGAAGACCACTCGGAAAGAGCCGAAAACCGCCGCCTGCCACCCGGGTGATGCCGACATTTCTGCTTGTTTTTCCTTTGGTCGCTGCCAAGTTTTCCGTTTCCACTACTCGCCAGCGACCACTTTGGGCTCACCGTAAGTACCGCGGGTCCGCGGGGAAGGCATTTATAACAATTTCGGGCACATTCGCCCGCACGGCGGGCTGCCGGTCCGTGCGCCTGCGACTCCCGGGCCGCCTCGGGCTGTCGTTTCAGCGCGAACCAGCCCGAGGGGCTAAAGTGGTCCTATGCGCGCTGTGCTCCTGCTTAGTTAGCCGCCCGGCATCCCGACGAGACCTCGATCCCGAAGAGACCTCGGATTGCCGAGCGGCGGCCCCTCCATGTCGAGGGGCTTTTGTGTGTCCGGGCTTCGTTCCGGACCGCAGGGCAACGCGGAAACGGCAGGAAGTGCCGCGCACGGGCAGCAAGGAGCCAGGGCCGGGCAACCGGCTTTGACAGCGCCGACTTGAAGACAGTGCAGACTTGAAAGTAAACAGGCCTGGCGGCAGGCAGGCCTGACGGTACACAGGCTTGAGTTAACAGGCCGCATAGAACAGAAGAGGCCAGCAGTGAGCGTTCAGCCGGAAACACAGACCGGATCACCAGCAGCCGCGGCGGAGGGGCCCGAGGAAGGTGCCTACAGTTTCGCGGCGATGGAAGCCAAATGGCCGCAGGTCTGGGAAGACCTGAAGGTCTTCACGCCGCTCGACGACGGTTCAAAGGAACGCCGCTACGTGCTGGACATGTTCCCGTACCCGTCCGGCGACCTTCACATGGGCCACGCCGAGGCATTCGCGATGGGCGACGTGGTCGCCCGGTACCTCCGCCAGCAAGGCTACGACGTGCTGCACCCGATCGGCTGGGACTCCTTCGGCCTGCCGGCGGAGAACGCCGCCATCAAGCGCAACGCGCACCCCAGCGAGTGGACCTACACCAACATCGACACCCAGGCGGCGTCCTTCAAGCGTTATGCCATCTCCGCGGACTGGTCCCGCCGGCTGCACACCTCCGACCCGGAGTACTACCGCTGGACCCAGTGGCTGTTCAAGCGCTTCTACGAGCGCGGTCTGGCATACCGCAAGGATTCGCCCGTCAACTGGTGCCCCAAGGACCAGACAGTGCTGGCCAACGAGCAGGTGGTCAACGGGGCCTGCGAACGGTGCGGCACCGCCGTGACGAAGAAGTCCCTGAACCAGTGGTACTTCAAGATCACAGACTACGCGGACCGGCTGCTCGATGACATGGACGAACTGCGCGGGCACTGGCCCGAGCGGGTCCTCGCCATGCAGAAGAACTGGATCGGCCGCTCCGAGGGCGCCCACGTCAACTTTGTGATCGAAGCCGATGGCGGCAAGGCCGCCAAGGATGTCACCGTCTTCACCACGCGCCCGGACACCCTCTACGGCGCCACGTTCTTCGTCGTCGCCGCCGACGCGCCGCTCGCCGTCGAGCTGGTGACCGACGAGCACGCCGCGGCCCTGGACGCATACCGGGAACAGGTCAAGGCACTGTCCGAGATCGAGCGCCAGTCCACCGAACGCGAGAAGACCGGAGTGTTTACCGGCCGCTATGCGGTCAACCCGCTCAATGGCGAGAAGCTGCCCGTCTGGGCCGCGGACTACGTCCTGGCCGACTACGGCACGGGCGCGATCATGGCCGTCCCGGCCCATGACCAGCGCGACCTCGACTTCGCCAAAACCTTTGACCTGCCCGTCCGGGCCGTGCTGGACACCGGCGAGGAAGACCCGGCAGTCTCCGGCACGGCAACCGCCGGCGAAGGCACCCTCATCAACTCCGGCGCGCTGGACGGGCTGGCGAAGGCCGAGGCCATCCCGGCCGCCATCGCGATCCTGGAGCAGCAGGGCACCGGCGAGAAGTTCGTGAACTTCCGTCTGCGTGACTGGCTGCTCAGCCGGCAGCGGTTCTGGGGCACCCCGATCCCCATCATCCACTGCCCGGCCTGCGGCGAGGTCCCCGTCCCGGACGACCAGCTCCCCGTGACCCTGCCGGCGGACCTGCGCGGCGAGGACTTGTCCCCGAAGGGCACGTCCCCGCTGGCCGCCGCCGAGGCCTGGGTCAATGTCGAGTGCCCCGCGTGTCACGGCCCGGCCAAGCGCGACACAGACACCATGGACACCTTTGTGGATTCGTCCTGGTACTTCCTGCGCTTCGTCTCCCCGCAATTCACCGAGGGCCCGTTCGATCCCGCCAAGATCAACGACTGGATGCCGGTGGGACAGTATGTCGGCGGTGTTGAGCACGCCATCCTGCACCTGCTCTACGCACGGTTCTTCACCAAAGTCATCCACGACCTCGGCATGATCGACGCCGACGAGCCTTTCCGTGCGCTGCTGAACCAGGGGCAGGTGCTCAACGGCGGCAAGGCCATGAGCAAGTCGCTGGGCAACGGCGTCGACCTCGGCGAACAGCTGGACAAGTATGGCGTGGACGCCGTCCGCCTGACCATGATCTTCGCCTCCCCGCCGGAGGACGACGTCGACTGGGCGGATGTCTCGCCGTCCGGGTCCGCGAAATTCCTGGCCCGCGCCTGGCGGCTCGGCCAGGACGTGACGAGCGAACCCGGCGTCGACTTCGCCACCGGTGACCGTGCCCTGCGCACCATCACCCACCGCACCATCGCCGACGCGCAGGCCCTGCTGGATCACAACAAGTTCAACGTGGTCGTCGCCAAGCTCATGGAACTGGTCAATGCGACCCGCAAAACCATAGATTCAGCCACCGGTGCTGGCGGGGCGGACCCTGCGGTCCGCGAAGCCGTCGAAGCCGTCGCCGTCATCCTGAGCCTGTTTGCGCCGTACACCGCCGAGGACCTGTGGAACGTCCTGGGGCACCCGGCGTCGGTCGCCAACGCGGGATGGCCCACGCACGATGACGCATTGCTCGTGGAGGACACGGTCACCGCCGTCGTCCAGGTGCAAGGCAAGGTGCGGGACCGCCTTGAGGTTTCCCCGGACATCTCGGAGGGCGACCTGCGCGAACTGGCGCTGGCCTCGGAAAACGTTCAGCGGGCCCTCGACGGCCGGGCCCTCCGCACGGTGATCGTGCGGGCGCCTAAACTGGTCAACGTCGTCCCGGCCTAGCCGGACGTAGCAGCCAGACGCACGAGCCTGACACTGGCCGCCGGCAGATGCCGGCGGCCAGTGGCGCCAAGGCCCGTGGTGCCAACGCGGCGGCACGGACCCCGTGGCCGCAGGTCCACTCCGAACGATCCAGTCCAGGCGTCCCGACAGCAGGAGGTCCCCGGTGCCAGAGCGCGAATCAGGCTGGCCATGGTTGCGCGAGCGGCTCGTCCGGCGCCGGCCGGGCCACCGGGCCGGCGTCGCCCCCGAAGCCGTACCGGACGCCGCCGTGCAGGTTGCCGTGGTCACGGACTCTGCCGCCGCGCTGCCCGCCGACTGGGTCCGGGAGTTCAGCGCCGACGGCCGGCTCACGGTGGTGCCGATGCCCGTCATGGTGGGCGCCGAAATCTACGGCGAAGGCGAGGACGACATCGCCGAGACGATCGCCGTGGCCCTGGCCAGCGGAAAGCCCGTCAAGACCTCGCGTCCTTCGCCCGGCCAGTTTGAACACGCCTATCGGGCGGCCGGCGGGCGTGGCTTCCAGTCCGTGGTTTCGATCCATATTTCCGGTGACCTGTCCGGGACCGCCGACGCAGCACGGCTGGCAGCCGAACGGGTCGGCATCCCGGTGGAGGTCATCGACTCGCGGACCGTCGGCATGGCGCAGGGGATGGGCGTTCAGGGCGCCGTTGTCGCGGCGGCCGAGGGCAGGAACGCGGCCGAGGTGAAGGCCTTCGCGCAGGACCGGCTGGACCGCACCAAAGTGTACTTCTACGTTCCGAGCCTGGAACAGCTGCGCCGCGGCGGCCGGATCGGGGCGGCCGCCTCGCTCTGGGGGACCATGCTCTCCATCAAACCCATCCTTGCCGTTGACAACGGCCGGATCATTCCGCTGGAAAAGGTCCGGTCCGCGGCGAAGGCCATTGCGCGGCTGGAAGAAATTGTTGCCGCGGATGCCTCCGCCCGCCCGGCCGGGCAGGCGCGGCTGGCCGTGCATCACTTCGGCAATCAGGCCCAGGCCGAGGAGCTTGCCAGGCGCCTGGCGGCAGCGTTGCCGGCCTGCCCGCCGGCCCAGATCAGCGCCCTCCCCGCCGTCCTGGCTGCCCACGCAGGGCTCGGCGTGCTGGCAGTGATCGTGGGAGAGGGCAGTACCCCCGGCACCTGGGAAGCGGGCGCGGACGGCGGCAGCGAGTCCGCGGGTGAGGGTGCGAACACGGGCGGCGTCCGTCAGGACGCCAGGGAACCGGGCACCGGCAGGGCCGCCGCTGAAACTGGCGACTAACGCCTGCTCCTCTGCTAAGGACAGAGGACACTGGCCGGGAAAGTGCGCTGGCGGTAAAGTCACTGCACCGAACCCCAGCGCAACCGGAGGCCGTCATGGCAATGCAGGTGCACCACGTAGCCCAGTTCGATCGCGACGTCGCCGAGGAGGTGACGAAGTGGCTGAAATACCTCAAGGGCCAAGTCACCAGTGTCCAGTTCCTCACCACCACCGTTCCGGACCCCAAGGCCGCCGACAAGTGGCGGGTGCAGTACGAGGCTTACATCACCTACCAGCAGTGACTTCCGGCTGGTAGCTGCCCCTCACGGGGTTGGCCGGGGCGTGTGCAGGGAGGTCGCCAGGGACGTCGGCCGCGGCGTCGCTCGTGAGGTTGGTTCCGGCGTCGGATCCGGTGTCGGCTCCGACGTCGGTTGTGATGTCGGTTGTGTCGTCGGCGCCTGCGTCGGTTGTGGCGTCGGCGGTGTGGTCGGCTGGGACGTTGGTTCCGCAGTCGGTTCCGGTGCCGGTGGTGTGGTCGGCACGGTTGGAGGCTGTGTGCTTGGCCGGGACGTCGGCGGGGGTGCCGGTTCCGGAGCCAGCGGCTGTGCGGGCTGTGCGGGCTGCGCGGGTGTCAGCGACGCCGGCAGCGACGCCTGTTGTGAGGCAGAGTGTGCCGGTGGCTGAGGGGCCGGTTGCGAGGCCGGCGGCGGGGTGGGCTGCGACGTCGGTTGAGGGGCCGGCTGCGAGGTTGGCCCCGGCGTCGGCTGGGGGGCCGGCTGCGCGGTTGGCTGTGGGGTCGGTGGTGAGGCCCTCGGAGGCGTCGGCTGATTCGGCCCGATGGTGTAGTTGGGCTGCGGGCCCGAGCCGTTGACCCACAGGGCCGCGGTCACCCTTCGGGCGTCGCCCGGCTCCAGCCACCAGAGCACCTGGACATTGCAGTGATAGACAACCGTGACGTTCGCGACGGCGCCCTGCGGCGGAACCGAGCGGATGGACGTGGCCGCTGTTTGCGTGGTCCAGATGAAATTCTGGTCGGCAGACATTCCCGCGGTGCCGTCAACCGTCACGTGTGCTATGCCGTACAGGCCGTGCTGCGGGCAGTAACTGCCGTCAACCGCGAAGTTGACCACCTGGGTCGAGGTAGCTTGCGTTGTATCTGCCGTCGCAGGAGGTGCCAGCACTGCTGCGACGCCAAGAGCCGCGACCGACGCAGGCCCGGACAACCACTTCATTGCACACCAGCTTTCGACGTCTGGCGGACACAGCCAGACGATCACGATTGCCCCCAGCCGGCAAGGTTTCTCGATGAGGATCCAGACGTTACCACCGGGTTCGGGCGGGCACCAGCGTAGGGAATACTTGCCTGCGGGCGCTCTAATACGTGTTTTACGCAGGTATTTCCACATACGCCCGGTCCGGGATGTCGGTGGCGTTGCGGGTTTCCTAGAGTCGTTCCCATG
This sequence comes from Arthrobacter sp. ok909, assembly GCF_900104405.1. Taxonomy (NCBI): domain Bacteria; kingdom Bacillati; phylum Actinomycetota; class Actinomycetes; order Micrococcales; family Micrococcaceae; genus Arthrobacter; species Arthrobacter sp. ok909. The sequence goes on along the minus strand of NZ_FNJS01000008.1, from coordinate 112,065 downwards.
TCACGCCGGGACCCGGGAGCCGAATCCGCCGCAGGCGCCAGCGTTGCCCGGGAGCGCCTGGCAGCGACGCTGGGACGTTCCGGGGATGCTGGGAACCACCGTCATGCCCACGACGCCGAATACCCGGAATCAGCGTCGGATGCTGGCAGGGCGGTGGCGCCCTCGCTGGGCTTGCTGGAGGTGCAGGCGCCCCCGCATGGTTTCCCCGTACCCGTACCCGTGCTGGCCGCCGACGCCGTCGGCGCTGACGGCCGGCGCGGTGCCGGGGGCCCCGCAGACCACGTGGGTGGACTCGCCGGGCACCGGCGGGACGGACGGTCCCCGCTTTCCGCGCGGTTGCGGGCCAGGACAGGTGTGAGGGCAGCGGCTCTGCTGGGTGTCCTGGCCGCGGTGCTGGGCGGCTGCTTCTGGTGGCAGGTGGGTACCGGAGGCCCCCGGATGGCGCCGCTCAGCGAGTCCGCCCCCGCGACGGAGGCGCCGCCCGCCCAGTCGGCTGCGGTGGCCAGCGCGCCGCCGCGAGACGATGCCAGCGCAGGGGAGGGAACGATCACGGTGCATGTCGCCGGTGCCGTGGCCAGACCTGGGGTGGTTCAGCTGCCGGCCGGAAGTCGGCTTCACGAAGCGATCGCGGCCGCGGGCGGGGCGACGGATACCGCGGAGCCGGACCGGCTCAATCTTGCAGCCGAGCTGGAGGACGGGCAAAAGGTCCTCGTGCCGACACGCGGCGAACCCGATCAGGCCGGTGCGTCCGACGGCGGGGGCGCTGCGCTGCCGGGTTCCGGCTCCGCCGGCACGAGCCAAAGCGGCGGCGGAAAGATCAACCTCAACACTGCCGGGCTCGAGGAACTGGGAACCCTCCCGCGCGTCGGGCCGGTCCTGGCACAGCGGATCGTGGACTGGACAACGCTGTGTCTGTGGGCCGGTTCAATGCCCACATCTGTCTCTCTGGGCACACCCGTATCGGAGTGGTTGCTTACCGATAAACACCTGTTTCGACTTGGCCGAAGTTGGGTCAAAGTCACTTGGCTAAACGGCCAACGTCTGGGCATGGTTGTCACATATAAGAGTGAAAGAGGAAGCCTATACAGCCAACCTAGACGGAGTACTCATCACACCCCGACTCTTGGAAGGACAAAACCATGCCAGACATGGAAGCATCAAAGTACGCAGCTCGGCAGGCAAGGTGTGCCGACGAGCTTCAGGGCTCGGTTCGGTGCCGGTCGCTTGAAAAATATCTGGTGGCGAAGAACGCCGACGGTACGCGCAAGAACCCCATGTTGTGGGAGCTGTTGGCCCCGACGGACACTGAGGGTATGAGTGAATCGGCGATAGCCGAAGTCATGGACTACCAGCTGCGGGAAGCCATCATGGACTACAACCGCAACTTCCGGTTTCGGAAGGTCAATAAGAACATCGATGCATCGACGTTTCAGTTCATCTGCTTGACTCTCCTGGGCTTTCCGGATTCTTGCCAGGCAGATGAACGTCGGTACAGGGTGATCGACGAAATCGGTGGCGGTTATGACATCGGAACGTGGCGCAGGGCTCACGGGCCGGAGCGCGAAGTGTTCAGGAGGCTCGCGGAGCACCTCCTGGAGTGGTTCGCTGAAGATGATGAAGAAGATGATGATGTAGCAGCGTAGACGCGCGGGGCAATGCCCCACATTTACGCCCCCATGCTTTCGAGTGTGGGGGCACCACTTTTTTAAATCAGAGTTCATGATGAATCAAATTCTTGCCAAACTTAGCGTTTAATCCTGCCAGAGCTGAAACTGCAAAAAATCTGCGGGTCTTCCACACTTGTTGTATCGGGAAACACCCGAAGAAACAGGGAGGGCGACATGAGCAAAGAAGTTGAAGGCTCCGGTAATGAGTGGGTCTATCGCGGGGCTGACATGTCCCGCAGCGACGCTTTGGTACCCTACAACGTCCAGCGAGCCGAGCTATCGCGGGCCTGGACTGCCAGCTACCGTGCCCGCCGAGGGGCGGACATCACGCAGGACGCGGGCAACGGTCTTGCGGACGTGCGTAATCGGTTCAACGAGCTGAACCGCAAAGACCCAGGCATTGGGCAAGGTTTGGCTATCTTCGAGGCTAACTACATCGCCGGCGCAGCGACCATCATCGCCAAGTACACGATGGAGGACGACTAACGCCATGGAAAAGACTGAGGTTGACCGCCGCACGGAGGCAGTCCGTCATCTGCGGAAGATGAAGAAGATAACCACGAAGCTCAGCCAGCTCTACCCCGAACTGGCCGCTACCTTTCAGGTACAGGAAACCGTATATCAGCGGTCAGTGGCGGCAGCCATCATGATTGTCGATCAACAGGATAAGCGATGAGCGACGACAAGCCATCCAAGAGGGAAGAGTTTGCTTTCCGTCGGTCGCTCTGGGCTATCGTTCTGACGTTCGTCCTCCTGCTACCCTCCTGCCGAGAGGGGCATCAGGCCGAAAATGGGCTCTTCATGACCGCAGCAGTTGGGATGTTCATTCTGGCCATAGTCTTACACGTCACAGCTTGGCGCGCATATGAACGCCAGAGAGCCAATGAAGCCCAGAGGGAAATTAGGAAACTGAGAAACCACACAATTCGCATGGGCGAGGATTTGGCTAAGAATCGTGAGCGGGAGCTGGAGTGAAGTACCTCAAGGAACTCCGCACCATGCTGGTCACCGCACTGGCTGTCTTCATCCTGATGAATTTCCTGGTGCAGGTCATCCAGCCCTACGTGCCGATAATCCTTATCGGGGTAGTGGTCATAACGCTCGGCTGGTACGCCTACAGCCGGGCGACGAGATTGTGATTGATGAGCTGGTAAGGGAACGGGATAGACGCTCACCACGTCCCAGCCGTCGTACACCGAGGCGAAGCCACTCTAGAAGTGCCGTTCCCATATCAACCAATCAACTTGCGACCTGAAAGAGAGAGGCGAGGATTTGCCGATTGTGGCTAATGTATCAACGCTAAATCTAATTAGTGTGAAACCACTATCGTAAAGTCACCTCGCAATGGCTCCTCTCATGTACCCATCGGGTAGACAGAGTTCCTTACCTATTTGGATATCTCTCTCTTTCAAGCAGCAATAATCGTATTATGCCTGTATGGACATAAGTTTTCAATTAGTCCAAATAGTCTTTATCCAATTTGCCGCCGCCGGCCTCGGACTCGTGGGAGTGATTCACATCGTGAGACTTGCCCAGCAGCGCCAGGCCGACCGAATGCGCCGCACTTACGAGCTCTTCTTCCCCTCGACCATGGGCCACGAGCAAGTCCTGGCCTTTATCCGTTCCCTCTCCGGCCTCCCAAAGCCCAAGTTCATGCAGCCGATCTACGCCGTGAGCTTTGAGCGCTACGCCGATGAAGCAGGGGAGCGGTATTTCCTCCACACGCCGGGCCGGATAGCCGCCCGCCTGGACGAACTTTTCTACGAGCACATCGAGGGCGCGATGGAACTCCTAGACGATGATGACGACCCGGTGGCCACGACCACCTGGCAGGCGGCCACGGAGCTGGCCATGGGCGGCGGCATGACGGCGCTGACCAAGTCTCTGCGCATCCTCGACGTCCAGGGAACCTCCCACAGCATGAACGCACAGTTCAAAAGCATGAACCCCGGCGAGGCCACCGTGCTGCAATGGTGCATCTTCCCAGACCGCGCAAGAGCCGCTACAGACGGCGACAAGGACTTTCTGGCCGACCATACCTTCTCAGCGATTGCGAGGCTTGGAGCGGCCGGAGAATACGCGCAGGGCATGGTTAAAGACCTGTCCTCGGTGTTCAAGTCCGTGGAAGCGCCAGGGGCAAGGTTCCAGCGCCGTCTAATGCCTAACGTGGGGGAGCGCATCAACCTGCGGGCCAGTACCGCCGGCTTCCCGATACTCATCAACGCCAAGGAATTCAGCGCCCTGTGTGGCTGGCCGCTCAACGGTTCCGGCTCACGGCGGGCAAAGCGAATTGCCCCCACCATCGTCCACGACAGCCAGGGCATCGTCATCGGTACGAGCAACACGCCGAAGCTCCAGAACCGCCGCGTAGCCATACCGGAGCAAGCTCTGACGGTTCATTCCTGGCTGCTCGGGCCGTCCGGAACCGGCAAGTCCACGCTGCTGCACAACATGGCGACCCAGATCATCGATCACAATATGGGGTTGGTGCTGATAGAGCCGAAGGGCGACCTGGCCCGCGACATCCTCAAGACCATGCCGCTGCACCGGATTCATGACCTTATATGGCTAGACCCCCTCGACCTTGAGCGGCCGATAGGCCTCAACGTCCTTGCCGGCGACGACCCAGAGCGGGTGACCTCTCACGTAATCGGCATGTTCAAGAACCTCTCCGGCGATACGTGGAGCGCCCAGCTGCAACGCGTCCTCCGGAACGCCGTGATGACCGCGGCCCTCAACGGACTAACCCTGTACGACGTGAAGCAGCTCCTGGTGAACAAGGACTACCGCAACGGCCAGGTGAGGCGGCTCAACCGCAACATCCACCCGGACATCATCCAGGAATGGCGGTGGCTCGACGACAAGGCCGATATGACGGTGGACTCGGCCGTGAACCGCCTAGACGCCTTCCTGGGCTCCCGGATGATTCGCAACATCGTCAGCCAGAAGGACGGCCTCAACTTCGATGAGATAGTCCGTAAGCGCAAGATCCTGCTCGTGCCGCTGAGCGAAGCCCACATGGGGCAGACCAACGCCTCCGCCCTGGGACAGCTCATCTTCGACATGGTCTGGGACGCAACCCTGCGCCGGCCAGCGGAGCACCGCGAGCCCAACGTGATGATGGTGGATGAGTTCCAGATGTTCTGCGAAATGATGAACACCACCAAGGCCGATCCGTTCGCCCTGGCCCGCTCCTACGGTCTGGGACTCATGGTGGCGAACCAATACGCCGACCAGCTTCCCAAGGCCGTGCAGCAGACCCTTAGCAAGAATGCCCAGAGCCAGATCGTCTTCCGCCTGGCCAACGAGGACGCCAAGAGCATGCAGCAGACATTCGCTCCGATGAGTCATGAGGACTTGAGCAACCTGCCGCGCTACACCGTGGCGGCCAAGCTCATGAGCAGTACCGGCAACGCCCCCGTGGTGACGTTGAAGACCCCGCCAGCGCCGAAAGTGACCGGTGCAGCTAGTGAGGCAGTGGCCTACAGCAGAAAGACATATGGCCGTCCCGTTATGGAAGTGGAGGCTGATTTGCTGACCAGGCACAAGGCTCCGGAGACCAAGGCCAGGCCGTCGATTGGGCGGTTGGAGTGAGCATGAATACCTATTTTGTTCACGGTTTCGTTGGGTGTTCTTTCCGGAGTCGTCTGAACCGTACGTTTACCCACGTCAGAGGCCGTTTGCACGGCTGGGCGGTCATATCGCTATGACTGGATATTCTCATCTCTCTCCCACCCAGTCCCTCGTCATCCAATCCGTCACCCAATTCCGTCAGCTCACCACCTCTCAAATCCGTCGTCTCCACTACAGGGGCTCGTACGACGGAACCAGGGTACGAGTCCGTAGACACCTCACCCGTCTAGTGAAGCTAGGGCTACTCAAGAGAATGTGGGGAGCCTATGGAGACTCGGTGGAGTACGTCTACCAGCTCCCGCGGTCATCGGCCCGGACGCCGGACATGCACTGCTTGGACGTCAGTGAGCTGTGGGTCCGGCTGGTCGAAAGCAATACGAAATTAGTCGATGGGCTAACTTTCCTCCCCGAGCCGTGGAGCCATACCAAGGTTGGACACGTTCAGCTGAAACCTGACGCTTACATCGAGGTCGGGGGAGTGAGCTACTTCCTGGAACTAGACCGCGGCTCAGAATGGGAGACACAGCTGACCGCAAAGTGCCGGCGGTACATCCAAGCGATTGATTCGGGCCACTGGCCGGAGGGCCGAGCCTTCCCCTTGGTGCTCTGGACGGTGCCGGACGACGCCAGGAAACGCTACCTGGACAACATCATCAAGAAGTTGGGGGAGCAAGACCTGTTCAGCACCGTGCTGTTCAGTGAGGCCGCTGAAAGGGTGGTTGGTCATGCAGCACTGTCACAAGTGTGAAATGGATTATGAGGCAGAGGATGGGTGCCTGTGCCCCGTGTATCGGGAGCTGATGAGACGTGGCCATTACAACTCAGTGCCGCCTCAGTGGATCACCGATTGGTGGGAGGACAAGCTCTACTGCGACAACTGCCGGAGCAGCTACTGGCCGGGCACGAGCTGTGCCTGCGGTGTTCGGGTATTAGTGGAGACGTGACGAGTCTCAATCCAAAAAACTAGCCAGATGAGTGGCCGGATTACTAAGCCCGCGTCGCCTCATCTTCTGCCTGCGAGGCTTCTGGTTTCTTGAGTTCCGTCAGCTCTCCGGTGAAGTAGCGCTTCCATCTCCGCCCGGCACTGTCCTGGTATATCGCAAACGCGCTCATACTGTGCTCGCTGACGAGCTGAAAGCTCATGGCTTCACCCGGCGGCAGCGTGTACTTTAGGTCTTGGCCGAGGGTTGACCCACTTCGAGCTGTCGCTATGAGCATCACCCCATAGATGGGAAGTGCGCTGTCGTTGCGCAGTTCAATCCGCACCAAGTCACGCCTTTCACGTGCTTCGGATATGGACACTGTGATAGCCGACGCTTGTGCGCGCCGCTGATCGTCTTCCTGGCGGTAATAGACCCTCACGCCAAGAAGTAGCGCGCCGGCCGTACCGATGGCTGCGATGCTATTGCCTATCGCGCCTATCCAGTCGGTTGCATCAGACATTAGGACACCGTCTCCGGTTCGGCAGCTTCCTTGGGGAGCTCTTCCAGCCGACCATCCGACCAGCGGCGCCACCGGTTAGTTGCCTGGTCCGTGAAGTCAACATAGGCGTCATACAGGGGGATGCCCTCGTCGAAGTATGCAGGAAACTCGCCCATGAAAACATCGCGCACGTACGGCCGGCCGTCCTCGAGCGGACGTCCCTCCGGATCGCGGCAATACAGCTCGACTTTGTAGACGGGCAGTGGACTGCCATTCGTGACCACTGCTGCAGATCTGCCTTCCAATATGGTGCCCTTGTGCAGTATCAGTACGACGGCAGAAGCCTGCGCCTTGCGTTGCTCCTCAAGCGCCCGATGTTTGTCCTGCGTCTGATGACGGTAAGAGAGTGCGGCGATGAGGAGGGCGCCGGCAGTGAGTATGGCGCCCACAGCGGTTGCTACGGCCCCCCAAAATGTGGAGATGGCGCTCAGCCACTCCGCGGCGTTTGGGGGCTGCTCGGCCGTTGGACCTTGCATCAGGTTAGATATTGAAGCGACTACAGCAACGGTGCCCAAGACGATCGCAGCGCTACCCAGGACTTGCGGCGTGGTGGGGCCAACGGACATGGCGGTGCCTTTCAGGCGCTAGATGACTTAGAGCGATCAGGAACCTGGCCAGCAAATCTTCCCCCAGCAGTGCACCCGGATGCAGGTTACCGTATCGGAAGGTGCAGGCCGGGTTTATGGCCGACCACGTAGCCAGTTCGGCATTTTCTTAGCCGACCAGACTTGGATCTGATTCCAGCGCTCCCGCAGCCGACTCGTCTTCTCCGATGACATGAGATTGCCTTCGTTGTCCCGCAGCCAGAAATTCCCCGCGCTGTCGGTGAACCGGGCGATCACCCTGCGGTTTTCGGTCTTGTCTACGATGATTTGCAGAACGCCCTTGGGTTCGAGGACCTCGGTGTGGTCACGGAAGTGCTGGTCCGCAAGTTGGGCATTGAGTACCACGTTGTATATCGGCGAGCTGCTGTTGTTCATGATGAAGCAGCGGTAGCGGTCCTCATGCATTGGCCGCTTAAAGGGCTGAGAGCCCACGGTGACAGCGCTAGCCTGCTGCCGGTGCTGGTCGTTGACCTGGCGGCGTAGCGTCAGTGCGCCTACCCAGAGAGCGCCCACGGTGCCGATTGCGCCGACGGCGGCCGCGATGGCTGCCCAGAATGTAGACCACGCGCTAAGCCACTCAGCCGCGTTCGGCTCCGTCATGCCACTTCCACCTTCATGTCCCCGGGCAGCGCTCAACCAGCGCCGGATGCAGATTACCTCACCGCAAGGTTACCCACCTATTTATGAACATGTGGATAAATAAAAAGCTCCCGGATGGCGCGGGGAGCTACGTAGTTTGCGGCGTTTATCTCGGGGTAAACGCGATGCTATCTCTTTGTACGGGCGGGTACTCCGACGCCATGTTTCGGCTATTGCATTATAGCGCTTAAGGCACATAATAATAAACATTAGCAATAAAAAGAGAGCACGGGGATGACGCCGTACTCTCAAACCTGACTAGGGTGGATCTAGCCATTACTCTCAAGGTAGAACGCTTTATCCTCCTCGTCAAATGAAGGAGGTTCTGTTTGATAGTAAAACGCAAATACGGTTCTGTGAATGTGCCTCGGGATTTAATCGTCCGCGATGACATTAGCCTGGGGGCTAAGGGGCTGTACGCCTACCTGCTCCTGATGGATGAGGAGCTCGTCCAGTACGTCACTGTCGCCGGCATCTGCCTTGAGCTCAAGGAGAACGAGAAGGCGGTGAAGGTGATGCTGTACCAGCTCGAGCAGTACGGCTACGTGGGGGACATCAAATGAGCATTATTCGATCTAGGAAAAATGCCAAGTACACCACTGTTTCGAACGTGGCGGCGAATGATTCCAAGCTGTCCCTGAAGGCCATTGGGCTCTTCTATTTCCTCATGACCAAGCCTGACACTTGGCAGATCACCGAACGGGGCGTTGTCGCGCAGCGCCCTGAAGGTCGAGATGCTGTCTCCGCCGCGCTGAAGGAGCTCGAGGAAGCCGGCTACTTACGCCGTGAGAAGAGCCGGAATGAGAATGGAAAGTTTGTGCCAGGAGGCTCGGATTTGTTTGAAGAGCCGTGGCTGGAAAACCCGACCATGGAAAACCCCCCACAAGTAATTACTAATATAGTAAATACTAAAGAAGATGGTTCTACGAACCATGGGCTTGCGCCCGTTACGGAGAAACCAGACAACCGAGATCCCCAGGTAAACGAAGTCGTCGAGAAATTCGAAGCCGCCTTTGAGCTACGCCTACCCCGTATGCCGTACCAGCGCCGGGCTGCAAAGACGCTTATAAGCCGGCACAAGTTGAAGGGGACGCTCAAGCTCATCACGGCAGCCGCTGCCTGTCGGGGCCGCAAGTTCGCCCCCATGATCCTCAGCCTGGAAGACCTACGCGACAAGACCAACAACCTAATCGAGTTCTACAAGCGAGAGACCGAATCAAATAACATACCGAGGATCTAAACGATGGCCCGTTACACCCGCATATCACTCATGAACGGCATTACCCACCTGCTGACCAAGGAGGAGGCTGACTTCCTAGCTCAGGCCAAGGTCAAAGGCGTAGGGGTAGTCGACATCGACCGCCTCAACGTCCGCATCGTTCCGCACCAAGTCATCGACTTCAGCGCGACTAACCAGCCCGATAACAGCATGCCCGCTATCGAAGCGCCCGCCTACAAGCGTCCGACCGGGCACAAGCACTACATCGACACAGATCTCACGGTGCGCTGCTCCTGCGGTCGCCGCGTGTTCACGGTGCTCGTCAACCGCCAGCTCGAGCGCAAGGAGTGGACCCGGCTGTCCGGAAGCCCTGGCTACAACTTCGTCTACGAAGACGGCGGCATGGTTACTGTGGCTACTACCCGCTATGTATGCTCCCTGGAACAAATTCCGGACGGTATGACCCATTGCACGGAAGCTGAATATACTCGCTTCCGGCCCGTCACTTCCTGGCTGCAGCGCGTCTAACTTCGAATACAAATTTGGCTATTGACAAGCCGAATTGAAAAGCCGAAAATACGTAGCATAAACAGGATGACTAAATAAAATGGCTGACGCCGCAAAAGTTCCCGTCCGAATAGCAAGATCAATTCGCCCTAACCCGGCGACTCCGTCCCCGATGGAAATCCGGGATTGGGCAGCACAGCATGGCCTGATGGTCAGCCCGCATGGGCGTGTACCAGGGGAGATCGTTGAGCTCTACAAGAACGCGACGGCCCCCACAGCCACTTACAAGTCCGTCTACCTGGCTGATGCGTCCGGCGACATCGCCGCCGGCCAGCGCCAGGCTGACTGGAAGAAGTTCGGCAAGAACCTATTGCTCGCCGCAGTAGCCGCGCTGATCATCTTCGCCCTCATGGTTGCAATCCTCTTCACGGTCTAGCCGGTGGAGATGGACTGCCCCTGCGGCATCTGCAACAGCCAATAATCTAAGGGCCGCGTCTGCAACGAAGCAGGCGGCCGGAACACATCACACATGGGAATGTACGACGAAGGCGCCAAGCGCGTCTCTAACAGCAAGTTCGTAGAGTTTGAACCAGGCAAGAAGGTGCGACTGCGGCTGCTCGACCACCCGAATGTCTCGCATAAGCAGTACAAGCCTAACGAGGACATCAGCACCCAGTTCGCCTGGCCGGTATGGAACTACACCCTGGGCAAGCAGCAGATCCTGCAGAAGGGGCCGGGCGTCTTCAAACGCATCGCCTCCATCATCGAGGACTACAGCGACCAGATGCCGATGAGCTGCGACCTCTCGATCACGACAAGTGGGTCGGGCCTGCAGACTCGCTACGAGATCACGCCAGTTCCCGTAGCCGGCACGATGCCCGTCATCAAGAGCGACGAGATCATCGATATCGACAAAGAGCTCCCGAACTCGATTCCGTTACTCCGGTTTGCGGAAGGTGCCGATCCAGAGGTGGAGACTGCTGGCGAGTTCGCGCCTATCACTCAGCGCGACCAGCTTCCCACCGGCGACGATGTCGAGAAGATCAACATTGACGACATCCCGTTCTAATGGCACCCATCGTCTCGCGTTTCTCTAAGAAGGATTACGAGCTGATCGGCGACTACGCCAAGCTCAAGGGTTGGCGGTATGGGTTGGCTGACAGCGCCATGCGCATCGCCTACTTCTACGACAAGAACGAGAAGCGGATAAGCAAGCCCCTGAGCGAGATTGAGGCAGAACTTAACCCCAAAGGAAACCCCAAAGATGGGAAACACACCAGAAGGCGCTAAACGCGCGGCACAAACGGCCAAGGACCGCTACGGCAGGACCTGGCACGCAGACAACGGCCGCAAGGGCGGCGAGCTAGGAAAAGGAACCACTAAATCGCGACGCCGGCGCGTATCCCGGCGAGAGGGAGACAAATAGATGGCAGGAACGATTTTAGGCGGCAGGAAGGCTGCGGCGACCAACAAAGCGCGCTACGGCGATGGATTGGACGGCCGGGAAAATTTCTACAAGGTAATCGGTGCCAAGGGTGGGAAGATCTCGCGCGGCGGCGGATTCGCCATGAACCGTGAGTTGGCTGTAGAAGCCGGCCGCAAGGGAGGTAGGGCGAGCCGGCGGCGGAAGCTGGCCGGTGAGTAAGTTCATCGACGACATCATCGACCTAGGCGAAGTCGGTGGCCAGGATGAGATGGACGTGCTGATCTGCGCGTTCGCTCATCTGTCCCCGGACACGGTCGTCACCGGGAAGCTGAGGCTCGGACCACAGCCGACACGGCAGCAGACCCTGGACCGCTTGTACGGTGAGCTGACGTTTCATGAACGTAGCTGGATCGGCGACTACTTCTGGAACAAGGCCATCGACCGGAAGCTGGAGGAGCACAAGAATCGCAAGCGCACCTGGTGGGACCGACTGCTCGGCTCCGACTCCGGCTCTGGTCTCACGGCTGAGACATACAAGAAGCCGCTCCCCAAGCCCACGCCACGCGTGAAGCAGATCCTCGAGCTTGAGGGGGAGGCCACCAATGGCTAACCTCGATACCTGCGCCAACTGCGGCTATGCCGCCAAGTCTGCCAGAAATAACGGATGGCCTCGTCAGCTCGTGAGGCCATCCGTTTTGTTCAGTCCAGCTTCAACCTCATATAATTACGTGACGTATTTGTAGTTGGGCGATGATACCGGGAATTGAGGCATCAACCCAGCCGTTCTGCACATACTGGTTATGCGTACAGGTGTAGATGTTAATTGTGGAACCGCCTAGACATGCAGGAATGTTAGCGGCCGTGAAATTGCAAATAGGATCTAATCCGCCACAGTAGTTTTGAAAACGTTGATTAAACTCTCCAGAAATTTTGGTTACCTTGTAATCTAGGAATGTGACGTCGATACCCTTGCTCTGGCCGTAGCTACCTCTGTCAATAACTTTGTCTTTGGGATTGAAGAGGGGATCGCCAAAGAAAACAACAGCTGCAATTTTGCCTTTCTGCTGGTTCGAAAGATTGTTAAATGCTCCCCTGACAACCTCGGCGCCCTGTGAGTATCCGCCAAGAACAACGTATCCGCTGGGGCAATTCTTCAAGTATGCCGTGATGGAAGCTTGAAGATTGGCAACACCAGTCTTGACGCTCGCTATGTAAGCGGGCTTATACGTCGAAAATAGATGCCCCAAATCCACATCCTGGGCGGGGTAGTCGATGGTTTCTTCTTGAAGCCCATGCACAGCGTATTTCAATGATGAGGCTAAGTAACCCATTGTTGAGCCGAATCCACTGTGCTCCCCTGAACCACGAACGGCGATGAAATCTGACGTACCACATACCGTTGGTGAATTTGGCGGATCATAAGGGGCCTGCGTACCCGGAGGTCCGACAACGAAGTAGCCCGATGTCGAACCGGTCCGGGGGCAATGGTTCAGGAACTTTAGCGTTATCTGATTCTGGCCAGCCTTCAAGAAGCTGCTTATGTCCAGTGGGATAAACATCTGAGAAGTTGTCTGCTGGCAGTCGTCTTGCCAAAAGGACTCCTCCACCACGAGGTTTCCACCTACCAGTACCTGCAAGCGATCGAATGGGTCAAGGACGAACGTCCCGTCGGCGTTGGCGCTGAGAATCGCCGGGCCGCTCCCTGGGTATGACACCGTATAGGTCTTATCGAACCAGGGCGTGGTCGACGGCTGTGCAGCAAGTGTCGGAATGGCATCTAAGAGTTTTGTTACCGAAACGGCTGGATTGCCTGCTGCCTGCGCGGGGGGAGCTGTAACTGTGACGAGGGCCGGCAAGAGGAGTGCGAACGCCGCTAGCAGCGCCGCTGGACGAAATAGTCGTGTAAAAGCACGTGGCATGAAGCGCCACCTCTCATTGGATGGCGTAGCTGCCATCGAGTCAAAAAGCCAAACTGATAGGGGAATAGTCAGCGGCTAGAGATGGCAGCTCAACTGCCGAATGCCTCAAGGGCAACAGGAACTTACGCCAGGCGATCCCTCAACGGATATGGGCCATTTTTGGTGGGGCGAGCGTACCACGCGTGTATCTGAACAGGGAAGGAAGGGCTGGGACCGTTCTGTGAGGTTTCTCAGGAACGGTGTTCGGTTTTTGGCGGCGCACTTCCTCCCGGAGCTGGTACTGCGTTGTCAAGGTTTCTCGGCAAACTATGTTCTAATATGCATGGCATAATTATGCCCGTCCAAATTCTGTCAAGGGTTGGGTACGAATCAGGACTTCGCCGCCGGCGCCAAATGTAGATTGTGCGTCCCGAACAAAACTGGCGCCGAATCCTCCGCGGATTAATTTGTCAAGAATCAATCCACTAATGAGCCAGGCCTGTGGATAAAGGGGTTTACAAATGTATACCCTTCATTTATATTATGGTCATGGTCCACTCGGGACCGCACTTTCAAACAAACATCAGTTCATGGGCTGCTTTCGGGCAAGGTACCTCCCGATCAAAATCTGTCGTTAAATGCCTGGCCGACAGTCAGGGTGGTGAGGACCAAGAATCCCTTGCCCGATACCAGCCTATGAACCGTCTGATGGTTGATGGGGGTAGAGATGCCCCGCCGACTCTAGTCGGTACAAATAGCGGGGTTGCCAGACACGGAAACTCACTCAAACGCGTAGCGGCAATCCCCACCAGCCATCAGACAAAAACAAACCAACCATAAACAGGAATCTTCTCAATGCAGAAGTTCAAAGCTCTCCGCCCCGTAATCGAGCACAACATTCTAATCGCTATTCTCTGGATGGCCGTAGGCGCTTATATCTATAGCGCCGTGAGTGCCCACCAGGAGGCTAAGACCCAGGCAGCCGTGCATGCAGCCCTCAAGGCCGTGCCGGTGGCGGAAGCAGCCCCTGCAACGTCAAAAAACTAGCCTCCGCCCCAGTACCGCCTGTGTCCCCACAGCCGGAGGCGACCGCAAGCCCCACACCAGTTCCGTCCGCAGTACCTACGCCGGTGCCAGCACCGACTGACATCCAAGCGATCATCATCAAGTGGGCTAACGTGTACGGCGTCAGCGCCGACACGTTGCTGCGAGTGGCCAAGTGCGAGAGCACGTTCAACCCGGGCGCCGTCAACGGCAACTACTGGGCACCGGACGGCTCGACGCCCACCGGACTGTTCCAGTTCGTCCGCAGCACCTACATCGCCAACGCCGCGCGCATCGGACTGCCGGCCGTCGATGACCGTCTCAACGGCGAACGCTCGGCCCAAGTGGCGGCGTATATGTTCAGCATCAATCAAGCCTCCCAATGGGAGTGCAAATAATCAGGATCAAAATCATGTTCAACAAAGACATTTATCGAAAGAATCGTGAAGCCGGTCAGCGGGGACAGGGTGCATATCCGAACCTCATAGTTGGGATTGATGCGACTCCTGCAACCAGCGTTCGGGGCCTCGGGCTGCGTAAGCGGAAGCCCTCCGCGACCAAGCATTCGAAGTTCAATACTGTGTCCTGGGGACTGCACAAAGCGGCCGTAGCGGCGAAGGTCTCAATCCGTGAAGCCGTGGCTAAACAGCATTCAGCCGAGCGGAAGGCGAAGAGGCAACTCGTATGAAGCGCGCACTCCTAGTTTCCGGCCTTATCGCGACCGCAGTGACCGCCTTCGGCGCGGCCGGCATAACGTCTGGCGAGCTTGACCTCCCCGGCTTGAACCAGGCGATCAACAACCTAGACGCCCGCACTACCAACAATGAGCAAGACATACAGGCGCTCCAGGCGGCCACACAGACAGCGCCGGCCGAGCATGTTGATGTTCCAGTCGTGCAAACGGCTCCCGCCACGCCTGCGCCAGCTGTGCAGGTCCAGGCCGCTACAGAGACGCTGGTAGCTACTCCAGCGCCCACTCCAGAGCCGACGCCCTGTGTCGCGCCGGCAATCACGAACGCGCCCGGTACGAGCATCACGGTAATCGGTGGAGGTTGCCAGTGAGCAGAGTAATCAAGTTCAGGGCGTGGGATGGCGAGAGGATGGTTCATTGGCCGAATTGGGCCGTTACGTTCACCGGCCAACTGCTTGAAGAGAATGGGGATGAAGGCTTTACCTACCGGGTCGGAACCGCGAGGCCGCCGCTCATGCAATACACCGGCCTCAAGGACAAGAACGGCCGCGAGATTTATGAGGGGGACATAATTCGATTCACTTTCAAGACAGGGATCGTAACGCAGGTGTCTCACTGGGATGAAGTTTTTTACGGCTGGCGACTCGGTGGTTTCCACTACACCACGGAGGAGCTCAAATGCGCTGAGGTCATCGGCACCGTCTACGAAAATCCAGAACTAATAACTGAATAAACAGGAGCTCACACCATGGGCAGCAAACGTCGAAAATTTATCAAAGTAGATCCGGTCGAAGCCTATGCCACCGTTGGCCGGCTCGGCATCGGAGACCTGGTTGTCCTGGTCTGCGGCGACATCGAAGTCACCGTCACCGTGAACAAGCTGGAGCGGTCGCGGCAGCTGTCTGAGGTGCAGTCGTGAAGAAGCGCTCGGCCTACCTGCCAGGCAACAAAGTACTGCCTGAAACGAAGGCGGCCTTCACTGAAGCTGCCGCACAGCTGGGCACGACTTCGACCGTAATGCGCTTAGTTGCAACGGCCGAGAAGTTCGGACAGCTGGAAACGTCTCAGGGGACGCTGAGCGAGGTGATAGCGCGGGAGTTGGAGCGGTGAAACTGCACTACATGTATCGCCTGATCGGGATGGGTCTAGTAGTAGTAATCGGTAAAGCCTGGGGCCTGCCCTTCGGATGGAAGTTACTGCTGACAGCGTTTCTGGCCTGGATGGTAGTCACTTACTTGAGATGGGAGGAGAAGTAGTGGAATCACTCGTAGTCACCCTCGAAACAGCCAAGAAGCTCAAGGCGGCAGGATTCCCGCAAAATACCGGCATTGCATGGAGCCGACTTCACACTATTGATGGAAGCTATGCGGCGGTTGATAGTGGCGTTCTGAGCGTAGGCGATGGAACCGTGATTGCCGCCCCCACCGCCCAAGAGATAGCCGACCAGCTACCGGATGATGTTGAGCTTTTCAAAGACCCAACCATCTACGCTGACGATGGAAAGCATCGCAACTGGCAGGGCGGACCTGGCTACGTTGCCCAACCATTCGACCGTCGAGACATGGCCGTTCATGGGAAAACCATGGCCGAATCTCTCGCCCTTCTCTGGCTGAAGTTGCAGGAGGCGAAGTGACCCATTCCGAATGCGTCTCAGCCGCAAGTTACTGGCTTAACGCCAAGTGTGATGTGGTTCTGCCAGAGTTCTTCAGCCACAATGCCGAGCTGCCTGACGCCATTGGATTCAGGACTGGCGGTAAGAGCCTTCTAATCGAGTGCAAAGTATCAAGAGGCGACTTCCTGAGCGATAAGAAGAAGAGCTTTCGGTTCCGGCCCGAGCGGGGTATGGGCGACCTACGATACTACTGCTGCCCGTCTGGGCTTATAAAACCCACTGAAGTTCCATATGGCTGGGGGCTAATCTACGTCTACCCGAGCGGCCACGTTAAGCAGGTGAAGGAGGCAACTTTCCAACCCAAGAACGTTGAGGCCGAACATCATCTACTTTTCTACTACGCACGGCGAGCTGTATTTTCGGGAGCCCATAAGAGCATCCTGGCCTTCAGGAGCGTCTTTTAGCGTCGTACTAGTCCCAGCGCCACGCCAATAAGCCCGACGATCAGGACCAACGTCACCGCCGACAGCGTAAAGACGTACGGCGTAGCGCTCGTCACCACGGCGGCCAGCATGAGGCCGACCACCAGCCCTACTACTAGCGAACGCTTGGTGATATCCATACTTCGAGCGTGGGGCACGGGGGAGAGCAGGGCAATTAAACGAATCAGGGACTGAAGCGAATCCGCTCTAGTCCCTGATTGCTATTGCCTACCTGAGCGTACCAGCCCTACCCTCGAATTAGCCGGGGTGGTCTGTCTGAGGATACGGCGAGCTAGCCTCGCGATACCCGATGTAACAGCACCCCGGTCTTTAGTGCGCAGCTGCGTACTTTTCCATGATGTCGGCCTGGATGCGGCCGCGGGTGTTGACCTGGAGGCCCTGCTCTATAGCCCAGAGTCGAACAACACGGGCATCGGACTCGCGGGGGCGAACCGTCCGAGTCCGTCCGCCGGTCTTCCGAGCTGCTTTGGTGTAGCGGCTGAATGCTTCACGCAGTTCACTAGCGTGAGCGTCGTTAAGATCGATTGCGTATTCGACGCCGTCGAGGGCGAATGAAATCGTCTCGCTCGCCTTCGAGCCATCGAAGTCATCTTCCAGAAGTGTTACTACTCTTTGTGCCATGTTAAAAGGCTATCACCCAATTGAGGCAGCTTCTTCTTCTTCGCTCGTCGGTGTGAACTCGACTTTGTCAATTTGGATCAGTCCTCGTATGACTCGGTCCAACATTTGCCGGTAGGGGTGGTCCTCGGGCAGATTCATCAGATCCTCAATAGTGAATTGAGCATCCGCGATATCTCGCATCAGCACTCGTATCACCATGCGCCTGAGTTCCAGCTCATCCAACCTGGCCTGTTCTTCGGCTGCTGCAATATTGACTTGTATTCGTAGAAGTTCTTCGCGCAGTTTTAGTATGCGGCTCATTTCCCATGCGCTTTTTACGCCGATCCATGACAAGAGGATTGAGGTGATAGCGGGAGACACGGATGCGATCAGGAGGATGATTTCAAGCGGACTAGTTAGCAGTACCCTTCTTACCCATACATTCTCAGCAGTGCCTGTCCGCCCGTTGCTGATCCGCTCAGTTAGATCTTCGGTCTCCAACTCGTACGGCGTTAATTCATCAAATAACTGCCGCGCCGCGACGGCCATGACCGTCAAGTTTTCAAGGTCTTCGATAAGTTGCACGAAGGTGAACATCATGTAGTTTTTGGAAGCAAAGTTGAGACGGATCTCACCAGATTCGCTGGGCCCCTCAGCGTCCACGATCAGGATTTCATCTGAGCCACCCGCATCTGTTGGTGGCTCGTTGGAATCGAAATCGTTTCGCTCTTCGTCCCCTGCGCCCCAGGTGGATGTCATGTCGGCTCCCTAGATCAATATCAACTCGAGGTTCCTCAGCCCATGGTTGGAGACACTAGTCGCGCAGGTCCAATGGGGCTAGGGGCGGTTGAACTATTGCCGTAATCGATACGGACTCTCATAATCAGGTCACAATGGCTAGACCCACCAAATACACCAAATCACTGGCAAAGAAGGCGCAAGCTTACTTGGAGAGCTGCGCAGACACTCATCAGGTGGTCGGATCTGGCAGCCGGCTGGCCGTTCGAGTGGTGGTGAAAGTACCCACGATCGAGGGCCTCGCTCTCGCCTTAGACGTGACTCGCGAGACCGTCTACGCCTGGGCAAGAGACAAGGACAAGCCCGAGTTTTCTTACACAGTAGGAAAGCTGCAGGCGATTCAAACGGATCGGCTCATCCAAGGCGGCCTTACCGGCAGCTATAAGGACTCCATCGTGAAGCTCATCCTGTCTTCCAAGCAGGGCTATGTGCCGAAGGCAGAGACCAGGGAAGTAGATGACTGGGATGACCTAATGAATCGCGCCGAGGAAATAGATGCCGACCCTGACGCCGAAGCAAGCACAGACACTCACTAGAGCTATCCGGAAGAGTCCGAGGTTCTTTCTCCGTGATTATCTCGGAGCTGATCCTTGGCATACCCAGATCAGCATCATCGAGAGTGTGCGCGATAACCGTGTGACGACCGTCCGCTCTTGCCATGGCATCGGCAAGAGCTGGATAGCTGCCCGCACAGCGGCTTGGTTCCTCATGGCTTACCCGAACTCCGTCGTCGTCACCACGGCGCCGACCGGCCGCCAGGTGAAAGAGATCCTGTGGCGCGAGTTCCGTGTGGCGGCCAAGAAAGCCAAATACAAGTTCCCCGGCAAGACGCTCACCACGCAGCACGAGATCAGCGACAAGTGGTACGCCATCGGGGTGTCGGCCAAAGACCCGGACAATTTCCAGGGATTCCACGCCGATCACATCCTGGTCATCGTGGACGAAGCGGCCGGCGTGAACGAGCCCATCTTCGAAGCAGTGGACGCCCTGGTCACCAGTGCCAACGCCCGCGTGCTCTACATCGGCAACCCCACCAGCGTCGGCGGCACGTTCTACGACTCGCACCGCAGCCACTTGGCCAACAAGCTGCACGTCTCCTGCTGGATGACGCCAAACTTCACTGAGAACGGCATCAAGCGCTGTGAGGCCATCGACTGCAAGCTGCCCAATCATCCGGCGGAAGCAGTGGTGGAGGCCATCGAGAGCGGCCGAGAACAATCCCCGGAGTGGAAGATACCGCGGCCACACCTGGTGTCCGTGCGCTGGGTCTATGAGCGCATCTTCAAATGGGGCATTGGAACGCCTCTGTGGGATAGCCGTGTGGAGGGCGAGTTCCCGAAGTCCGGCACTCGGGCGCTCATAGCTCTCAACCTGGTGGAGGCGGCCATGACGGAAGAGCGTCATGCCGAGGTGAAGGTCGGTCCGTCCCGCTTCGGGGTGGACTCCGCCGGCGGCGGCGACATGAGCGCCATCTATCATCGCCGCGGCCAGAAGGGCGAGAGCATCCGCGCCTGGCTGACACCGGACACGACGGCCATCAACGACGAGATCGAAAAGCTCAACCCGACCGACCATCTGACTCAGGTCAAGATCGAAGCCATGGGCCTGGGCATCCCGATCTACGACGCGGCCGCTCGCAAGGTGCGGGAGAATCCGCACTGGCTGCACAAGATCATCCCGGTCAACACGGCCGACCCGCCGACCGTCAAAGACCCAGGGCCAGGGGAGTACGAGTTCGCCAATCTCCGGGCCGAGATGTGGTGGCAGGTGTCGCGGTTGTTCATCAACGGCGAGATAGCCGTGCCCGACGATGAAGAGCTGAAGGTCGAGCTGTCAGCGGTGGAGTGGTATCTGAAGAACGGCAAGATCCACGTCGAGGACAAGAAGGAATTGCGCAAGCGCATTGGCCGCTCACCAGACCGTGCCGACGCCCTCGTGATTTCATATGCGCCGGTCGACGGCGGCGATAACGTACTCGTCCTGGAGAATCCCGAATCACGGCGCTCCACGCCCGAGACGTACACAAGTGGGTTGCTAGGAAAGCAGTTCTAGTCTCATAATGCGAGCAATGGACGACGAGACCACCAAAATTTTGGCCGCAGCCAAGAAGAGCACAGCCCAATATCGGGAGCTTGGTGAATCCGGAACTCTCGTCTTTAGCGGCATCATCACGGGCGAGGAATACAGCCCAGACCTATCCGGCCACCTGGCCGCCGTCGTCTACGACCGGATGCGCCGCAGTGACGCCACCGTGCGGGCCAGCCTCCAGGCGCTCTTCCTCCCGATCATGCAGGCCGACTGGACGTTTGAGGCAGCCAGTGAGGACGCCGCCGATGTTGAGATTGCTGACTTCTGCAAAGAGATCTTCTTCAACGTCGTCGACTGGCACGCCTTCTTGTCTGAAGCGCTGACCTACCTGACCTTCGGCTACGCCGTGTTCGAGATGGTGTTCGGCATGCAGCAGGTCAACGGCAAGGACCGGATCGTCATCACCAAGCTCGCTTTCCGCAAGCAGAAGAGCATCTACAAGTGGACGTCAGACCAGTACGGCGAGGGGATCACGCAGCTGATCGGCAACGGTGACTCACCAGAGACGCCAATGGAGAAGCTGGTCATCTTCACCAACCAGAAAGAGGGCTCGAACTACGAGGGCATCAGCGTGCTGCGGTCGTCGTATCAGAACTGGTTCATCAAGAGCGCGCTGTACCAGATCGATTCAGTCGCCCATGAGCGGCACGGACTTGGAGTCGTCGACATCATTGAACCCGCCCAGGCAGACGCGGAGGATCGCCAAGCTCTCATCCGCGCAGCTCGCGCTCTGCGTGCCAATGAGCAGTCCTACATCAACCACAAGGCAGGATGGACAGTCGGCTTCATGGATATGAAGGCCGGCACGTTGCGCGACATGATGCCAAGCATCAATCACCATGACCGCCAGATCAGCAAGAACGTCCTGGCCCAGTTCCTCGAGCTGGGGTCGAGCAGTGGCAGCGGTAGCCGCGCCCTGAGCGAGGACCACACGGCATTCTTCACATTGGCTGAGAAGGCCACGGCCCAGACGATTATCGACACTCTCATGCGTACCGCCGTGAAGACCGTCGTCGACCTGAACTTCACCACTGACAAGTACCCCAAGCTCAAGGCCAACGGACTCGACGACGAAGCGCTATTGACGTTTTCTCAGGGTCTGGCAGATATGGCTAACGCCGGCGCCATCACGATGGATGACGATGTTGAGAACCGGGCGCGCACCGTCCTGGGCGTACCGAAGCTGCCGGAGGACCATGTTCGCGAGAAGCCTGCGGCCGCCCCCAATCCCGTGAACCCGATGGACCCTAACGCTCCAACTGACAAGACTGCCGTGCCAGACGTGAAGCCTAAGAAGGCCAGCGCAGAGGCCGTGATACTGAGGGCTCGGAAGATGTACCAGGAGCTGGACGAGGCACTCGATGAACAGCGAGCTGCTTGACGCCAGGGAAGAGCTCGGCCGCCGCATCCGTGCATCTGAAGAGTGGGAGAACACCTACCGCAAGAACCCGGCCATCTTTGATCGGCTGCTTCGCTCTGAACGCCGTTTAGAGCGTCACACGCTGGTCTACCTGCGTGGGCTGGCAGAACGGGCGCCGGCACTGGTTCGGTGGCAATACATGCCCTTACATACAGCCTCAGACGATCCGCTGGTAGATGACAGCGACCGCACCCGCCAAATCGAGGCCGCTATATTCATCGCCTTGGTACTTCAGGACATTGCGGATCTGTACGCCGTTGGCATGGACGGTGGCTTTGAGATTTACCAGACGCCTGTGAGCGTGGACCGGCTGACGGAACTACGCCTGGACGCAGCGCGTGACCATGTCGGCACGCTGATCAAAGATGTCACTGTCACGAATCTGAAACTGATTCGAAAGTCGATTGAGACCAGTATCGCCATGGGGGAGTCAGTCAGCGACAGCATCAACCGGGTGCAGCAGATCATCCGCAATCCTGTGCGGGCCGAGATGATTGCCAGGACTGAGGCCGTGAACGCCTATCAGAGCGGCCTGGTGATATTTGGGTATGAGAGCGGCGCCGAGTCGAAGACCTGGCTGGCTAAGCAGGCCGGCGCGTGTCGTATCTGTGCGCCACTGGATGGCGTCACCGTCCCCCTGGACCAGGCATTCCAAACACTTATCGGCGCGGTATTACGTCCGACTGCTCATCCGCGGTGCCGCTGCGATATGCGTTTGAATTATCCAAAATAGTTGACAGCGTATTTACCTACGCCCAATACTAAAAACAAGAACGCCGGTGAAGCGACGTCCTCTATAACCATAATAGGGATATCACTTCATTGCCACAACACGCTCATCTATATCGGGCGATAGCTATCAAGGCCGATTCCAGCGGCAATTTACCGACTGAGATTCAATTACTCACTCCCGGCAACTGGAAAACTCCCTGGCATGGCGACTTCGAACTGACTGAAGCCGACCTGGCTGAGTTCGCCGCCCACTTCAACGCTGGCATCGCCCGCGTCAACAAGACTGAGCCGCTCCCCGTCAACTATGACCATGAGGGGCGCGCTGCCGGTGCCTGGATCTACGGATTAGAGGCGCGCGCCGGGTCTGGCCTCTGGGGGACCGGCATCGAGTGGACTCCTACTGGTGCCCAGAAGGTCCGTGACGGCGAGTACAAATTCCTTTCACCTGAGTTCAATACCAGAGACCTGATGTACGAAGACCCGGAAGAAGCGGGCACTCGCATTGCAAACGTGCTGAGTGGCTGCGCATTAACTAATAGCCCCTTATTCAAAAAGCTAAAGCCCGTAATGGCCAGCGAAGGGGGTAAAGAAGGAGAAGACCGTATGAAGTTAGAAGACGTACGTAAGAAGGCTTTGGCCGACCTAGACGACGCCGAGAAGGCATTTCTCGCAGAACACAAAGACGAACTAACGGCCGACGAGCGCAAGTCGTTCGAGTTGGAGGTTGAGCCCGAGCCCACGCCTGAGCCGACCCCAGAACCAACTCCGGAACCCACGCCCGAGCCAGTCCAGGCTGGCGCGAAGGTCGTCACGATCAACGCCAGCGACCTGGCGAAGCTCAAGGCAGACGCTGCCCGCGGTGTCGAAGCTGCCGATGAACTGGCCCGTACCAAGGCCGGCGCATTTGTGAACACCCACATCGCACGTGGCGCGGTCAAGAGCGAGCAGAAGGACGAAGCCGTCGAAATCCTCATGGCTTCTTCGCCCAAGATGCGCGAGAGCCTGGAGAAGTTCCTGACCGGACTTCCCGAAAACAAGATGATCACCGCCGGCGAGCTGGGCAGTGGCCAAGAAGGTGCCGCTGTCGAAGCTCACTCCGCCGCTGCCGAGCTGGACAAACTTGCCACCGAATACGCCATCGCGAACAAGGTCAGCTACGGCCAGGCCACGCAGATCATCGCTAGCCAGAAGCCGGAGCTCTACAAGGCGGCCACAAAAGTAACTGGTAAAGGAGAAGAAGAATAATGGCTAAGTTCATCGAGGGAAATCATTTCAGCGCACCAGCTGCCGCTGATCTGTCTGCCCTGCAATACAAGGCGGTCAAGCTGGATTCCACGGGCAAAGTGGTGGCTGCGACGGCTGCTACCGACGTCATCCTGGGTGTGCTCGACAACACCCCAGTCAGCGGCGAGCTGGCGAGCATCTGGCTCCGGACTTCCAACGGCACCTTCAAGGTGAAGCTCGGCGGCACGGTGGCAGTTGGCGACGCAGTGACCAGCAACGGCAGCTCGGCTGGCATCACCACCACCACGGCTGGCAATCAGATCATTGGCTACGCGGTTCAGGCCGGCGTTAGCGGCGACATCATAGAAGTAATGCCTTCAACGGCGAAGTACTAGGAGAAGGGTTAGATGCCTCAATTAAAAGATTTACGACGTAATCCGGTACTCACAAACGTATCGAAAGCTTGGAAAAACGATGCTCTCAATTTCATCGCTGACCAGGTGTTCCCATCGCTCCCAGTCGACGAAGACAGCGGTTCTTACTTCGTCTACGACAAGACCAACCTAAAGAACGTGGACTCCCGCATTGCCCCTAACGGCAAGGCCCTGACTCCTGAGATTGAATACAACCTCTCCAAGGTCAGCTACGGTCCGCTCGAGAAGCGCAAGCTGAAGCTCTTCGTCGATGAAGACGAATTGAAGCGCAGCAAGCCCCCGTTGGATGCCCGCATCGACGCCACTGAGATCCTCACTGAGTCGTTCATGATCAACAAGGAAGCCAACGCGGCTGCCCTGCTCTCGAACACCGCCGTGATCACTCAGAACACGACCCTGTCCGGCACCAGCCAGTGGAGCGACTTCGGTAACTCCAACCCGTTCGACGACATCCGCACCGGCATCACGTCGATCAAGCAGAACGGCCTCAAGCTGCCGAACACCTTGGTAATGAGCTGGGAAGTATGGGCCGTGATCCAGAATCACCCTGACTTCTTGGAGCGCATCAAGTACACCGAGAAGGGCGTACTGACGACTGACGGCCTGGCTAGCTTGCTCGGTATTCCGCGCATCGTCATCGGCATGGCTGCCTCGAACTCCGCCAAGGAAGGTCAGACCGATTCGCTCGCTCCGATCTGGGGCAAGAACGTCTGGCTCATGAACATCAACCCGAATCCAGGTCTGAAGCAGCTGAGCGCCGGTTACACCCTGCAGCTCAACGACGGCCGCGGTGTCGACAACTACGTATCCAACGACCCGGTCGGCGAGTACGTACGCGTCAGCGACTACTACCTGCAGTACATCATGGCGGCGGAGCTGGTCTACGGCATCTTCGCAGCTGTGGCTTAAGGAGGAACCTCATGGGACTTCTAGGAAAACGATATGGACGCATAGCTGGGGAGCCGGGCATGACCTCGGCAAGCTGCAGCTTCGAGTCCGGTGAGCAGGCGGCGGTGAAGGTGTATTTCCCCTTCCCCGTCCGCATCACCAAAATCCGCGGCATCGTCACTAAGGCGATTGCCGCCACGGACGTCGGGACCATCACCGGCGCCAATGCAACCGGTGCATCCACCGGAGGCGTCATCACCGCCGCCATCAGCGACGCCCTGAACACCGAGTACTCCGTCACCCCGACGACCAACAACACCGTCGCGGCCGGCTCGTACTACAAGCTGACGTCCGCCAAGACGACTGCCGGCGGCAAGGTCCACGTAACCATTGAATTTGTGAGGGCATAAGCATGCAGGTTGAAGTAACTGAAAATAACAACGTCAAATACAACGATGCTCTCTACGTCGCAGGTTCAGTCTTCGAGGCTGACGAGGACGCAGCCAAGGCTCTGATCGAGTCCGGCGCAGTAGTAGCGGTCAAGGTTGAAGCGGACGAGGCCACTGAGGAGCCCGCTAAAGCGCCCAAGAAGTCGAAAGCGACTGACGCTCCCGCCGCTGAGGCAACACCTGCTACAGAGCCCGAGAACTCGCCAGAAGCGTAATTAATGGGGCGTGGTATTGCCCCGGTCATAGGAGATCAAAACCGTGAGTAAGTTCGGAATCCAACGCTACAAAACCAGCCTGACGATACTGAGTGGCACGACCAACATCGTGTCCGCGTCCCTGGCACTGAATGGTCTATTGCGGGGAATCTCGATCAGCGCTCCTGTCATGACCGGGGCAAGCTTCACCGTCACCATCAAGGACGCTGACGGCTTCACCGTCTACAACAAGGCGAGCATCGCTCCCAACGCGCTCACCAGCGCCTACGTGGACGCCAATAACCAGCCGCTCCAGCTCCCGCTATCAGGTGGTTACACGATCACCTTGCTATCGGCCGGTACTGAGGCCGCGGATCGGGCGTTCGGCGTGGCGCTCCTGATCGATAGGGGATAACGCGCAGACCACGTAAACCAGAGAGAGCCCTTCGGGGCTCTTTTTGATTTCTGGATTAGCTAGTATCTGTGGAACTATTCGGAAATGACATCAGTACCTATGCCCTTTTTTCAGGTCGGAGCCACCGCCATCCCAACGCTCCTGGTGGCTGTGGCCATCGGCATCAAAGCGGGAAACTTGCATGGGGAGGTCTTCCAATCGGCTCGGAAGAGCCACAAAATAGCTGCCCTGTTCAGCAGCTTCTTCTTCATTGCGATAGTGACTGCGGGCGAGTTGTCTGCCCTTACAGCTCTGTTCAAAGGCTACGGGAACTCCATTCAGGCGGCCTGCATATGGACGGCGATGACTACCTGCCTTTTCTTGATCATAATCGAATTTGTAGGCCCCATCTCCAATTCGATGACGGCTAAGGGCGGGTGGACGTTGGCGACAGTGCTGCTGCTGTCCTGGGTCGGTGTCAATCTTTACGGAAACTACATCATGAGTCAGAACTGACTGTTGTCCGTATTTTCGGATTAGCGCATGATGCGAGTTTCGAGCTATTGCTAAGGATTAGCCTCTAGCTCATAGTGGGAAGCAGAATATACAAGGCAACAATTCAATGGCCAGCGCCCTCTACCCACTATTTAAACAAAGCCTGCTCTCCCAGAGCCCGTCAGTCGATCTCGACACTGACACGATCAAAGTTGCGCTGGTCAACACCTCGACTGACTACACGTACTCGAGCGCTCACCAATATAAGTCCAGTGTGACTAGCTACTCCGGTACGACTGACCAGACGCTCGGAACTGTGAGCATCACAAATGGCGTCTTCGATGCAGCCGATTCCACGTTCACCGCAGTAGCCATCTCCGGCTCCAAGACTGTTCAGGCTCTCGTGGTCTACAAAGACACAGGATCGGCAGCGACGTCTCCGCTGATTGCCTACATTGACGGCTTCACGGCAGTCACTCCGAACGGCGGCAACATCACGGTGACCTGGGACAACGGCGCAAGCAAGATTTTCGCCCTGTAACTCCTTAACTCATAGGAGGACCGCATGGCTTTTCCCGCAACAACGGCTCCAACTGCCACCGCTTTTGCCACGTCAGTGACTTCTATGCCGGTGAGCATGCCTGCATCTATAGCATCAGGCGATCTGTTGATTGCAGTGGTCGAGGTTCGCAATGCCGGGACGTGGACAAAACCCTCTGGCTGGAGCGATATCTCTTCGCTCAGTCAAGCGGGTGGGGGGTCAGTTGGTAAACTCAACGGCTTCTACAAGATTGCCGCTGGTACGGAGAGTGGCACAACGCCTACATGGACGGCTTCGACCGGGACAACAGGGGAGTGGCAGGTATACCGTGTCACGAGCTGGCACGGTACAACTCCGCCAGAAGCCACGTCCACTAGCGGCGATGCAACGGCTGCCAACCCCCCATCCTTGACTCCGAGCTGGGGCGCCGACGATACGCTTTGGCTCGCCATAGCAGGGCACAGCGCCGTCTCTACCGCAGCATGGTCAGCTGGCCCAGCGAGCTATTCAGGCTTCCAAATAAACGGCGCATCCTCTGGTGGTTCGGCTGTTTCAATTGCTGGTGCTAATCGGCAGTTGAATGCATCAAGCGAAGACCCTGGGGCATTTACGGTTAGTGGTAGCAACCGCTTCTGGGCAGCTGCCTCTATTGGTATTCGCCCGGCTGCAGGAGCAGGTAATCAAACGCTGTCACCGACGGGTATCACTTCCACCGTCCCCCTCGGCGGCCCTACCCTTTCACCTGGCAACGTCGATGCCTCTCCGACCGCTCTCGCCTCGACTTCAACGCTGGGCGTACCTACTCTGTCTCCGGGAGCCGTCTCCATCTCGCCGAGCGGAGTCACAAGCGGAACGACGATCGGTTCGCCGCTTTTACTTGCCACCAGTTCCGTAGCTCCGACCGGACTTAGTTCCACTGCCGCACTCGGCAGCCCGACCCTGTCACCTGGGGCAGTCACAATCCCGCCATCTGGGCTCGGTGCCACTTCGATAATTGGTGCGACGACGTTGAGTCCTGGGGGCGTGTCTATCTCGGCCGCCGGCGTGGCGTCCGGGTCAGCGGTCGGGAGTCCAACGCTCGTGCCAGGCGCTGTTAGTGTGTCGCCCACTGGCGTGAGTTCCAACGAATCGATTGGTTCTCCAACTCTTTCAAGTGCCACCACGACATCCGCAGCCGGTCTGGGCTCGTCAGCGTCTATTGGCTCGCCTGCTGTGGCGGTCGCCGGAAGCAATGTCATCTCGCCCACTGGCTTGGCTTCGACTGCGACCATCGGTGCGCCAACGCTGACACCCGGTGCCGTGACCGTTACGCCTGCCAGTGTGCCGTCTGCCCCATCGATTGGTTCGCTCGGCCTGTTGCCAGGGAGTGTGAGCCTCACCCCGGCAGGGATCAGCAGTTCATTGGCCTTTGGACTGGCGGCACTAACCTCCACGGGTGGATTCCACCCCGAATCCGATGTCACGATCCTGCCAATTGAAGATCGCACCATAATCACGTCTCTTACATCGGCGCCGGTGACTCTAGGTGCTTTCGAGGAGTCAGCGATCACGCGCCTGGGCGGCGACGATGTGACGGTACTCTAGTCTCCTGGTGTGCTGCCCGAAAGTGTCGGCGGCACGTTCTAGGGTGGACTCATGACAATTCGCGTGAGGATAAAGACACTTGAGTCCAATGCCGGTGATTCGGTAGAAATTTCCGAATCAGGCGTGACCTGCCTCGTCGGGGGCAACAACGCAGGCAAGTCTCAGACCTTGCGTGACATAGCCGTCCGCATGCACTCCCATGATGGTCACGTCGTCGTACTGCGCCAGCTGCAGTTGGAAAAGGCTAGTCAGCTCCGTCTGGAAGAGAGCAACGCTTTTCTTGCCGAAACTGCGGTTTGCATGCCTGGCCACCAACCGGGAACTTTGGCGTACTCTCCAATGGGCGGCGGCACACAGATAGCCCCTGATGCGTTTACGGCTATCTTCGGTATTCATCCCAATTCCCTTGGGGGATCTTGGGAGTTCTTCCTTAGGCACTGGAGCGCCGGCTCTCTTTCGTCGTTCGCGAGCGCCAGTTTGGGGCACGTCGGATCTGGGTCTCCCGCCAGTAGCCCTCTTCATCTTGTCTTTCGAGACGGCGAACTTGAGCAAGCGCTATCTGATCTGGCTTATGAGGTGTTCGGCGAGCGCCTAACGCTGGATCGGGCCAACATGGATGTCCGACTGCGCATGGGCAAAGTCGATGTACCAATTCCACTGTTCAGCAATCCCACGACCGAGTACGCGGATGCCGTCGCCGCACTGCCCTCCTTGGAAGACCAGGGAGATGGCGTCAAGAGCTTTTTGGGTCTCGCCCTAGCCGTTGTTACTGGGCACTCACAGATGCTCCTTATCGACGAGCCGGAAGCTTTCCTCCATCCGGGTCAAGCAAGGGCGCTGGGGCGTTGGTTAGGCGTCCAGGCGAAGAAGCGCAATATACAAGTAATCGTGTCGACCCACAACAGGGATTTTGTGCTCGGGCTCCTCGACGGAGGCGCCCAGTCTGACGTTCGGATAGTAAGAATCGTCCGGAACGCAAACACCAACAGGTTCCACGAACTGCCGCCCAGCGAGATCGCGGCGACCTGGGCCGATCCGGTCCTGCGATACTCCAACGTCTTGCAGGGTCTGTTCCACCGCAGGGTGGCAATCTGCGAATCTGACGCAGATTGCCGCTTCTATGGTGCGGTGCTCGACCAGCTCGCCATCGACACTGGCCGGCGCTCCCAGGCCGACGATGTGTTGCTCGTTCCCAGCGGAGGCAAGCAGCGTGTCTCCGCTTTGGCTAACGCTTTGAGGCAGCTAGGGGTTGAGACTCACACCTTCGTGGACTTCGATGTACTGAACAATAGCGCGACGATTCGGGGCATCGTCGAGTCTCTTGGCGGTGAGTGGACGTCGGAGATAGCGGAAGACTTCCGCACGTTCGTAGAGCCCGTCCAGCAAGGAAAATTGTGGCCGAACGTGAAGGCTATGGGAATTGTAGCCATTCCACCGGGCGAGCCCTACGTGGCCGCCGAACGATTGCTCAAGGCGCTGGGGGAGCAGGGAGTTCACATCGTGCCGGTTGGCGAGATGGAGGGATTCGATCGTAGCAACACCCTTCATGGCTCGGCTTGGGTAAGTAGGGCATTGGAAACGGATCTTCACAAGAGTTCACAGGGGGCCAAGGACTTGGTCGAGAATCTGCTTTCCTCATAAATCCACTTGTCGCCAAACGGCCATTGCCGCATTATGTGAGCAATGGCAACAACCCTACAAGCTGATTCATTTGCACCGGCGAACATAAAAGAGCGGGCTGTTCTTGATGCAGACGTAGCGGCAGGGCTTTCGTCCCTCACCCTCAAGTCCAACCAGGGCTTGGTGGTGGGGGACTTCCTGTATCTGGGCGCATTGGCCCAGGAGGGCTGCGAGAAGGGCGTCATCCAATCACTGACTGGCGCCACCGGTGTCACGCTGACAGCCGGACTGGCATTCGCCCACAATCGATTTGAGCCGGTTACAGCCGTTTTGGGCGACCAGGTGCATTTCTATCGTGCTGCCAACGTGGACGGCACTGTACCGGCCGACAACGCGTTTGCGGCCATACTCTCGCCCGCCGACATCGACCCAGACCAGCCATCGACGTACCGAACCGACTCTACGGGAAGCTCTGACTATTGGTACAAGGTCACCTACTACAGCTCATCCGCTGCCGCCGATGCCACCGACATAGCCGCTGCCACGGCTGTACGGGGTGCTGACTACGCCCACTACGCTGCGCTGTCCGAGATCCGCAACGCCGCCGGATTCGCCCGCAATATCAACCTCAGCGACAGCATCATCGACCTGCAGCGCCGGGCCGCCGAATCCGAGATCAACGCTGCCTTGGTGTCGAAGTACACCGTGCCGTTCACCAAGCCGGTCCCGGAGCTGATTTATCACCTGACGGTAGAGCTGGCCGCCGGCCTATTGCTCATCGACCAGTACGGCACCCTCAATGACGGCTCGACCAAGGACGGCATGGCCCGCGTGAAAGATGCCAGGGCGCAGCTTGTGCTGCTGCAGACGGGCGCCATCAGCGTGGTGGACGTGACCGGGGCGGCCCTGGCTGAATCCAGCGCCTCCGCATCCAGCAACCTATACGACGAGACCACGGCTACAGACATCGAAGGCGGTGACGATGAGCGGATTTTCCGCATGAGCGATTTCGGGAGCCGCTTCTAGATGGGCCTCAATCTCCAGATCGAGATCACCGGCGATAGAGAGACCGTCCGGCGGTTGGCCGCCATGGGGGAGAGCCTGGACCGCTTGCCCGACGCTATGCGCGAGACTGGCACGTACCTGACGGGCTTCTTCTCCGGCGAAGTGTTTGCCTCCCATGGTGGCGCCATTGGCATGCCTTGGCCGCGACTGAGCCCAAAGACTGAGGCGCAAAAGGCTCGCGAGTTCCCCGGCCGGCCGATGCTGGTCCGGTCTGGCCTGATGCAACGCTCGTTCCGGTCATCGTTCACCGACAGCTCCGCCCGGGTGACAAACACCGCCGACTACTTCAAGTACCACCAGTCTGATCTGCCCCGCACTAAGCTTCCCCGGCGGGCCATGATGGAGCTAGACGCGGCCCGTCAGCGGGCTATTGCCGAGATCGTCCGCCAGGCCGTGAATCGCAAACTGGCGGCCCTCTGATGTATGAATCAGCCACCCAGCGCATTGCTCGGTTCCTGAAAGACCTGTACGCCAACGGTCCATTCAAGGCGTTCTACGACGGCGACCCTATCCTCATTGCTGAGTCCAACCTCCCGGCCATCGCCGTACAGTTCCAAGGCAACCGCAACACCAGCGGCCCCACCGGCACCGACCGCGTCGAAGCCGAGACCATCGTCATCAAGGTCATCCTCAATGAGAAAGAGGACTGGGGCGCCGCCGAAGACCAGGACCTGACGCAGAAGCGCATCCGCGAGTACGTCGAAGGACGTGACCCCGCTACGGGTTACTACCTGCCGGAGAGCATCAAGGGGGCGCTCCGCACCAAGCTGAGCCTGGAAGGTGCTGCCCTCGACGCTGATATGCAATTTGAGCTGGGCTCACTTCCCCGACCCAATGACGTAATTACCGCTGAGGGCCACCTGACAATTACCGTGAGTTATTTAGTCGGCATTCCTAACCGCTCTTGACCTTATTCATAAAGCGCTAAATACTGAAGATATGAAGACGTTTTACAAGTATGAAAATCAATCGAAGGAGGTTTTGATACTTGTAGGATTTGGAGTCCTCCAGCCGGGTGAATTCATCACCTCATCCGTTCGCATTGAGAATCCCAGCCTTATAGAAGTAACCAAGGACATCACCAGTGGCTCTTAGCGATCAAGGATACGCAGCTTTTAAGAAACAAACGGCTGCTATCACGCCGGTGACTCCCGATACGTTCGTACCGCTGTACGACGAGAACTTATCGAGCAACCTCAACCTGGATGACGACACTGCCATCGTCGGCCTGAAGTTCGCCCGCCTACAGTCCATCCAGGGCCAGCGCGATCACGGTGGCGACCTGACCGTCATGGCTGAGCCCAACACCACGGCTCAGCTGTTCGACATGTTGCTCACCCGCGGCACGGTGACCGGCGCCAACCCATACACATGGCCCTTTACCCTGGGCTTCACCGATCCGAACTCATACACGCTCGATATCTCCAATGGTGTGACGGTGACACGCTTCTGGGGCGTCCAGGCTTCCAAGATCTCCCCGGTCTTCGCCAAGAACGAGATGCAGCACAAAGTTTCCATCAGCGCTCTCGGCTCATTCCAAGGACGTGAAATCGCCAGCATCTCAACTACTACTCTGACGCTCAAGACAGACTACGACCCCACGCCTACCAACGGCCTTGTCACTGGCGACCTGGTCAACATCTGGAAGGCCTCGGACGGCTCGCTCACCTCGTTCACCGTCTCCAGCGTCACCGCCACCACAGTCGTCCTGAACTCCACGGCTGCCGCTTTCGCTGCCGGCGACATGCTGGTGCTCCGGCCGGCTACGCAGTCGCTACCGGCGCTCTACGCCACTCCATTCACATGGGGACGCACCCAGTTCTGCTTCGGCGCCACTGCCGCCGCTGCACTGTCTGCCACTCACACACCAGTAGAGCAAGGCTCGACCTGGGAAGTCATGCACAACTTCAAGGACTCCAAGGGGGAATTGCGCTCCGGCGGTCTCGACCCTGTAGCCCTGCTTCGTACTCGTGGCGATATTTCCCTGAAGATCAGCAAGATATTCAACGGCCCGGATGAGGTAAAGAACTTCACCGGTATCAAGAAGACGGCCCTTGTCATCCGCTGCTACGCCGCAGCATCCAACGGCACCACCTACGAGCTGCGCATCACGTTCAACAACCTCAAGCTCAAGAAGGGCGGCGACGGTCCGGACCTGAAAGTAGGGACGTGGGAGTACTACCAGCTTGAGTACAACGCTGACTACGACAGCTCCGATGCACAGGCCTGGGACGTGAAAGTCATTGACGCGATTGCGGCCACCTAAGCCATGCCAAGCTTCCTCCAACCTCGCACCAAGCAGTACGTCCTGCCCTCTACGGCATCCAACAAGCCCGAAGATCAAGCCATACTCACCATTCGCGTCGATGCCACCGCCCAGGACCTTATGGTGAGCGATGAAACCGAGGGCGGGAACATCCGCAAGACGGTTGTATTGCTGGCCACCCTTATCGAGAAGTGGAACTACACCGAGCCGGACGGTACGCCTGTTCCGGTCACCACCGACAACGTTGCCCGCTTATCACCCACCGACATCCAGTACCTGGAGAAGCAACTCGAGGCAGACCTGAAGTCCTCGACCGGACTGGATGATGAGGAAAAAAAAGCTTAATCGTTTTCCTCATGGCCTCCTTTGAAGGAGAAGCCATTGGCCTCACGGCATCGTTGGATTATCAGGTGTATCTGTGGCGCCGGAAAATGCGTATCTCTCCACAGGAGGCCGCCACAGTTCCCTATAGCCGGATTGTCCGCGATTTGCAGTATCTAGATATAGAAGCCCAAGTATTAAAGGCTAAACAGCCCAGGTCAGGAAAGTAGGCGATGCCAACCCTAAGTAACAGCAATATCGATATTCTGATCAAGACCACGGCGGACACGGCTGGCGTCCAGCAGACCGAGCAGGCAATTGGCGGATTGAACGAGAAAGTGACCGCCAGCGGCAAGATTGGCCAGTTCTTTGCCGATAACTACAAGGCTGCGGGAGCGGCCTCCGCCGGGCTGCTCACAGTGATGGGCCTTGGTACGAAGGCGGCTCTCGACCAGGCATCGGCCTACCAGCAGAACCGCGTGGCATTCGAGACGATGCTCGGCTCAGCGGATAGGGCCAGGACGCTTCTCAAGCAGGTCTCCGACTTCGCCGCGGCGACACCGTTTCAGCTTCCGGACGTAGTGGAAGGCGCTAAGAAGCTTCTGGCTTTCGGCGTAGCTGGCGACGATGTCATTTCAACTTTCAGGACCATGGGCAACATTGCGGCTGGCGTCGGCACTGACAAGCTCCCATTCCTCATCAACGTCTTCGGCCAGGTGAAGAGCGCCGGCCGCCTCATGAGCCAAGACTTACTGCAGTTCACTTCGGCTGGTGTGCCAATCATCGACTTGCTGGCTCAGCACTTTGGAACCACCACCGAAAAAGTCCGAGACATGGTGCAGAACGGCCAGGTGGGCTTCGCCGACCTCAAGACATCGCTGGAACTGCTCGGCGGCCCGGCCGGCAAATGGGGCGACCTGATGGATAAGCAGTCCAAGACCTTCGGCGGTACGCTCTCCAACGTCCAGGATCAGCTCGGGCGCGTCCTCCGGCAGGCTGTGGGTATCGGGCCGGACGGCGACATCCGTCAGGGCTCACTGTTTGACGTAGCGACTAAGGGGGCCACGCTCCTACTCAACGGTCTGATCGCCGTGTCACCATACATTGAGGCGTTCTTCGGCTTCTTTGAGACCCACAAAGTGGCGCTTTATGCGGTGCTAGGGGCCCTCGGCGGGCTGGTTGTTCTTACAGGCGTCGCCCTGGTGGGCGCCTTCGGCGGAGCCATGTTGCTCATGGCGGAGTTCGCGGCTGCAGGAGCCGTGATAGCGGCAATCGCCTACGTCGTTATCTCAAACTGGAACGCCATCGGCGGCTTCTTTGTCGGCCTCTGGACCACAGTGACAACGGCTACGAGCAACGCCTTGAATTGGCTCAAAGAGAACTGGTTATCGACCCTTGGATTCTTACTCGGCTTCTTCGCCCTCCTACCCTACAAGCTGCCTTTCTACATGTTCGAGGCCATCTCCGCAGTCCTCGGTGTCGTCTCGCGCGTCGACTGGGGCGGCGTGTTTTCCGGTATCGGCCGCGCGATCTCCGGCGCCGGCAACGACATCATCAACGCCATTGGACGCGCCTACAACTACGTCACCAGCCTGAACTGGGGCGTGATCATGGGAGGCATCGGCCGCGGTATCGGAAACGGAATCATCGACCTGATAAACGGCGGCCTTCGTGGCGCGTTCTCAGGCATACCGGTATTACAGGACCACATTCCGCAGCTGCCGCACTTTGCCGCCGGTGTACGCAACTTCGCAGGTGGCCTGGCTGTCGTCGGAGAACGTGGCCCGGAGCTCGTGAATCTGCCGCGCGGAGCGGACGTCTACAGCAATTCGGAGAGCCGCTCCATGGCGGGTGGGGGCTCGGGCGGTGTGACTATCAATAACACCAACCACATCTACAACCAAGTGGATCTCGAAGAAGCTAATGCCAAGCTGGCGTGGAGTTTGGCCAGTGCTTGATTTTTCCATCGACACCCTTTCGCTCTACACGGACTCACACTTCACTCTGACGAGTCATGCGGGACTGGATGCGCCGCCGCTTCGTGTGAGCGCATATGAGAACGCCGGTGAGGATGGGGGCACGATCGGTGCCGCATTCTACGGTTCACGCCTCGTGACTCTCACAGGTACCGTAAGAGCCCAGGACGGCGCCGGAACAGCTGACTACAACCAAGCCCGCCGCAATCTCGCCTATATGTGCCGTATCCGCAAGGACTCGTCCGGCTTTCCGACGATGACGCCATTTAGTTTCACCACCCTGGACGGCGTGGCCTATTCCTTCAGCGGTCAGATCAAGACCTTTCAGATTGACTCTGTGTATCCCACCTGGGGCAAGTTCATCATCACGATTGTCTGCCCGGACCCAAACATCTACGGCGCAGCGTTTACCAGCGGAGCCGTGACCAGGCCCAGCGGCGGTACGGTGAGCTTCCCGCTCATCTTTGACCCGACGTTTGAATTCGGCACCGGCACAGGTGGGAACGCTTCGGCCTACAACTACGGCAACGCCGATGCGCCGCTTCTCATCACCCTGCGCGGCGTCGGGTCGAACCCGTACATCTACTCGCCTCTGCGGGGTAAAAACATGAAGCTCAACTACACGACCACGCTTTCATCCGACGTGATCGTCATCGACATGAAGAACAAGACCATCGTGCTCAACGGCTCAACAAGCCTGCTCAGCTACAAGGACGTGGACTCGGATTGGTTCTCGGCACAAGCCGGCGTTGTGTCTCCCATACAGTTCAACACTTCCTCCAGCAGTGACGGCATGACGATGGAGGTGACCGGCAACGTCGCCTATGTGGGTATCTGATGCAGCCGTCGAAGTTTGCCTTCGAGCTCTGGACTACTAGCGGCGTCATGCTGGCCGACCTGAGCGGCCGATCAAAGTCCAGGCAAATCATCTTGAGTCGAAACGAAGCTGACGATGTGTCCTGGACATTGGATCTCAATGACTTTGAGAACTACTGCCGGCTCGCCCATGTAAACCCGGCCAGTCTCTTGGTGCCTAACAGTACGGAGGTAAGGGTCCGGCGGGGGAAGACCTACCTGTGCGGTGCCAAGTTGCTCTACCGCAACATCACCGTGACTCCGGATGAGCAGTACATCGAGCTGAAAGCCACCGGATTCCTGAACCTGTTCAAGAAGCGCTACACCGCGGCCTCTCGCATTTTTGCGGCCACCCAGGCAACGACCATCGCCGCGACCCTCATCACCGAATCCCAGGCCCAGGGAGCTAACTGGGACTTTGGGGTGACCATCGGAACGCTAGCTACAGTCGGCGTTCACGACCGTACCTATCTAGATGATGAAATCAAGGACTCGATCCAGAAGCTGACCAAGGTACAGGTGGCTCCATTTGATTTCGAATTCACCTACAACAAGGTCTTCAACACCTACGCGGCCATCGGCTCGCAGCGGCCGGAGCTGGTCTTTGAGTATCCCGGCAACATCCGCAGCTTCAGGCTGCCGCTCGACGGCACGATGACGGCGAACCACATTCGGGTATTGGGCTCCGGCTCGGGCACGGACGGGTCAGCCCGGGTGACGGTGGATGACACCAACTCGCAGATCAACTACAAGGTGCTGGAAGACAAGCTCCTCGAGAGCTCGACCATAGACACGGCGACCCTCACCGAGCAAGGCAATGCAGAACTGGCGGCGGTGGCGACACCCTTCGAGATACCGACTATTTCTGTCAACGGCAACGTCGCTCCCTTCGTGACGGATTATCACATTGGCGACTACGTCACGGTGAAAATCGGCGGGTATGGGCTGACGAGCAACATCAACGCTATGTATCGAATTGAGCGCATTGACCTATCCATCGATGAAAACGACAATGAGGATGTTCGACTGTATTTAAGCAGGTAATGCCATGATCAATAAAGCCGAACTCACCCCAGAAAAGCGCATCATCAAAGAACTTGCCGACATGCGGCGAGATATTGAGGCAATGAAAGCCAAGCAGCTTCTGGGGGCGGACAACATGAACATCGTGACTTCTTCCCAGGCCAGCCTTACCACTGTGTACACCGCCGGAATGGTTGGGGGAGTCGTGTTCAACATCTACGCCGGGGTGAAACGCCTGTACCTGGCCGAGGTCAAGTCGACGTTCTACATCGACAACGACCTCAATCCGAACTACGCCTGGCCGTATGGCGCGAGCATCAACCCCAACATGCTGGACGTCAGCCAGCTATATGACCTAGCGATAAGTGATGAGCTGGGAGCGGGCAACAAGAGTTACGTCTTCCGCATCGAGAACACGAGTGCCATATCGCACACCGTCTACATGCATTTAGCAGTCGTATATCCAGCGCAAACGCTGTCGCTAACTTAGGAGGCATATGAACAAACGCATTATCGTAGATACTGACAACGGACCTGCTCTGATTGAGCAGATTGAGGGGACTACGCTTCAAGTAATCGGGGCAACGGCCGTGTCGGAAATATCGGCCGATGACAACACATGGAGCAGTCTCCATAAAAAGCTAAAGACAGGCAAGCTGGATTTTGCTACAGTCAAGAAAGAACATGACATAAGCAGGAATCAGAATTAGTGGCAACAAATGCTGTCGGTGGTGGAGCAGTAGACGCTGAGGGATTCCTAAAGATCCTCCTGCACCAATATCAGGTCGGCTATACAAGAGCGCTTAACGTGACCCAGCGGGCCGCCGGCGCGAACATGAGTGTTGATGTGAATGTGGATTCCTCCTCGTACGGTGGAGCACTCTTCGCCACTGCCTCGGCCGTTCCGTACTTTGGCTACACCAACGCCGTCATCAACTCGACGGTCACGACGGCTGACCCGACCAACCCACGTAAAGACATCGTGGTGGCATACATAGATCTCTCGCTCGTCACGACGGGGACGACGAACAACCTGGGAGCCTTCAAGATCAAGGTGGTGCCCGGTACGGCGGCCGCCAGTCCGGTTGACCCATCCGGTGCCACTATCCAGGCCAGCATCGGAGCCGGCAACCCTTACGTCTCACTCGCGCGCGTATCGCTCACCGCGGCCTTGGGCAGCATTACCAACGCGGTCATCACCGACCTCCGCACGCCGGCGGCTCTGGCAATGAACTATCTCTATGGTGGCTCCAGCAACACCAAGGGCCATCTGGTGCCGAACCAGGCAGACGGAACGGTGGTGACGACGACGGATACGAACAGCGTGAGTGCGGCGATGCTAACTACGAACGCCATTACCCTCGGCTATGCGCAGATAACGGCTGCCGACTTCACCACGGCCAGTACCAGCGCCGTACAAGTTACGGGCCTCACAGCCGCCGTCACCATACCCGCCGGAGGACGGAAAATTAAGATTACGGCCTATTCTGGGACTATATATTCAAACGCCTCAGCTCATGTAGTTGTGACAATTTGGGATGGGACCGTGGGTTCGGGTACGCAGCTAAGCGCGAACGACTTTAACAATGGGGGGACAACATCTATCACGGGCCTGGGCGCGTGTATGGCAGTAGTTACTCCGTCTGCCGGAGCCAAGACATACAATGTTGGGTTTCATGTATCGGCGGGCACGGGGCATTTTGTTGCCAGCGCAACTGCTCCAGCCTTCATTCTGGTGGAAGCCATTTAGATCGCTATGCCAACAGATTCAGACAAAATGCAACAGACCGACCACGACACACTTATTCGTGTCGAGACAAAGGTCGATAGCTTGGTGAACGAAGTCAAAGCCTCCAGCACGCTGTTGGGCGACAGGGTGGCCGACCATGAACTTCGTCTTCGGTCTATCGAGAAGATTCACGACCAAGTAGACCCAATAGAGTCGTCCAAGCAACTCGACGCGCTCGTAACCGCTCAGTCCACCTCTGGTGCGGAGCGTCGAACCATAGCTGGCCTCTCAGCTGCCGTCGCCGCCTTGGTCACGCTCCTTGCATCCATCGCCGCAGCTGTATCTGGAATAGTCAGCATTCACAAATAGACGCTCTTGTAATTCCTAGCGCAAGCTACATACTGAAATTACATAAGAGGATAACGCCGTGTTTGGCCGAAGTAACAAGGAAATAGTCCGCCGCCTCGAACAGCTAGAGCGCAAAGTCGATCAGCAAAGCACGGCCCACTCCGCCCTCATGAATCAGATGGGCGAACTGCACTCAGCCTTCCGTGAGGGCTTCCAGAAACTGCACGAGCGTATCTCGTTCAATAACCGGCCCCGCCCATGACTTACGACCAGTTCGTTGCAACATGGACAGGCAAAGCCGCTGACTTCGACGGTGTATATGGCGCCCAGTGCGTCGATTTGTTCAACTTCTACAACCGTGACGTCGTCGGCCAGGACTTCGTACCTACCCCGACCACCGGGGGAGCGGCCGACCTGTGGAACGACTATCCCAGTCTCCCTGGCTACAAGAAGGTTGCCAACACTCCGGACGGCGTTCCGCCTAAAGCCGCGGTCGTCATCTGGGCGGCCAATACCAAAGTCACCGGCGCGGCCGGCCATGTCGGCATGGCATCGGGTGAGGGCGACGCGACCTACTTCGTTTCGTTCGACCAGAACTATCCGACCGGCTCACTGCCACACATGCAGCGGCACAGCTATGACGGAGTGCTCGGCTGGTACATACCAAATAATCAAGGAGGTGATGAAGTGATCACAGATGCAGACAACGAATATTGGCGCTGGAACAAGCTGTTTCGGCAGATACGGGGCAGGGATGCCAGCCGCGACGAGTTCCGCCAGGCCGCGGTGGGTCGCACCTGGCTACAAGCGCTGGAGATTCTGTCAGATGACCAGGAGGCCGACGCTGCTTCGCATGCCCAGGAAGTCGGGCAGGTAGCAGTTCGCGATGACTGGCAAGGCCAGATAAGCGGCTTAGTTACCAAAGTGACCGACCTGACCGCTCAAGCCCAAGCCCAGGGCCGCACCATCGACGCTCTCCACTCCGAAGCGGCAAAGAGCGACAGCACCACTGCCGGCCTGAATAAACAGATAGAAACGCTTGAGGCAGCACTCAGGGCCGCACAAGCGACTCTGCCGGTTCAGTCGCCTAGTTCTACCACTCCCAGTGTTCCCGCAATCCCTGCGGCTCCTGGTGAGCCCAAGTGGGCAAATCTAGCGAAGCAACTGCGTGACTTCTTCGGCACCACCCAGGGACGTGCAGGCCTCGGTATAGCCGCCACCGTCGTGACCCCTATCGTGATGGCGCTCCAAAACTTCCACTCGGACAACGCCGCTCTCGCCGCTGCCGTGCTGGCCGCGGTTACTTTGCTCAACACCGTCAAAGACGCGCTCAACCCTAACGTCCCCAATAAGTAAGGAGATTCCCATGGACATGAACGAAGCCAGCAAAATTACTGAGAAGATCAAAGCTAACACGGTCTATAAGGCCTTCAAGCTGGTGTTCGATATTCTCAGCAAGCCAATAATTGATCTTCTAAACAAGCTCTCAAAGTAGTACTCTATTCACGGAGTTCAGTGTGAGTGCAGGTAGCAGCCCTGGCAGAAATGCCGGGGCTTTTTATTGCCCTTTTAACGCAAGTGGAATTGGTTCATAGTTCTAATTGTCCCAATGCCGCCCCTTGAAAGGCTAATACACATGGATATAGATAAAGCCACCGACGAGCTAGTCGAGCTGGCAAATGAGCTGCACGACAAGAGCTCGCAGCCCCACGCTCAGGCGGAGGCTAAACAGCTGGCTCTCACGCTCTTCATCGAGGCCGCCAACGTTTACGGCTGGTATGCGAACGGGGCCTGCAATGGACCCGACTGAGGCGCTGACAGAACTCCGCGCTCGTACTTTCTACGCACAGGCCCACCGAGATGATGGGCTGGAGTTTCCAGACGTAGATACCGAAGAGAACTATGCCCGCATCGTAGAGCTGATTCTGGCGCTCGATGCTTGGCTAACTCATGGCGGCTTCTTGCCCTCTCAGTGGACTCAGACCCGCATCAGCGGATGGTAATCCAAACCCCACGAAAAACCCGGCGCTTCCGTGCGCCCAAAAACAGATAGGAGCCATCATGGCTCACGAAGTAGAAGACATGTTCAGCGTCCGGGAGTTGCCTTGGCATGGCCTTGGCACTGTTCTTCCCGAATATCCGAAGTCCAAGCAGGAGCTGCTCGAAGCAGCCGGCCTGGATTGGGAGGTCGGCGAACTGCCGGTCGAAGTCCCGCTGCCCAACGGTCAACGCCTCATGGCGCTCGACAAGAAGGGCATTGTCCGGCTGAGTGACAACACGTTGCTGTCCATCATGGGCGGTACGTACCAGCCGATCCAACCGGCTCAGCTCGTCGATTTCGCCTACAGCCTGCTGGATGCAGAGGAGGGGTCAATCCTCTTCGAGACTGCCATCAGCATGGCCGGCGGCAAGGTCAACACGTTGCTGGCCCGCATCCCCAAAGAAGTGAAGATCGGGGGAGAAGACGCGGTAGATCTCTACCTGTCGTTCGTAAACTCCCACGATGGTTCGCTGCGGTTCGGCGTCCACGTCACGCCTATCCGGGTGGTCTGCCGCAACACGCTCAACCTGTCGCTCAAGTCGGCTATGCAGTCGTGGAGCGTCAAGCACAGCGCTTCGGCTCTGACCTCGATTGATGAGGCTCGCCGGACGTTGAACCTCTCCTGGCAATACGCGGACGAGTTCGAGAAGGGCATGAACACCCTGCTCGACCAGGAGTTCACGAAGCGCCAGTTCGAGGACATGGTGCGCAAGCTCTTCCCGAAGACGGCCAAGGAAACTGCCCCGTTCTCGAAAGAGCAATATTCCCTCATTGGGTTGCTGGAAAGCTCGCCGACCATCGACGACGGATTCCGGTACACCAAGTACGGCGCTCTCAACGCCGTCACGGAGTTCCAGGACTGGAACACCCGCTACAACGAGGGCGAAGCCTCCATCGAGGAGAAGCGAACCCTCAACGTACTGTTCGGTCGAGCGAAAGCTGCGGCCGACAAGACCTACGCCTACCTTGCCTGAAAGGGGTGAGAATCATGGCTGAAAACGAAACCGAAGTGTGGATCTCTCCGCGAAAGGCGAAGTACATCGCCAATCGGGAAGCCTTCATGGCCTACCTGCTGGAGCGCGGCGACAAGCCCGTTGAGGACGAGACCGATGGCTGAGTTCCCAGAACCGCACCTCCCGCTCTCGCCCGGCGACCCTCACTGGGTCATCAAGCGCGACCTCGCCCATATCATCGAGCGCTACACCGCCCTTGGCGACCAAGAGACCGCCGATGAATACCAGGACATTCTCTCGAAGTACACGGGGGAACATCCCACCAAATTGTTCTAAACCCCACGAATTCGTTGGGTTTAGAACCGCCTGCCCCCGGCGTAATGGGGGTTTTTAAGTTGTGTTAAGTTGGAATCATAAGAGATTTTATTCATGCCTAAATTGCCGGTTGAATCCGAAGAAATCGTCATGCGGCGGATAACGAGCCATCTGCAATCGCATTGGCCGAACGCGCTCTATCACGTCGACTTTGGCTCGGGTGCGAACTTGACCAAGGCCCAGGCAGGCAAGCAGATCATGCTCAACGGCCGCCGCGGGCATCCTGACATTGTGATCTACGAGGTCCGCGGCAGTTTCGCGGGCCTAGCCATAGAGGTGAAGCGCGAGAGTGAGCGGATCTACAAGCGTGACGGCACGCCGGTCACGGAGCATGTCGGCGAACAGATGAAGTACCTGGGGGAGATGGCCGCCCGCGGCTGGTATGCCGTGTTCGGCGTCGGAGCCCCCGACTGCATCCAGCTGATCGACGACTATCTGGGCGGCAAACTAGAACCAGAATCTGACCAGGATTAGCTCTGTTTTCTAATCTAGTTTAATCCTTAATCCGGGCTCTTTTCTGAACTGACAGCTAAAGCACTTTACGGCGATCCTTAGTTCCATCATCAATGGATAAGGGAGCTGCAAAGAGTGAAAAAGTACTCAGTGATTTACGCTGATCCGCCATGGGAATATCGGCAGTCCGGTGGCATAACTAACTCTCGTGGGATGGCTAAGCAGCACTATCCTACGATGAGGACCAGGGACATTTGCGACCTCGCTATTTCAGAACTGGCCGATGAGCAGTGTGTGCTATTTATGTGGGCAACTTTCCCAAACATCTTTGAAGCTGAGAAGGTGATGGAGGCATGGGGGTTCGAGTACAAGACAGCCGCATTCTTGTGGGTTAAGCAAAATAGGAAGACGCCGAGCTTGTTCTGGGGGATGGGGGCCTACACCAGGGCCAACGCCGAAGTTTGCCTGCTGGGTATCAAGAAAGGTACTAGAGCGACGGAGGTCGTTAAGCAGCGGAACGTGCACCAGGTAATCCTCGCTCCTGTTACGCGCCACTCCGAGAAGCCGCAGGAGGCACGTGACCGCATTACGAGTCTCATGGGCGACGTTTCCCGGGTTGAGCTGTTCGCCCGTAAGGCCACCGAGGGATGGGATGTCTGGGGCAACGAAGTTGAGAACGACATCGAGCTGACCGAAGCCGCATGAACCATGGAACTCGACCAAGCCTGGATAGAGCACCAGCTGGCGAACGCTCCTGAGCTGCCGCCCGACCGTAGAGCCAGGATCGCTCGGCTCCTCAATTCCACAAAATCTCGTAGTACTTCGGGTCAAACCGCTTCGCCGCCGTTACAGGTTTCGGAAACACTTTCACCGCCTGAATCACCTCTCGAAGAATCGCCCGCTTCTGAGGCAGCGTAGTCATAGCCCACGCAT
Source organism: Arthrobacter sp. ok909 (assembly GCF_900104405.1). Taxonomy (NCBI): domain Bacteria; kingdom Bacillati; phylum Actinomycetota; class Actinomycetes; order Micrococcales; family Micrococcaceae; genus Arthrobacter; species Arthrobacter sp. ok909. Next base: position 67,340 of record NZ_FNJS01000008.1, on the reverse strand, counting down.
CTCTCACCCCAGCGCCGACCGGAGCTTTCATAGTCTGGCGGCGCTTTTCTTGTGAGCGCTGAGCCTTGAGCTCGTTCAGCACAGCTTCCTTGCGAGCCTGGGCGGTGAAGAATACGGAGTCGGATATCCGGCCGGCCGTCCACTCGTCGATGAGATTGCTTAGGGACTTCTCGGCTTCCTGGATTGAGTTATCCACACCCATATCGAGCACATCCTCGGAATGGTCGGTCAGCTCCTGCCGTTCCAGATATTGCAGCACCGCTTTTTCCACATGAGCGTCTATCGGGTTGGCCTTCCGCCGCGTCCGTCCACATCCCCTATCCGTGGGACAGCGATACTCCGGCGCTCCCTTTGAAAATGCCCCCGTCATACGAGCACTACATGGGCAGGCCAGGAATCCACTCAGCAGATACTTGCGGTCAACCCGCCCACCGTTGGCCTGCCGGCTAGTGTCCGTGAGGACGGCCGTGACCGCCTCCCAAGTCTCCATATCCAGCACCGGCTCCCACGAAGCTTTGACCGGCTCGCCGTCGTCGCCCATGAGCAGAGCGCCCTTGTAAGCTCGCAGTCCGGCATTGCGAGGGCTCAGGAGCATTGACCGCAGTACTGTGCGGTTCCACTTCAAGCTCTTGCCAGGGGTTGGTATGCCCCGAGAATCGAAGTCTCGGCAGATGCCTATGAGCGTGTCGCCGTCCATGATCCGCTGCGCAGCCTCTCGGAGTACTGCCGCTTGGGCGGGGTCAATACTGCGGTGGTCGGACTGGTAGCCGTAGGGCTTGGCCCCACCCCCGCTGAGGCCGCCGGACTGGGCACGTTGGAGCTGAGCGCGAGCGACTCGGCGAGCGGTATCAGAGCTGGACTTGGAAGCGAAGCTCACCATCAGCCTGGCTAGGAATCTTCCGTCCGGCGTGGAGAGGTCGATGTCGGCCTGGCAAGTGGCGAACGCAAGTGGGCGTTGATCGTAGAGGTCGATGAGCCGTTCGAGGTCTTTGGGCTTGCGGGCGAGACGGTCGCAGTCCCACACGGCCACACCATCAACCACGCCGGTTTCTAGGTCTGCCAGTAGACGCTCAAACTCCGGGCGGACTACGTTCTTGTAAGCGCTGACGTTGTTATCGACGTACATATCAGCCAGCGCCCAGCCCTTGCGCTTCACCAGGGCAGCGATGTCCTCAGTCTGACGGGTGACGCCGGCAGCCGTACCGTCGTCATCGAAGCTGATCCTGGCGTACCCGGCGACCCTCATATAGCAAGGATACGGCTAGGGCAGTTCAGAGCATAGTGGTCTGGCGGGCGCAGCACGGGCGGTTCAAGACCGTGCAGGAGCTTGATGCGGTGGACGGCATAGGCCCGAAGTTGCTCGAGGCCCTGTTGCCGTTAGTGAGCGTTTGAAATGGCCCGGAGTGAAACTGACGTGCCGCGGAATGAAGCTGATACGGTGCGGCCAGGCGTGGAGGGGAGCACCGGGCGGGGTCCTGCGTCCGGCGGAGGCAACCTCTGGCAGCGCTATGCCGACGCGGCCGTCCGCTCGCCGGCACACGGGGAAGCCGGTGGCCCGGAGGCCGGCGCCGGGGTTCGAGGGCCCCGGACATCGCTGTTACGGAATCACGGGATGCAGCCGGATGCCGGTCGCCGCCGCCCGGCGGGACGGCGCCCAAGGGAACGGCAACGGCGGGCGGATCTGCGCCTGGTGCCGCCGGCCCTTCTGGTGTGGGGGACCGCCGTCGCCGGCAACTGGTTGAATCCGGCGGAGCTGGCACTTCTCTGCGGCGGCATGGCGGCGGCTGCCGCAATGCTGCTGGTCGTGACGGGTCGCTCCCACGTTGGTCACTCCCACGTTGGGCGGCGCACTGTGGGGCGTGCCCGGCCGGGCCGTGGAACCTTGCGGTATGACCCTCGTCATGGGGCGGTGGCCCCGCGTAGCTTCCGCGCCACCTTGGCCGTGGCCTTGTTGCTGTCCGTCGCGGCGGGCGCGCACGCCGCCGTCGAGTCATCCCGGCGGCATGACGGCGCGATTGCTGAGGCCGTGGCTGCCCGGGCAGCCGTGGTCGCGGAAGTGGAGGTTGCGGGCGCGCCACGGCGGCTCAGGACCCCCGGAGCGAGCGGCCTGGCGGACCGCTGGGCGGTCCCCGTGACGCTAAAGGCCGTGACCTTCGACGGCCGAAGGATCGCCGGTGACGCCCGGTTCGTCGTCATGGGAGGAGCGGCGTGGAAACATCCAGTTCCGGGCCAGCAGCTGCGCACCACCGGAAGACTCCGCGCCGCTGCGCCGGGGGAGCCCGACGCGGGAATCCTTTCAGCCTCGTCCGCGCCCACGGTGCTGCGCGGCCCCGGGGTCTGGCAGCAAGCTCCCGGCGGGCTGCGCCGAAGTTTCACCGCAGCCGCAGCCCGGTTCGGCGGCGACGCCGGCGGGCTGCTGCCCGGGATGGTCACTGGCGACACGAGTGCCCTGAACGCGGAACTGGAAGACGCCATGAAGACAGTCGGGATGACGCACCTGACCGCCGTCAGCGGCGCGAACTGCAGCCTGATCCTGGGGACGCTGCTGCTCATGGCCCGCACGCTGCGTCTGCCACGCGTGGCCGCCGCCGCCGCCAGCCTCGCCGGGCTTGGGCTGTTCGTCCTTATGGTGGGGCCGGACCCCAGCGTGCTGCGGGCCGCACTCATGGGTGGCATCGGTCTCGCATCCATGGCTTCTGGCCGGGCAGGGCGTGGACTGAGCCTGCTATGCGTTGCCGTCATAGGCCTGCTGCTGGTAGAGCCGGTCCTTGCGACAAGCTTCGGCTTTGTGCTCTCGGTCCTGGCCACGCTGGGAATTGTGATTACGGGACGCCGCATCATGGACTGGATTCCGGCGCCGGTGCCGCGCTGGGCCGCGGGTGGCGTGGCCGTCCCGCTGTCCGCCCAACTCTTCTGCGGTCCGGTGATCGTCTTGCTGCAGCCGCAGTTCGGCGCCTACGCGTTGCCCGCCAACGTGGCTGCCGCGGCGCTCGTGGCGCCCGTAACGCTGCTCGGGACCGCAGCCGCAGCCCTTCTTCCCGTAGTCCCTGCCGCCGCCGAGCTTTTGATGACCCCGGCTGCCGCCTTTGCCCGCGCAGTGGCGGGGACCGCGCGCTTCTTCGCGGCCCTCCCGGGCGCCGTCCTGCCGTGGCCGGAGGGAGGCTTTGGTGCGGCCACCATGGGCATCTTTTCCGCGACTGTGCTCGGCATGGTGTGGCTGGCCCTGCATCCGGCCGCGGTGGTTCGGTCGTCGCTGGCGGCACACGCGTGGACCGTCGCCGTCCTGGAGGGCTGGCCGCCGGCGATGCGGGCCCGGGGTCCGTCCGACGGTCCGGGAAGACCGTCCGGCAGGTTGCCCGGCAGAGCGCGGGGTACGGCTTGGAGCACCGGTCCGGGCATGGGACGCTTAGAGTCTGCAAACCAACTTCCGGGAGGAATCACGAGTGGCTGCTGCCCAGACCCCACGGCCCAGGACCTCGGCGACGAAGAGCACCACCTGGCGCGATGTGACACCTGCGGCTGTCGTCCTGGTGGGCGGGCCGGAGGACTACTTGGGCGCGCGGGCCATGGACCGTATCCGCGGGCAGGTCCGCGAGGCGGCACCCGACGTCGAAGTCACCCGGCTTAATGCCGCGAGCTACTCGGCCGGGTCGCTGGCCATGAACGTCAGCCCGTCACTCTTCGGCGAGCAGAAGCTTATCGAGATCGAAGGACTCGAGGCGATGAACGATGCTTTCCTCGCCGATGCCCTGAAGTATGTGGCACAGCCGGAACCGGATGCCGTCCTGGTGCTCCGTCATGGCGGGGGAGTCCGCGGCAAGAAGCTGCTGGATACGATCAAGGCTGGCTGCTGGCCGGTCGTTGACTGCCAGCCGCTCAAGAAAGACGCCGAGAAGATCGCGTTTGTCACGACCGAGTTCAAGGCGGCCTCCCGGCGCATCGAACCCGACGCCGTGCACGCCCTGGTCAACGCGGTTGGCGCGCAGCTCGCGGAACTCGCGGCCGCCTGCAGCCAGCTGATCGCTGACGCCACGACGGCCGTGGATGCCGCCATGGTGGACAAGTACTACGGCGGCCGGGTCGAAGCAACGGCCTTCAAGGTCGCCGATGCCGCGATGGCCGGGAACGGCCCTCTCGCCCTCTCCACGCTCCGCCACGCCCTCGACACCGGCGCGGACCCGGTACCGATCGTGGCGGCCCTCGCATCCAAACTGCGCTCCCTGGCAAAGGTGGCCGGCGCGCAGGGGTCGTCCTCGCAGATTGCCAAACAATTGGGGATGCAGCCGTGGCTCGTTGAACAGGCACAGCGGGAGGTTCGGCGCTGGACGCCCGAGGGGCTGGTCCGCTCCATCCAGGTCACCGCCGAGGCTGACGCGCAGGTCAAAGGCCTGTCCCGCGATCCCGTCTACGCCGTGGAACACGCCGTCACCGTGATTGCGACGTCGGTCCGGAGGTCCTGACGCCAGGGTGCGCGCCGCCGGCTCGCCAACCGGCGGACCGGGCATGTCCGACCAAACGCGGGTCAGATTAGCCAGCGGCACGACGGTGTGAATCGAAGCGGTACTTGGCGCGCATTTAACAACGCCACGGCTTAACTGGATGTGGCCGGCACCCACGGGGTGCCGGCCACAATCATCAGTTCAGGTGAACTGGAAAACCTTAGAGTGCGTTGACCTTCTTGGAGATCGCGGACTTGCGGTTTGCAGCGTTGTTCTTGTGAAGAACGCCCTTGCTGACAGCCTTGTCCAGCTTACGGCTGGCAGTTACCAGAGCAGCAGACGCGGCATCCTTGTCGGTGGACTCAACGGCGGTGTTGACGGCGCGGATGGCAGTCTTCAGCTCGGACTTGACTGCGTTGTTGCGCAGGCGAGCCTTTTCGTTGGTCAGGATGCGCTTCTTCTGGGACTTGATATTAGCCACGTGTGAACTCTCTTTTTCAATGCGGAAAATGGTCTAGAGGGCTTTCAGATTGGCCATTGACTGAGCGGCGTGGGGATACCTATGGCGACCAACCATCTGTGGCCGTCGACCTGCACGGACACACAGCTGTAAATAATAGCAGAGATGCTGCTGCAGGCACGAGTGCGGCGGCGATCCGGCGTTGCGTCCCGGCGCAAGGCGGGTCAGCTCCAGCCGTAGCGCTTCTGCAGGGCCGACGCGATGAGGTTGAAGCGGCCCGCGTCCAGGACCGCTCCTTCGCGCCGGATGTCCTTCGCATTGAGCTGCAGAACCCGGTCGAGCTTCGCTTCGCTCGGCCGCCATTGGCGGTCCCAGGGTCCCGTGCCGATGTCCACGTAGTCGTCCGCGCGCCGGGCGTCGCCGTCGTGGTCCTTGCTCGTCAGCATCAGGCCCAACAGGTAACGGCCAGCGGTGCCGACCAGCAGCACCGGACGGTCCTTTCCCTGGGAGTAGTCCTCTTCATAGGGCACCCAGGTCCACACGATTTCGCCGGGCTCGGGCAGGCCGTTCGGCGCGGGGGCATAGCGGACGGCCGCGCGTCCCCGGAAATCGCCGGGGTAGGTTCCGGTTAGTCCGGCGGCAGGGGCGCCGCCCGTGCGGGTCGAAACGCCCGGCCGGGCCTGCGCCGGCCGCCGCTTCGCTGTCGGTTTCCCTGCCGGTTTGCGTGTCGGCTTTGCCGCGGGTCCGCGGGCGGTGCCCGGCGCGGAGCCGCCAAGTTTGTCTAGGAAGCGCAGTGCGTCGCGGACCGCGTTGCCGATCGAGCGTAAGTTCCAAGCCATGGGGAAACCATACCGGGAGGCTCCGGGGAGAGTCCGCAACGGAATGCAGGGATGCACTGCCACGGGCCCGGACGTGGGAGACTATAGGAACGACAAATGCGCCACGTCGCAGGATGGGGAACCAGCATCCGCGCCGACCCGTGGACAAGCCACCAGAAATGCCAACAGTAAGGACCCTGCGTGTCTCCCATGGCCCGCACCGCCCCGGTGCCCGCCGCAACAGATCCGGCCATCATCCGGAACTTCTGCATCATTGCGCACATTGACCACGGCAAGTCCACACTGGCCGACCGGATGCTCCAGTACACCGGCGTTGTCCAGTCCCGTGACATGAAGGCCCAGTACCTGGACCGCATGGACATTGAGCGCGAACGCGGCATCACCATCAAGTCCCAGGCAGTCCGCATGCCCTGGGAGCTCGACGGCATCAGCTACGCGCTGAACATGATCGACACTCCCGGCCACGTTGACTTCACCTATGAGGTCTCGCGCTCACTTGCGGCCTGCGAAGGCGCGGTGCTGCTCGTGGACGCGGCCCAGGGCATCGAGGCGCAGACCCTCGCCAACCTCTACCTGGCGATGGAAAACAACCTCACGATCATTCCGGTCCTGAACAAGATCGACCTCCCGGCAGCCCAGCCCGAGAAGTACGCGGCCGAACTCGCCAACCTGATCGGCGGCGACCCCGACGACGTCCTGCGCGTCTCCGGCAAGACCGGCGCCGGCGTGGAAGTCCTGCTGGACAAAATCATCCGCGACCTTCCCGCCCCGGTCGGCGATCCGAACGCCCCGGCACGGGCCATGATCTTCGACTCGGTCTATGACACCTACCGCGGCGTCGTCACCTACGTCCGCGTGGTCGACGGCATGCTGCACCCGCGCGAACGCATCCAGATGATGTCCACCCGCGCCACCCACGAACTCCTGGAAATCGGCGTCAGCTCCCCGGAGCCCACACCGTCCAAGGGCCTCGGCGTCGGCGAAGTGGGCTACCTCATCACCGGCGTGAAGGACGTCCGCCAGTCCAAGGTGGGCGACACCGTCACCAACCTCGCCAAGCCGGCCAGCGAATCCCTGCCCGGCTACGCCGATGCCAAACCGATGGTCTTCTCCGGCCTGTATCCGCTGGACGGCACGGACTATCCGGTGCTCCGCGACGCGCTGGAGAAGCTGATGCTCAACGACGCCGCGCTCGTGTATGAGCCGGAGACGTCCGCTGCGCTGGGCTTTGGATTCCGCGTCGGCTTCCTGGGCCTGCTGCACCTGGAAATCACCCGCGAGCGACTCGAGCGCGAGTACAACCTGGACCTGATCTCCACCGCCCCCAACGTGGAGTACGAGGTGACGCTGGAGGACAAGAAGGTCGTCCACGTCACCAATCCCAGCGAGTACCCCACCGGCAAGGTCGCCGAGGTCCGCGAGCCCATGGTGGCCGCCACCATCCTGGCACCCAACGAGTTCGTCGGCGCCATCATGGAGCTGTGCCAGAGCAGGCGCGGCGTCATGGGCGGCATGGACTACCTCTCCGAGGACCGGGTGGAAATCCGTTACCGCCTGCCGCTGGCCGAAATCGTCTTCGATTTCTTCGACATCCTCAAGTCCAAGACCCGCGGCTATGGCTCGCTGGACTGGAAGGCCGACGGCGACCAGGTCGCAGACCTCGTCAAGGTCGACATCATGCTCCAGGGCGAACAGGTGGACGCGTTCTCCGCGATCACGCACCGTGACAAGGCCTACGCCTACGGCGTGATGATGACCGGGAAGCTGCGCGAACTCATCCCGCGGCAGCAGTTCGAGGTGCCCATCCAGGCCGCGATCGGTTCGAGGATCATCGCCCGGGAGAGCATCCGCGCCATCCGCAAGGACGTGCTCGCCAAGTGCTACGGCGGTGACATCACCCGAAAGCGCAAACTGCTGGAGAAGCAGAAGGAAGGCAAGAAGCGCATGAAGATGGTGGGCCGCGTCGAGGTTCCGCAGGAAGCCTTCATCGCCGCCCTCACCACGGACGAGTCCAAGGACAAGGCCAAGAAGTAGCGGTGCTTGCCATGACTGTTGTTGCTGTGCCGGCAGGCCGGGCCTGTGCCTAGCGTCCTTCCCCTCGGCGACCCGGCGCCGTCGGACGGGCTCCTGCCCGCCCAGGCGGCCGAGGGCGCTGCTCGCCGCGCCTTCGGGCTATACGTGCACATCCCGTTCTGCGCGGTGCGCTGCGGGTACTGCGACTTCAACACCTACACCGCGACCGAGCTCGGCGGCGGGGCCTCCCAAGACGCCTATGCCGCCACCGCGATCGCCGAGGTGGAATTCGCCGCCCGCGTCCTGAACAATTCCGGCGTGCCCCAACGCCCGCTCAGCACCGTCTTCTTCGGCGGCGGCACGCCCACGCTCCTGCCGGCGGAGGACCTGGCGCGCATTCTCACGGCTGCGATCGGGGCCTGGGGCCTGCAGCCCGGCGCCGAAGTGACCACGGAAGCCAATCCGGATTCCGTCACCCCGGAATCCCTGCAGCTGCTGGCCGACGCCGGGTTCACCCGCGTCTCCTTCGGCATGCAGTCGGCCGTGCCGCACGTCCTGAAGGTCCTGGACCGCACCCACACGCCCAGCCGGGTGCCCGAGGTGGTGCAGTGGGCAAGGCAGGCGGGCCTCGCGGTCAGCCTTGACCTGATCTACGGCACGCCGGGGGAATCCTTGGATGACTGGCGCTACTCGCTCGAGACCGCCCTGTCCTACGGCCCCGACCACATCAGCGCCTACGCCCTGATTGTCGAAGACGGCACCAAGCTTGCGGCGCAGATCCGCCGCGGCGAGGTGCCGGAAATCGACGACGACGACCACGCCGCCAAATACGAACTCGCCGACGAACTGATTTCCGCGGCCGGGCTCGCCTGGTACGAGGTCAGCAACTGGTCCCGCACCCCCGAACAGGCCTGCCGGCACAACCTAGCCTACTGGCGGGGGGACGACTGGTGGGGCATCGGCCCAGGGGCGCACTCGCACGTCGGGGGCGTCCGCTGGTGGAACGTCAAACACCCCACCGCCTACGCCAACCGTCTCGGCACCGGCGCGTCGCCGGCCGCCGGACGGGAAACGCTGGACACCGAGACCCGCAACGTGGAGCGGGTCATGCTCGAGGCCCGCCTGAACTCCGGGCTGGACATCCCGAGCCTCGGCGGCTTGGGGGACACTGGCAGGCACGCGGTCGCCGGGCTGATCGCCGACGGCCTGGTGGACCCAGCGGCCGCCTTCAAGGGGCGCCTGGTCCTCACGCTCAAGGGCCGGCTCCTGGCCGACGCCGTGGTCCGCAGGATCCTGCCGGACTAAGGCGCTGCCCCTCTGCCCCGGGGGCCCCGCCGCAGCCGGGCGGTGGATATAGGCCGTGGATACACAAAGAGCCGGCCGCTGCCCCTTGGGGCAGCGGCCGGCTCTGCTGATTTGGGCCGTGTGTTTGGGGCCGGGCTATTTGATCCAGCGCAGGTTGAACTCGTAGCGGTGCGGCTGGCCGCGGTTGACATGGATACCCGCCGCCACCGAAAAACAGGTCACGGCGATCCAGATCACCGTGGCGAGGACGGCAAAGAGGTTGCCCACCACGGGAATGAAGACCAGCAGATTGGCGAGCACGGCCGCGATGGTCGGCGGCAGGGTGAAGTTGAGGGCTTCCTTGGACTCCTGGGCCGTGAACGGGCCACGGTCCTTGAAGATCAAGTAGATCAGCAGCGACGGCACGCAGCCCAGGATGCCGCCGAAGTGCGCCAGCGTGGCCCACTGCCGGTCCTCGCCGGCCGTCAGCGGCAGCGCATTTGCCGGAACGCCATGGTACGGGGGCTGGCCATGGCCGGCCTGGTTGCCCGTGTGTTCGCGTGCGTTATCTGCCACGGTGAAGCCCTTCGGATTGCGGTGATGCGTTGCTGCCTGGGTTGTGCCTGGAATAGCCGGGACCGCGCTGGGAGCGCGGCCGCCGTTTCAAGAATACTTGCTTGGGCGCGTAAATGGAGATCACGGAGCGGCTGGCTACGGCACAGTAAGGAAGTCAATGACCTCTTCGACGCGGCCCAGCAGGGACGCCTCCAGATCGGCGTAGCTGCGGACGGCGCCAAGGAGCTTCTGCCAGCCGAGGCCGATGTCCTCCTTGGTGGAGTGGGGCCACCCGAACGCCGTCAGGATGCCGGTTTTCCAGTCCACGCCGCGGGGGATCACGGGCCACCGCTCAATCCCCAGGACCGCGGGCCGGATGGCCTGCCACACGTCTACGTAGGGGTGGCCCACAATCAGGACGTTGCCGGCGGCACCCGGCGAAGCCATGACGGCGTCGGCGATCCGCGACTCCTTGGAATCGGGCACCAGGTGGTCAACCAGCACGCCCAGCCGGCGTCCCGGACCCGGGCGGAACTCGGCCACCGCGGCCGCGAGGTCGTCAATGCCGTGCAGCGGCTCGACGACGATTCCCTCCACCCGGAGGTCATCGCCCCAGACCTTCTCCACGAGTTCGGCGTCGTGCTTGCCTTCCACCCAGATCCGGCTGGCCTTGGCTACCTGTGCGCGCTGTCCCGCCACCCGGACCGAGCCCGAAGCCGTGCGGCCGGGCCCGGCGGCCGGTGCCGCCTTCGGCGCTGGAGGCATCAGCCGGATCGGCTGCCCCTCCAAAAGGAAGCCAAAGCCGAGGCGGAAGGACCGGGACTTGCCCCGCCGGTCCTCCAGCGACACCACGTGCATGCCGCCGGACTTTTCCACCCGGGTTACGGCGCCCACCCAGCCGGACTGGACCTCCTCGAGGACCATCCCGCGTTCCACCGGGACTTCCGGCAACTGCGTCTTGGCGGGGGCGGACAGGTCCTGGGGCCCCCAGTTCTGGTACGACATCTCTACACGCTTACTTTGCACTCGGAATGTACGGCGGTCGGTGGAACTCTCCGGGGCCCGAAGGGGCCCGAACCGGACCACAGGGGGCGGCAACGGTAGCGGCTGCCGCGGTTCCCGCGCCGTCGTGACGGAACCTCGTGATCCCGCAGGCAACGCCCGGAGCGAATCCAATGCTAACAACGCGGCGACTCATATTAGACTGGTTAGCACTTAGGCATGTCGAGTGCTAACCCCTGTCCGGTCACGGACCGCCCCCGCACCACGCGGGGACGCGAACCAAACGGTCCTGGGGCGGCACCGGCTGCGGGACCGTCGATTGGAGGTGGAGCGTGAGCGAACCACGCAAACTCGAAGTGCTGCGCGCCATCGTGGAGGACTACGTCCATTCCCGCGAGCCAGTCGGGTCCAAGGCGCTGGTTGAACGGCACCATCTTGGTGTTTCCAGTGCCACGATCCGCAATGACATGGCCGCACTGGAAGACGAAGGCCTCATCACGGCACCGCACACGAGCGCCGGCCGGATTCCCACGGACAAGGGCTACCGGCTCTTCGTCGACCAGATCTCGGCCGTCAAGCCGTTGTCTCCGGCCGAGCGCCGGGCCATTCAGGCGCTGCTGGAAGGATCAGAGGACCTCGACGACATCCTCGACCGCACCGTGCGGCTCCTGTCCCAGCTCACTAACCAGGTCGCCGTCGTGCAGTACCCGCTGCTCAGCCGCGCCCGGGTGCGGCACATCGAATTCGTGCTGCTGGCGCCCCGGAAGGTCCTGGCCGTCCTGATCGCGGACACCGGGAAGGTGGAGCAGCGCGTGATCGACGTCGGCCAGGAGATTGCCGACGACGCGCTGGCGGAGTTGCGCACCCGTTTCCTGGCCAGCCTCTCCGGAACCCCGCTGAGCCTGATGCCGCAACTGCTGCCCGCCGTCGTGGCGAGCGGCCCGCCGGCGCGCCGCGGCGCAGCCCAGGCCCTGGCCCGCGGCCTCGAGGCCTTGGCCACGAGCAGCCGCGAGGAGCGCATGGTGATGGCCGGCACCGCCAACCTGGCCCGCTCCAACGTGGACTTCCCGCTCAGCATCGGCCCCGTGCTGGAGGCGCTCGAGGAGCAGGTGGTCATGTTGCGCCTGCTCAGCGAAATGGCCGAAGACCCGCGCGGTGTCACGGTCAGCATCGGCCGGGAAAACCCCTACGACGGCCTCGCAGAGGCCTCGGTGGTGGCCACCGCCTACGGGCCGGATGCCACGGCCAAGGTCGGCGTCCTGGGGCCCACCCGGATGGACTATCCCACCACCATGGCCGCCGTCCGCGCGGTGGCCCGGTACCTTTCGAGGATCCTGGGGCCCTGACCGGCCCGGGACCGAACGCTACTTTTTGCCCGACAGGCAGTGCCCCACCGGCAGAACAACAAGGAAGAGATACACACTTTGAGCAGCCACTATGACGTTCTTGGAGTCTCCCGCGACGCAACGGGGGAGGAAATCAAGAAGGCCTACCGGAAACTGGCCCGGACCCTGCACCCTGACGTGAACCCGGGGGAGGACGCCTCGGACCGGTTCAAGGCGGTCACCCACGCCTATGAGGTCCTTTCCGATCCGCAGAAGCGCCGGGTCTATGACACCACCGGCAATGAGAACGGCACCGACAACGGCTTCGGCGGCGGCAGCTACTCCGGCCAGGGCTTCGCCTTCCAGGACATCTTCGACACTTTCTTCGGCGGCGGCGGCCAGGGCGGCCCCACGTCCCGGATCCGCCGCGGTCAGGACGCGCTGATCAGCGTACGGATCGACCTCCGCGACGCCGTGTTCGGCGTCAACAAGAAGCTCGAGGTCGACACAGCCGTCATCTGCCCCACGTGCGAGGGCTCCTGCTGCCGCGAGGGCAGCCACCCGGTGCGTTGCGACATCTGTGGCGGCAGCGGCCAGGTCCAGCGCGCCGTGCGCTCCATCCTCGGCCAGGTCATGACGTCCGCGCCCTGCGGCTCCTGCGAGGGCTTCGGCACCGTCATCAAGGACCCCTGCAACGAGTGCAGCGGCCAGGGCCGGATCCGCAGCCGCCGTTCCCTGACTGTCAAGGTCCCGGCCGGCGTTGCCACCGGCACCCGCATCCAGCTGTCCGGCCAGGGCGAGGCGGGCCCCGCCGGCGGACCGGCCGGTGACCTGTACGTCGAGATCCGGGTCAACAATGACCCCACCTTCGTACGCGACGGCGACGACCTCCACGCCAGCCTCAACATCCCCATGACTTCCGCGGCACTCGGCGCAGAACTGACCCTCGACACCTTTGACGGGCAGCAGGAAATCGATGTCCGGCCGGGCACCCAGCCGGGCGAGATCATCACCCTGCGCGGCCTCGGTGTCACGCACTTGCGCGGCAACGGCCGCGGCGACCTGAAGGTGCATCTGCAGGTCGAAACGCCGGCCAAGCTCGACGCCCATCAGGAAGACCTGCTCCGACAGCTCGCCAAAGCGCGCGGGGAACAAAACCATCCGGGGAAGCTCGCGGCCAGCCACGGCCTCTTCGCGAAACTGCGTGAACGCCTGGGTAGCATGTAGCGGTGAGTAACCCGGTCTTCTTCACCCCCCCAGGCACCCTGGACCAGCAGGTCCCCGGCTCGGCCTTCGTCCTCGAAGGCGCCGAGGCCCGCCACGCCATCACAGTCAAGCGGCTCGCGGTCGGGGAGGCCGTGGATATCGCCGACGGCGCCGGCAAGCGCCTGACCGGCACCGTCGCCGCCGTCGCTGCCGGCGAACTGACCGTCGAGTGCCTGGACCTCCTGACGGAGCCGCAACCCGCGATCCGGCTGGTTCTGGTCCAGGCCCTCGCCAAGGGCGACCGCGACGAACTCGCGGCCGAAACCGCCACCGAGTTGGGCATCGATGCCGTCATTCCCTGGCAGGCCGAGCGGTCCATCGTGCGGTGGAAGGCCGAACGGGCCGCGAAGGCGCATGCGAAGTGGCAGTCGGTGGTGACCGCGGCCGCCAAGCAGGCCCGCCGGGCCTGGATCCCGGAAGTCCGGGCCGCCGTCGACGGTGCCGGGCTGCAGGCGGCCGTGGCAGCCGCGGACCTCGCGGTCATCCTGCACGAGGACGCCGTCCGCCCCCTGCGGCAGGTACTTGAGGCCTGGCTGGACAGTGCGGCGCCCGGCGACGACGGGCCCCGTGAAGTTCTGCTGATCGTGGGCCCGGAAGGCGGCATCAGCCCGCGCGAGGTCACCCGGCTGTGCGACGCGGGGGCCGTGACTGCCCTGCTGGGCCACCATGTGCTGCGCTCCTCCACGGCAGGGCCCGCCGCCACCGTGCTGGCCAGCGACATTTTCGGACGCTGGTAGCCGTTAGCGTGACTATTTGACCGTGATTATTTGACCGTGAAGCCGCGGGTGTCGGTGAACACTTCCCTGGAGCTGTCCGCGGGGTCCACCTGGGACACGCGGACTTCATAGCGTCCCGGGCCGAGGTTCACGGACAGGGTGAACAGCCCGGACTGCGCGGAATCGGCCGAAGCCGTCGCGTTGCCATTGAGGTAGGCGGATTTGGCGTTATCGCCGTCCACCTTGAGGATTTCCCAGCGAAGCTTCCCGCCTTGAACGGTGCTCCGGCCGCTGATCTTGACGGACCCGTCAGCGACGGACGTGCCTTCCTGCGGATCAATGATCCACACGGGGGCGACCATCCCGGCACTTCGCGACGTCGGAGCGCCGAGCCGGACGTGATTGAAGGCGACATAGTCCGTATGCCCGTCGACGAGCACCACCACCTGGACCTGCTGGCCGGAATCGATCAGGCCCGCGCTGGCGGCCGCTGCCGTCGCGGTGTAGATGAGCTGCTGGATGGCGCGCTCGGCCATGGCCGCGTCCACGTTGCTGTTGAAGGCATCCGCCGAGACATCCACCGTGATCACGTTCTTGCCGGAAATCGACGTCGACAGCTTCTTCGGATTCTGCCACGGCGTGAAGAAGTCCGGGTCGAGCGGCTTCTGGGACATCATCACCCGCAGGGCGCGCGTGACCGGGTTGTCCTGATCCGGAACGTCACGGAACTCGCGGTACAGGAACGCGTTGTCGTTGCTCCGCCCGATCCAGTACACCGGGGCTTTGTTCGAGGTCTGCGCGGTCTCCAGCGGAGCGCTGGTGGTGGGGGCGCCCGACGCCGCGTCCGGAACCAGCTCCGACGGGCTGCTGGAATTGGTGATGCCGCCCTGAGGAGTCGCCACGCAGCCGGACAGAAGGAGGGCGGCGGGCAACACGAGCACCAGCGCGACGCGACGGACACGTCCCGCTGCTGACTGTTGAACCTCACGCTGCCTGATGTTGCTGTCCCTTCGTGTCCCACGCCGCGCTGGGCGGCAACGATCCGTTTTGTGGGCGGCATGGACCGCCGGTGGCTGTCCATCCTTGGCCTGCCGGGCGCCCGGCCCGGAGCCCTGGAGGACAGCCGAATTCCAGCATGGCACACGGGCCCGGGGCGAAAGTGCGGTTTGGGGGCGCCCGGCGGAACTGCAACGGGAACGATATGAGGCCGATGCGAAGTTGATACATAATGTCGGGAACCATGCCCCGGCGGGCAGCGGCTGGCACGAAAGACGGCGTCGAAGTCAGTGTCTTATGCCGGCGCTGCGACAGGTTTTTTACGTCATGCTTCGGTCCGTGACGCGTTGCGTCGCAGCGCGACTGTGCGTTTCAGCCGGGGTTGGGAAGCGGCGTCCAGGGTGGTTGATTGAGGGCACAGACTTCGAAAGGACCCGCCATGACGGAACATTCTGACCTCAGCCCGCGCCGGCTCCGGACCATCCTGGGACACTTCGCCACCGGCCTGACCGTGATCACCGCGGCAACGAAGGACGGTCCCGCCGGCTTTACGTGCCAGTCCTTTTCCTCGCTGTCGCTGGAACCTGCCCTGGTGTCCTTCAGTCCTGCGCGGACCTCCAGCACCTGGCCACTGCTGCGCGAGGCGGGCCGGTTCACCGTGAACATCCTCCCGGTCGAACATCAGCACCTCGCGGCGCAGTTCGCCCGTTCGGGCGCAGACAAGTTCGCCGGCGTTGACCACTCGCCGTCGCCGCTGGGGAACCCTGTCCTGGAGCGCGCGCTGGGCTGGGTGGACTGCGAACTGCACCAGGAGTACGACGGCGGGGACCACACGATTGTTGTCGCCGCGGTCCGTGCCCTGAGCGCCCGCGCCGACGCCGAGCCGCTGCTCTTCTACCGGGGCAGCTATGTTGGCGTCCAATCCCGGGCAGGCGTGCTGGAGAGCGTGGGATGACCATGCTGAGGTCGGCATCGCGCCGCGGGGGTCGCCGCGGAACCCCACTGCCGGAGACTATCGACGCGTGGGTTTTCCCTGAAGACTGGGGCTCAATAAAAGTCGGATCCAGTGTCGAAGTGGTCAGCTCGGCTTACCACTCCTACGTGGGTCGCATCGACGCCAGGACGCCCGACTCAGCAGTCGTCCGGGTCGTCAGTGCAGGGGGGTCCATGGACGCCGGATGTACGGGCATCGCGACGGCATCCGTCTGCGCGTCATCCCTGGGGGTACGGCATGAGCGCCGTGTGGATCGTCGTGGCGTGCGGTCTCGTGCTGGCGGCCGCCGGCGTGTGGGCAGTCTGGTCCCTGATGACGGAGGCACCCGCCCGGCCGGTCCAGGAGGACGCTCCGGAGCCGGACAGCGCCGACCAGTCCTTCCCGCGGACAGGGGCCCACTGGCTTGATGGTTACGTCATCTTCGGGAACACCTACAACTAACGGCGACATCCTGGTGCGCCTCAGCGCCCCGGCACGCGGGCGGCGCCGGACCCTGACCGGCGTCGGGCGCGCCGCGCTGGCGTAAGATGGAAGGACCCGGTGACCCCGGCCGCGGACGGTGCGAACCGCCGTCGGCAGGGATCACGGGGACCGACCATATTCATACTGGAGGGGACCAGAGGCCCGCGGGCCAACACCATGACTGAAGCAGCGAACGGCAAGGCCCGGTTCAGCGCCGGAGAGCGCACCGCAGGGGAATTCCCCCACTCCCTACCAGGGTTGCGGACGGAGGTGGTCTTGTTCGACGACTCAGAGCAGATGGTCCAGTCGCTGGGCAGCCATGACGAAGCCCTCCGGTTCATCGAAAATCAGTACCCTGCCGTTGACTTCCATGTCCGGGGGAACGAGCTCGCGATCAGCGGTCCGGCCGCCGACGTGCCGCGCATCATGCGCCTGCTCAACGAGGTGCGCGGGCTGGTGGCCCGCGGCACCGTCATCACCCCTGCCGTCCTGCAGCAGCTCGTCTCCATGCTCCGCAGCCAGTCACTGCAGAACCCCGTGGAAGTGCTGACCACCAACATCCTGTCCACCCGCGGCAAGACCATCCGGGCCAAGACGCTGAACCAGAAGAACTACGTGGACGCGATCGACGCCAACACGGTGATCTTCGGGATCGGGCCGGCCGGTACCGGCAAGACGTACCTGGCGATGGCCAAGGCTGTCCAGGCCCTGCAGCAGAAGGAAGTCAGCCGGATCATCCTGACCCGTCCCGCCGTCGAGGCGGGGGAGCGGCTTGGCTTCCTGCCGGGCACCCTGAGCGACAAGATCGATCCCTACCTGCGGCCCCTGTACGACGCCCTGCACGACATGATGGACCCCGAGTCCATTCCGAGGCTCATGGCCGCCGGCACCATCGAGGTGGCCCCGCTGGCCTACATGCGCGGCCGCACGCTCAACGACGCCTTCATCATCCTCGACGAGGCCCAGAACACCACGCCGGAGCAGATGAAGATGTTCCTGACCCGCTTGGGCTTCGGCTCCAAGATGGTGGTCACCGGGGACATCACCCAGGTGGACCTTCCCTTCGGCACCCGTTCGGGACTGCGGATCGTCGAGGAAATCCTGCAGGGGATCGAGGACGTCAACTTCTCCGTGCTGGATGCCTCCGACGTCGTCCGGCACCGGCTGGTGGGGGACATCGTCAACGCCTACAGCATCTGGGACGAAGTCCAGAGGAGCCGGGTCAAGCATTCCGTTGCCCGGGAATCGCGGGGAGAACACGCATGAGCATTGAGGTCAACAACGAATCCGGCGTGGCCGTCGACGAGTCGGAGCTCGTGGCGCTGTCGCGTTTCATCTTCGAACGCCTCTACATTCACCCGCAGGCGGAACTGTCCATCCTGTTGGTGGACGAACCGGCCATGGAAAAGCTGCACATCGAACTGATGGACGAGCCCGGCTCCACCGATGTCCTCTCGGTGCCGATGGACGAACTGACCCCGGGCACGCCGGACAAGCCGACCCCGCAGGGCATGCTCGGCGATATCGCCATCTGCCCCCAGGTGGCCGAGGTCCAGGCGCGGAATGCCGGCCACTCCACCCAGGACGAGATGCTGCTGCTCACCACGCACGGCATCCTGCACCTGTTGGGTTATGACCACGCCGAGCCGGAGGAAAAGGAAGAGATGTTCGGGCTGCAGCGCGAACTCCTGACCGCGTTCACCGGCAAAGAGGCCCCGTCAGAGACGATTCAGTGACCCCACTGATTCTTGCCGGCATGGCGCTGGTGTTCCTTAGCTTTGCCGCGGTGCTGACCGCTGCCGAGTCCGCCTTCAACTTCCTGCCCCGGCACGACGCCGAACAGGCGGTCCTGAACAGCCGGGGCACGTCGCTGAAGCGGATCCTGGCGCAGCCCGTGGGACACATGCGCGCCCTCCGGTTCTGGCGGATCTGGTTCGAGATGGCCTCCGCCGTCGCCGTGACCGTCCTCCTGCACAGCCTGCTGGACAATGTGTGGCTCGCCGGCCTGGCCGCCACGGGCATCATGGCGGTGATCGGTTTCGTGATCGTCGGGGTCTCTCCCCGGCAGCTTGGCCGGGTGCACTCCGTCGCCCTGGTCCGCTTCAGCGCACCGCTCGTCCGATTCCTCTACGCCGTGCTCGGCCCGATCCCGGGCTGGCTGGTCAGCCTGGGCAGCGCAGTCGCCCCCGGCGCGCCGGCGGACAACGAGGCGTTTTTCAGCGAAGAGGAATTCCGCGAGCTCGTGGACCGCGCCACCGAGTCCGATGTGATCGAGGACAACGAGGCGGAGCTGATCCAGTCGGTCTTCGACTTCGGGGACACCCTGGTCCGTTCCGTTATGGTGCCGCGAACCGACATCCTCACGATCGACTCGGGATCCAGCCTGCACCGCGCGATGTCGCTCTTCCTGCGCTCCGGGTACTCGCGGATCCCGATCATCGGCGAAAACACCGACCAGATCCTGGGCATTGTGTACCTCAAGGACGTCGCCGCCGCGCTTCACAACCTGGGCCCGGACGAGGAGCCGCCGGTGGTCGACGAACTCGCCCGCGAGGTCCGCTATGTGCCGGACTCGAAGCCGGTCAGCGACCTGCTGCGTGAACTCCAGAAGGAGTCGACGCACGTGGCGATCGTCATCGACGAATACGGCGGAACGGCAGGGCTGGTCACGCTCGAGGACCTCATCGAGGAGATCGTCGGTGAGATCGTGGACGAATACGACACCGAAAGCGCCGAGGCCGTGGCCCTGGGCGACGGAAGCTACCGGGTCAGCGCCCGCATGAGCATCGATGACCTCGGCGAGCTCTTTGACCTCGAGCTCGACGACGACGAAGTGGACACCGTGGGCGGCCTGCTCGCCAAGGCCCTCGGGCGGGTGCCGATTGTCGGCAGCACCGTCCAGGTCCATGGGCTGTCCCTCCGCGCCGACCGGCTCGAGGGCCGGCGGAACCGCGTCAGCCACATCATTGCGGCCGCCGTACCAAAAGAAGAAACTGACCTTGAAGACCTTCTCGACGAGGCCGCACCAATCCAACAGGGAGTCTCACGTGAGCAAGCAGAATAAGTCCGACGGCGAAGCAGCCCACGGCGGCTACCGGGCCGGTTTCTCGGTGCTGGTAGGGCGCCCCAATGCAGGCAAATCCACCCTCACCAACGCCCTGGTCGGCCAGAAAGTCGCGATTACCTCGGCCAAGCCGCAGACCACGCGACACACCATCCGGGGCATCGTGCACCGGGACGACGCCCAGCTGATCCTCGTGGACACCCCGGGCCTGCACCGCCCGCGCACCCTGCTGGGAAAGCGGCTGAACGAACTCGTCGCGGACACCCTCGCCGAGGTCGACGCGATCGGCTTCTGCCTTCCTGCCAACGAGAAGATCGGCCCGGGCGACAAGTTCATCGCCGCCCAGCTGGCCGCCGTCGGCAACAAGCCGATCATCGCGATCGTGACGAAGGCCGACACCGTGGACCGCCAGGCCCTCACAGAGCAGCTGCTCGCCGTCGCCGCCCTGGGCCGAGAGGTCCGCGGCGAGGACGGCTGGAACGACATCGTCCCGGTCTCCGCCACCGACGGCTTCCAGGTCGACACCGTGGCCGACGTCCTGATCAGCCACATGCCGGCCTCGCCGCCGCTGTACCCGGACGGGCACCTGACGGACGAGCCCGAAGCTGTCATGATTGCCGAACTCATCCGGGAAGCTGCCCTTGAGGGCGTCCGCGACGAACTGCCGCACTCCCTGGCCGTCGTGGTCGATGAGATCGTTCCGCGGGAAGGGCGCCCCGAAGACCGGCCATTCCTCGACGTCCGCGTCAACCTGTACGTGGAACGCCCGTCCCAGAAGGCCATCATTATTGGCAAGGGCGGCGCCCGGCTCCGCGAGGTCGGGACCACCGCGCGCAAGGCGATTGAGGCGCTGCTCGGTGCCCGCATCTACCTCGACCTGCACGTCAAGGTGGCCAAGGACTGGCAGCGCGATCCGAAGCAGCTCGTCAAACTCGGCTTCTGAGCCGTGTACCTTTAGTAAGGCCTCTAGCGGGGCCGCTAGTTGGGCTGTGACCGGGCCGCCGGTTCGCCCCGCCGCTCCCAAGAGCGGGCCCATCGGCATTTTCTCAGTTTCGGACACTAAAATGGGCAAACTCCCCGTTCGTGAAGGAAGGCTCAACAAGTGGCTCGACCCCGTGATAACCGCGCCGACGGATCCGCCCCGCCGGTTCGGTCATCCGCTGCTGCCCGCCACACCGGTGACACCGCCGCCGGGCCGGCCCGCCACCTCGGCGCTGTCCGGCGGACTCCCACCTGGCTGAAAGTCACCACGGGCGTCCTCGCGGTCGTCCTGGTCGGCGTGATCGCCTTTGGCGCCTATTGGGTGATCCGGCTCCAGGGCAACATCACCAAGGCCCCGCTGAGCGCCGGCAGCGTCAAGTCCGAGAACTCCGTGAACGACTCGACGGACCGGATGCAGATCCTGATCCTCGGCTCGGATACGCGCGACGGGAAGAACGCCCAGTACGGCTCCAGCGCTGATTCCACCGGCTACGGGCACTCGGACGTCATGATGCTCATGGACATCTCCGCGGACAACAAGCGCGTCAATGTCGTTAGCTTCCCGCGAGACCTGCTGGTCGACATTCCTCAGTGCACGGATCCGAAGACCAACAAGGTCTACCCGGCCCAGACCGGCGTCATGATCAACTCGGCGATGTCCGAGGCCGGCATCGGCTGCGCTGTGGACACCGTCAACAAGCTCACCGGACTGCAGATCGACCACTTCATGATGGCCGACTTCAACGCCGTCAAGGAACTCTCCAACGCCGTCGGCGGCGTGGAGGTGTGCGTCAGCGACGCCGTCTATGACCCCGACTCCAAGCTCCGGCTGCCCAAGGGCACGTCCACCGTGCAGGGGGAGCAGGCGCTGTCCTTTGTCCGCACGCGGCACGCCTTCGGTGACGGCGGTGACCTTGGCCGCATCAAGGCCCAGCAGGGCTTCCTGTCATCCCTCACCCGGAAGATCAAGAGCGACGGCACCCTCACCAACCCGGCACGGATGCTCGGCATCGCGGACGCGATCACCAAGAACCTCACCATCGACGACGGCCTGGCCTCGGTGCCGACGCTGCTGACCGTGGGTAACCGGCTGAAGAACATCGACGTCGGCAAGGTGGCCTTCGTGGCCACGCCGACCGTTCCGGCCGAGTCGGACCCCAACCGGCTGCAGCTGGCCGAACCCGCGGCGTCGCAGCTTTTCGCCGCCATGCGCAACGACGTTGACCTGACGGATCCGACCGCGCCGCCGAGCGCCGCCCCGGCTCCCAGTGCCACCCCGGCCCCGAGCGCCCCGGCACCGGCCTACGACAAGACGCTGCAGCCGGTCACCGTGGCCAACGGCTCAGGCG
Source organism: Arthrobacter sp. ok909 (assembly GCF_900104405.1). Taxonomy (NCBI): domain Bacteria; kingdom Bacillati; phylum Actinomycetota; class Actinomycetes; order Micrococcales; family Micrococcaceae; genus Arthrobacter; species Arthrobacter sp. ok909. Next base: position 45,595 of record NZ_FNJS01000008.1, on the reverse strand, counting down.
TGGCCGCCCGGACCCAGGAGATCATCCAGGCCATCAAGGGCGCGGGCTTCACCAAGGTGGGACAGCTGACGGCCCGGCCCGTCGCAACGACTGCCGTCTACTACGGTGCTGGGTACGCCGACGTGGCCGCAGACGTCGCGGCCCTCCTCGGCGTGGCGCCGGGTCAGGTGCTCCCGGCGGCTGGAGTTGTCGGAGTCCAGGTGTACCTGGGCGCCGATTTCGCCAACGGGACACCGACGGCCGCCGCGACGCCGCAACTGCCCGCGGACATCGTCAACCAGACGGCCGGCGACACCGTCTGCCAGCAGGCGAACCCGGCCCTGATCACCCGCTGATTTTCAGGGCCTGTCCGGTTTCGCTGCGATGGAACAGCCTGACGTAGAACACCGTGACTCAGACCACCGTGACTTAGAACAGCGTGACGCCGGTCAGTTCGGCGAGCCTGTCGGTGAGCCTGTCCTGGAAGCCGGGGTCGGTGACCTCCGGTGCGGCCGTCCGCTGCCGGCGGTGGTGCCAGTACTTGCCGGAGACCAGGGCGCCGGGGTCGTTGCTGACGGCGAGCCAGCTCTGCGTGTCCTGGCCCAAAGCGAGGTCGCCAGGCGCGCCGGGGCCGCCCATCCTGGTGGGCACCCAGCCGGGGTCAACTGAATTGCTGAGCACGGCGGGCCAGTGCCGTGCGACAGACGCCGAGAGCGCGGAAACGCAGAGCTTGCTCTCCGAGTAGGCGGCGCTGGCACTCCAGCGCCGCCCGGTCCAGTCGATATCCCCCAGATTGCCATTCGCCCCGAGGTGCATGCCGCTGCTGATGTAGACCAGGCGGCCGGGTCGCTCGATCAGCGCGGTGAGCACGTAGGGCGCCAGCACATTGACCGCCAAAGTGAGGGAGTGCCCCTCCGGGGTCCCGACGCGCGTGGGCGAAACGTAGACGCCGGCATTATGGATGACGGCGTCCATCCGCCCGTGGTCGTTGACCTGCCCGGCGAGGTCCCGGGTTTGGGCGGCGCTGCTGAGGTCGCCGATCACGATGCCGGCCGCCTGCGGAGCGAGTTGAGCGAGGGAAGCCGCGCGTTCCTTGGAGCGGGCGTGCAGCAGGACGTCATGGCCCGCGCCCACAAGCGTCCGGGCGCTGGCGAGTCCTAGCCCGTCGGTCGAACCGGTGATGAAAACGCGGGCCATGGGTGGTCCCTTCCGTGGTCTGGTGCCGGCGCGGGGCCGGCGACCGGCGTCACCAGATGCTGACGCGCTCCTGCGGCGGCATCCACATGCCGTCCTGCTCGGTGACGCCGAACGCTTCGTGGAAGGCATCCAGGTTCTTGGCGATCGCATTGGTGCGGAATTCGTTGGGGGAGTGCGGGTCCGTCGCCAGCCTGCGGATGGCTTCCTCCGTCCGGATGACCTGCCGCCACCCCGCGGCCCAGGACGCGAAGAACCGCTGGAACCCTGTCATCCCGTCGAGCACCGGCGGTTCCTGCCCGTCGAGGCTGATCAGGTAGGCCTTGTAGGCGATGGTGAGGCCGCCGAGGTCGCCGATGTTCTCGCCCAGGGTTAGCTTGCCGTTGACGTTGTGGCCGGGCGCGGCCGTGGGGGAGAGGGCGTCGAACTGCGCCACCAGCTTGGAGGTCAGTGCCTCGAAGGCGGTGCGGTCGTCCTGGGTCCACCAGTTCCGGAGCAGGCCGCTGCCGTCATACTGCGAGCCCTGATCATCGAAGCCGTGGCCGATTTCGTGCCCGATCACCGCGCCGATGCCGCCGTAGTTGACGGCGTCGTCCGCGTCGGCGGTGAAGAAGGGAGGCTGCAGGATGGCGGCGGGAAACACGATCTCGTTGAGCAGCGGGTGGTAGTAGGCGTTGACCGTCTGCGGGGTCATGAGCCACTTCTCGCGGTCTACAGGCTTGCCGACCTCGTCAAGGTGACGGTCGACGTCGGCGCTGTGCGCGCGCTCCACGTTCCCCAGCAGATCGGCGGGATCGACCTCGACGGCGGCGTAGTCGATCCACTTGTCCGGGTAGCCGATCTTGGCGCGGAAGGAGTCCAGCTTCTTGAGCGCCTCAAGCTTGGTTTCCTCGCCCATCCACTCCAGCCCCGTGATGGACTCCCGGTACGCCTCGATCAGGTTGGCCACGAGGCCCTGCATACGTGCCTTGTTGCCTTCCGGGAAGTGCCGGGCAACGTAGATCTGGCCTACGGCCTCGCCGAGGGCCGCCTCGACTACCGCGACGCCGCGCTTCCAGCGGTCCTTGATCCGCGGCGTCCCGCTCAAGGTGGTGCCGTAGAAGGCGAAGTTCGCGTCCACGAACGCGGAGGACAGGTACGGGGCAGCGGCGCTGACGACGCGCATGGCGAGCCATTCCTGCCACGTGGCCAGCGGTTCGCTGTCCAGCAAGGAGGCGGCGCCGGAGAAGAAGTCGGGAGTGCTCATCACGAGTTCGGTGCGCTTTTCCGGGGCGATGCAGGCCGCGTCGAACCAGTCGGCCAGGAGCGGGAAGAGCTCCGCTGCCTCGGCGGCGGACTTCAGGTTGTACGTCTTTTGCGGATTCCGCAGCGTCACGTTGTCCCAGTGGTGCGAAGCCAGCGCGGTTTCCAGCGCGACGACCCGCCCGGCCGCGCCACCGGGATCGGCAATGTCGGCCAGGGCAAGCATGGCCTGGACGTGCTCCCGGTAGGCCTGGACCATGGCCGCGAACTTCTCTTCGCGGTAGTACGACTCATCCGGCAGGCCGAGGCCGCCCTGACCGGTGTAGAGCAGGATCCGGTCCGGGTTGCCGGCGTCCGGCGCGGGGTAGATGTAGAAGAGCCCGCCCACATCGGCGCGGAACAGCCGTCCGGCCAGCGCCACGAGTTCGGGAACCGACGTCGTGGCGAACACCTCCGCCAGCCGGGCCCGGAGCGGGTCCAGGCCCTTCGCCTCGGCTGCGGCCGCGTCCATGAAGCTGTTGTAGAGGTCCCCGATCTTCCGCTCGATGCCGTTGGCCTCTGCGCCGCGGGCGGCCGCCTGTTCGATGATCTCCTTCACGGCAAGCTCCGACGCGTCCCTCAGGGCCGTAAACGTGCCTTCCAGCGGCCGGTCGTCCGGAATGACCGTGCTCGTGAGCCAGCCGCCGTTCACGTACTGGTACAGGTCATCCTGCGGACGGACGCCGGCATCGATGGTGGACAGGTCGATCCCCGAAAGTGGCACGGATGCTCCTTTGAGAGGCAGGCCGGCACCGGAGCTTGTGTCGGTGCACGGTCTGCATAGTGGACGTTGCGGTGGTCTGGCTCCTTCATCTTACGCACCCGTGTTACTGTGAAAAGGTGCGCGCAGAACTGCTTCTTCTTAGCTGCCGCGGCGAGGCCTCAGACGCGATCTAGCGCAAGGCCAACCCTCGCTGCGGAGTTTGTGTTGCCCGGCCACCCTTTCACCAAGAATCACAGAAAAGGCCCCGATAGTAATGCGAAACGCACAGAAGCCCTCAGGAATGCCGGTCCACCGTTACGTCCCCTTCCAGGACCAGATCACCGTTGAACTGCCGGACCGCACGTGGCCGGACAAGGTCATCACCAAGGCCCCGCGCTGGTGCGCCGTGGACCTGCGCGACGGCAACCAGGCCCTCATCGATCCCATGAGCCCGGCCCGCAAGCTGAAGATGTTCGACCTGCTGGTCCGGATGGGCTACAAGGAGATCGAGGTCGGCTTCCCCTCGGCATCACAGACGGACTTCGACTTCGTCCGGCAGCTGATCGAGGGCAACCACATTCCCGACGACGTCACGATCCAGGTACTGACCCAGGCCCGTGAACACCTGATCGAGCGGACCTACGAGTCCCTGGTCGGCGCGAAGCAGGCCATCGTCCACCTCTACAACTCCACCTCCGTCCTGCAGCGCCGCGTGGTCTTCAACCAGGACGAAGACGGCATCCTGGACATCGCCCTGCAGGGCGCCCGGCTGTGCAAGAAGTACGAGGAAACCCTCGTCGACACGCACATTACGTACGAATACTCGCCCGAGTCCTTCACCGGGACCGAGCTGGACTACGCCGTGCGCGTCTGCAACGCGATCGCCGACGTCTTCGAGGCCTCGGCGGACCGCCAGGTCATCATCAACCTGCCCGCCACGGTCGAGATGGCCACCCCCAACGTCTACGCCGACTCCATCGAGTGGATGAGCCGGAACCTGCACCCGCGGGAAGGCATCATCCTGTCCCTGCACCCGCACAACGACCGGGGCACCGGCGTCGCCGCCGCCGAGCTCGGCTACCTGGCCGGTGCGGACCGGATCGAGGGCTGCCTCTTCGGCAACGGCGAACGGACCGGCAACGTGGACCTGGTGACCCTGGGCCTGAACATGTTCGTCCAGGGCATCGATCCCATGATCGACTTCTCCAACATCGACGAAATCCGCCGCACGGTGGAGTATTGCAACCAGCTGCCGGTCGCCGAGCGCGTACCGTACGGCGGAGACCTCGTCTTCACCGCGTTCTCCGGCTCGCACCAGGACGCCATCAAGAAGGGCTTGGAAGCCCTCGAAAAGGACGCCGCCGCCGCCGGCAAGGACGTCGCCGACTACACCTGGCAGGTCCCGTACCTGCCGGTCGACCCGAAGGACCTCGGCCGCAGCTACGAGGCCGTCATCCGCGTCAACTCGCAGTCCGGCAAGGGTGGCGTCGCCTACCTGCTGAAAAACGAGCACAACCTGGACCTGCCGCGCCGCGCCCAGATCGAGTTCTCCGGCGTCATCCAGAAACAGACCGACACCGTGGGCGGCGAGGTCAGCGGCGCCCAGCTCTGGCAGGTCTTCCAGGACGAATACCTGCCGTCCACGGCCGCGGACACCCAGTGGGGGCGCTACGCGCTCGGGGCGATTGGCACCGAAACTGACGAGGCCGGGGCGATGACCCTGACCGCGTCGCTGAAGATCGACGGCGCCCAGGTCCGCCGCACCGGCACCGGCAACGGCCCCATCGCGGCCCTGCTGAGCATCCTGCGCGAGGACGGCGTCGACGTCCGCGTGCTGGACTACAGCGAGCACGCCCTGTCCGAGGGCGGCAGCGCCCTGGCCGCCGCGTATGTCGAATGCGCCGTGGGCGAGCGGGTGCTGTGGGGTGTTGGGATCGACGCGAACACCATTACGGCCTCGCTCAAGGCAGTCATCTCGGCCGTGAACCGGGCCATCCGGGACGCCCGCGCCTGATTCGGCCCTTGACGCAGCTGAGGCGCAGCGCACTGCGCCGCCGGAACCTTCCGGCGGCGCAGTTTTCTTTGCGCCAACAGGGCGTTGCCCGTGCCGTGTTTCCGGACAGAGAGTGCGAAGATTAACTGTGGTCCAACAATCCTTTGCAGCGCGCGCCTACCGTGATGACGCCGTCGTGCTGCGCACCCACAAGCTGGGCGAGGCGGACCGGATCATCACGTTGCTGACAAAGCACCACGGACAGATCCGTGCGGTGGCGAAGGGTGTCCGCCGCACCAGCAGCCGTTTCGGCGCCCGGCTGGAGCCGTTCATGGTGGCCGATCTCCAACTGATTTCCGGCCGCACGCTGGACGTTGTGACGCAGGCCGTGGCCAAGGGCGCCTACGGCGGCAACATCGCCGCCGACTACGGCCGCTACACGGTGGCCGCGGCCATGACCGAGACGGCGGAGAGGCTCACCGACGTCGACGGCGAGGCCGGCACCGCCCAATACAACCTGCTGGTCGGAGCGCTGGCGTCGCTCAGCCGGGGTGACCACGCCCCCGCGCTCATCCTCGACTCGTACCTGCTGCGCGCCCTCGCGACCGGCGGCTGGGCGCCCAGCTTCACCGACTGCGCCCGGTGCGGTGCACCCGGCCCCCACACCGCCTTTTCCGCACCGCTGGGCGGTATGGTCTGCCCCGAGTGCCGTCCGCCGGGTTCCCCGGCGCCGGCCGCGGAAACTGTGCTCCTGCTGGGTGCCCTGCTCACCGGGAACTGGACGACGGCGGATGCCTCGGCGTCCGTTCACCGGCGGGAAGCGGCCGGCCTGGTGGCCAGTTACCTCCAGTGGCACCTGGAGAGAGTCCTGAAATCCCTCAAACATGTGGAGCGAACGTAGAAGTGGCATTGGGAAGAAGCTTGGGAAGGAACCTGGAGAAGAGCCAGGCAAAGCAGCGCGCGGTCCGGCGCCGGACCGCCCCCGTGGTGGCCCCCTACCCGCACCCGTCCGGCGCTGTTCCGCCCGCCATCCCCGCGGAGTTCATTCCGCGGCATGTCGCGATCGTCATGGACGGCAACGGCCGCTGGGCCAACCAGCGCGGCCTGCCAAGGATCGAGGGCCACAAGGCAGGGGAGCCTGCCCTCCTGGACGTCATGGCCGGCGCGATCGAACTGGGGATCGAGCACGTCAGCGTGTACGCCTTCTCCACCGAGAACTGGCGCCGGTCCCCGGAGGAAGTGCGTTTCCTCATGGGGTTCAACAAGGACGTGCTGCGCCGGCAGCGGAACCAGCTCGATGAATGGGGGGTCCGCATCCGCTGGTCCGGACGGCGCCCGAAACTGTGGGGCTCGGTGATCCGCGAACTCGAAGAGGCCGAGGACTACACCCGCGGCAACAGCACCTGCACCCTGAACATGTGCGTCAACTACGGCGGACGCGCCGAGATCGCCGATGCCGTCGCCGCGATCGCGGAGGAAGTGGCGCAGGGCCGGCTCAAGCCGGGGGCCATCACCGAACGGACCATCCAGAAGTTCCTGGACGAGCCCGACCTGCCGGATGTTGACCTGTTCCTGCGCAGCTCCGGCGAACAACGGCTCTCCAACTTCATGCTGTGGCAGTCCGCCTACGCCGAATTCGTGTTCCTGGACACCTTGTGGCCGGACGTGGACCGGCGGACGCTCTGGGACGCCGTCGAGATCTATGCCCAGCGCGACCGGCGGTACGGGGGAGCGGTCGACGCCGCTCCCGCTACGGGCAGCCAAGGCGCCTGAGCCTCAGTCAAACACGTACGCCCTCATCCAGCGGGACAGCCGGGAATAGGCGTCCGCGCGGACCCGGGGTGCCGAGAGGAAGACGTCGTGCAGCGCGCCGTCGATCCGCTCCAGCGTGACGGTGCGGCCCAGGCTCAGGGCGCGCAGGGCGATTGTGTTGACGTCCAGGACCGCGTCGGTGCGGCGCATGGACTCCTTCCAGAACATCCCGTTGGCGCTGGCCGCTGAGATGAGCACGAGGATGGGCACGTCGATGGTCAGGCCGCGGGCCACCTTGGACTGTCCGGAGAGCACGGCGCTGAGCCAGCCGGCGCGGACCGGAAAGGCATGCGGCGGACGGTAGGCGTCGTCCAACGCCCATTCGCCCTCCGCCGCGCTGCTGATGCTGCGCCAGTAGAAGGCCCGCTCCGGCAGCCGGATCACCGACTCGGGCCAGAACCGGGCGAAGGGCTCCACCATGGTCCGCGCGGCGCGGCGCAACGCCGGGCTGCCATGGACTTCCAGCCACGGACTGTCCAGGACCAGCTGCGACGCCACCCCCGGGTGCCGGTCCGCCCACAAGGCCGCGATCAGCCCGCCGGTGGAGTGGCCCATGATCGCCAGTTGCGGTGCCGCGCCGGCTGGCCGGAGTGAGCCGATGATGCCGATCGCCGCCGTGATCTCGGCGTCGTAGTTGTCCAGGTCTGCGACGTAGCCGCCGTGGGTTCCAGGCCGGAGGCTGCGGCCGTGGTTGTGCATGTCCAGGGCGAAGAACTCAAAACCTTTGCCGGTCCAGAACTCCGCGAGTTCCTCGTTGAAGAAGTAGTCACTCCACCCGTGCAGGAACAGGACCGCCCGCGCCGGCAGCGCAGTTCCCGCCCCGGCTGCGGCGGCGCCTTCCGGGCCGGCGGGGGTGTGACGGACCAGGGTTGCGGTGCGCAGGACGCCGTCGGGGCCGGCCGCCTCGAAGGCACACGCCTGGAAATCGTCGCCCAGGATGTCGGTCTGCCACTGCATCGACATTCCTCCCATGCTGCTGACTATGCTGCTCACTAGACGGCCAACGCCGCGGCGCGGCCCGCAGAGCGTCCGGAGAAGAGGCACCCGCCCAGGAACGTCCCCTCAAGCGCGCGGTAGCCGTGGATTCCGCCGCCGCCGAACCCGGCGGCTTCACCGGCCGCGAACAGTCCCGGCACGGGCCGACCGGCGGCGTCCAGCACCCGCGACTGCAGATCCGTGTGGAGGCCGCCGAGGCTCTTGCGCGTCAGGACAGAGAGCCGGACGGCAAGCAGCGGCCCGTGCCGCGGATCCGTGAGCCGGTGCGGTGGTGCCACCCGCATGATCTTGTCCGTGGCGAAGCGACGGGCGGCCCGGATGGCGGCCAGCTGCGGATCCTTGCCCAACCCGCTCGAAAACTGCCGGTCGCGGGCACGGACCAGGCGCTCCAGTTCCGTGGCATCAATGAGCCCGGTACCGGTGAGGTCATTCATCTTTCCGGCCAGCCCGGCGGGGGTCTTGGCCTGCAGGAAGTCGACCCCGCGGTCCATGAACCGCCGGAGCGGCGTGTCGCTGCCCGGCCGCAGCCTCGAGACCAGCAGCCGGACGTCCTTGCCCGTGAGATCCGGGTTCTGCTCGGAGCCGGAAAGCGCGAATTCCTTCAGGGCAATCGTCGTGTTAAGGACGAACCACGAATGGGCATGTCCGGTGGCCAGAATGTGGCGCAGCGCCCCGAGGGAGTCGAAGCCGGGAAATAGGGGAGGGGGGAGCATTCGCCCCGTCGCATCCAGCCACAGGGCCGAAGGCCCGGGCAGGATCCGGATGCCATGCCGCGGCCACACCGGGGAATGGTTATGGATGCCCTCCGGGTAGTGCCACATCCGATCGCCGTTAATGAGGTTCCCGCCGGCCAGGCTCACGGCCGGCAGGAAGTCTCCGTCCACCGAGTCGGGCACACCGCTCAACATCGTTTCCGGCGCCCCGCCTCCCGGCCACTGTCTGCGGACCGACTCGTGGTTCCCGCCGATCCCGCCGGTCGTGACCACGACGGCTGCGTCCGCGGCCTCGAAGTTGCCGCTCCGGTGCCTGGAGGATTTTTCGCCCCGCCCCGCATCGCTGGGCTCGAGCAGCTCGCCGCGGACGCCGCTGATCCGGCCCGCGGTCTTGATGAGTCCGGTGGCGCGGTGCCGGAAATGGAAGCTCACGCGTCCGGCGTCAACGCCTTCACGGAGTTTGGCCAGGAAGGGCGCCAGCAGGGCGGGTCCAGTGCCCCACGCAACGTGGAAGCGCGGGACCGTGTTGCCGTGGCCGTCCGGGCCGTAGCCGCCGCGTTCGGCCCACTGCACCAGGGGAAACAGCCCGACGCCCAGCGAGGCGAGCCAGGCGCGCTTTTCCCCGGCCGCGAAGTTCACGTACGCCGCCGCCCACTCCTTCGCCAGCGCATCCTCGGGCCGGTCGAATCCGGCGGACGCGTGCCAGTCCGCGAGGGCCAGCTCTTCACTGTCCCGCACGCCGAGCCGGCGCTGTTCGGGGGAGTTGACCAGGAAGAGGCCGCCAAAGGACCAGTGTGCCTGGCCGCCGACGGATGCCTCCGGCTCCTGATCCAGCACCGCCACCCGCCGGCCGGCCGCATACGCCTGCGCCGCCGCCACGACCCCGGCCAGGCCCGCGCCGACCACCACGACATCGGCCTCGATCCCGCGCCCCGGCACCCCACGGCTGCCCGTCCCGACACCATCATTGCTGGTCATGGCTTCATGCTAACGCGCCCCGGCGCTCTTGGGCCGCCGCATCCACGGCACGCGGGACCGCAGCTGCAACAGCCGTCATACCGCAGTCACAACGACAGTCATTTCGGCAGTCATAACGGTTGCCCGTAGCGCGCTGGTTTGGTCTGGACGGCCCGAACCGGAAAACTAGAGGCATGCGCGTATATCCCACATTCTTCCGGCTGGCCTTCTCATGGATGGACGCCGAACGCGCCCACAAGATCGGGTTCAAGGCCATCCGGCTGGCCCACAGCTGCGGCGCCGGCCGGGTGCTGCAGAAGTTCACCGCCCCGGCGGCGTCCCTGCAGACCGAGGCGTTTGGCCTGACCTTCCCGTCGCCGTTCGGCCTCGCTGCCGGCTTCGACAAGGAAGGCCACGGCATCGAGGCGCTCACCGAGCTCGGCTTCGGCCACGTGGAAGTCGGCACCATCACCGGCCAGGCCCAGCCCGGCAACCCGGCACCCCGACTCTTCCGCCTCGTGGAGGACCGGGCCGTCATCAACCGGATGGGGTTCAACAACGACGGCGCCGCGGCGGTGGCTCCGCGCCTGAAGTCCGCCAGGGCCGCCCTGCAGCGGCACTACCCCGGCGTGCGGCCCGTGATCGGGGTCAACATCGGCAAGAGCAAGGTGGTGGGACTCGAGGATGCCGTCTCCGACTACCTGATCAGCGCACGCAGCCTCGCCCCGGCCGCCGACTACCTGGTGGTCAACGTCAGCTCGCCCAACACGCCCGGGCTGCGGCTGCTGCAGGACGTTGAGACCCTGCGTCCGCTGTTGACCGCTGTCGGCGAGGAAGCGGACAAAGCCGCCGGCCGCCACGTTCCGCTCCTGGTCAAGATCGCACCCGACCTCAGCGACGAGGACATCGACGACGTTGCGCGCCTGGCGCTGGACCTGAAGCTGGACGGCATCATCGCCACCAACACCACCATCGCCCGCACCGGACTCTCAGCCAGCCCGGACAAGGTCGAGGCCTGCGGGGCCGGGGGCCTCTCCGGGGCGCCCCTGAAGAAGCGGTCGCTGGAGGTCCTGGCCCGGCTTAAGTCCGTTACGGGCGGCGCACTGACCCTCGTCTCCGTGGGCGGCGTCGAAACCGCCCAGGATGTGCAGGCGCGGCTGGACGCCGGCGCCACCCTCGTTCAGGGCTACACGGCGTTTCTGTACGAAGGCCCGTTCTGGGCCGCCCGCATCAACCGGCTGCTGGCCACGCACCCGAGCCGGCGCTAAGCCGCCACGGGCCCGGCCGCCTGCCCCGCGCGACGAAGCCCCCGGCAGTATGGACTGCCGGAGGCTTCGTGGTTGGAAATCCTAGGGATGAATGGTCAGACGGGGAACTCTCCGCGGCTGACCTGCGGCTTGGGCAGGCGCAGGCGGCGGAACTGCAGGGAGCGCATCGAGCCGTACCAGACGGTGCCGCGTTCCACCTCGCCGAACTTCTCGCTGAGCCGCTTCTTGAGCTTGCGGGAGAGGATGAAGACATCCACGAAGACGGCCAGGAACATGACCCAGAAGGCGCCCAGGACGTAGATCATCTGCTGGCTGGAAGCCGGCACCAGCAGCGAGATGACGACAAACAGGAGTGCCCCGAACATGAGGTACTCGCCCAGGCTGAAGCGGGCATCGACGTAGTCACGGGTGAAACGCTTCTGCGGACCCTTGTCGCGCACCGGCAGGAACTTCTCGTCACCGCTGTCCATGGCCTGCCGCATCTTGAGCCGCTGCTCCGTGACGGCGGCGCGCTCGGCCGCCTTGGAAGCCTTGCGGTCTTCCGGCACGAGCGGCCGCTTGCGGGCGGCCTCCTGGGCGCTCCGCTTGGGCGTGGGCGCGCCCTTGCCGGTCACGGTGCCCCGGGCTGCCGCCTCGGCCGCCTGCTGGTCAACTACGTTCTGCGCCGCGGGCGCTTCCTTTTTTCGTCCAAACACCCCTAAAGAATACCCCGCAGATCCCGGCGCGAGACCCAGCACACACGCGGTCAGCCACGCCCTCACGCTGTTTGCCGTGATTCACCACACGGTAGTGTTTTCGCCATGACTTCATCAACCGCGGGGAACCCGCAAACCACCATGGACCACGCCGGCACCATCGATGCCGAGGCCCTCCGCCAGGCCGTGACGGAATCATTCGATGAAACTATCAGCCGGCTGACGGACCTTGTCGCCATTCCGGGCATCGCCTGGCCCAGCTTTGACCCGGCCCCGCTGAACCGCAGCGCAGACGCCGTCGCCGGCCTCGTTCGCGCCAGCGGCTTCGAGGACGTCCGGATCCTCCGCTGCGACAAGGAAGACGGAACGCCGGGCGGACCCGCCGTCGTCGCCCGCCGCCCGGCCGCCGCCGGCAAGCCGACCGTTCTGCTCTACGCCCACCACGACGTCCAGCCCACCGGCGACCTCGCGCTGTGGGAAACCGACCCCTTTACCGCCGTCGAACGCGACGGGCGGCTCTTCGGTCGCGGCGCCGCGGATGACAAAGCGGGCATCCTGGCCCACATCGCCGCGTACTCCGCCGTGACGCGCGTGCTCGGGGACGAGCTTGGCCTCGGCGTGACATTCTTCTTCGAAGGGGAAGAAGAGGCCGGCTCACCGACGTTCCGGACATTCCTCGAGACCCACCGCGAACTGCTGCGCGCTGATGTGATTGTCGTGGCCGACTCCAGCAACTGGAAGGTCGGCATCCCGGCCCTGACCACGAGCCTTCGCGGGCTGGTGGACGGCACCATCGAGGTCAAGGTGCTGGACCACGCGGTGCATTCGGGCATGTTCGGCGGCCCCGTGCTTGACGCGCCGACCCTGCTGTCCCGCCTGATCGCGACCCTTCACGACGCCGACGGCAGCGTCGCAATCGAGGGCCTCGTGAGCCGCGACGACGTCACCGTGGACCTGACCGAAGAGGAATACCGGGCGGACGCTTCCGTGCTCGACGGCGTCAAGCTCGCCGGAACCGGGAGCATTGCCTCACGCATGTGGACCAAGCCGGCCCTGTCGATCATCGGTTTTGACGCTCCGGCCGTCGACGTAGCCTCCAACACACTGCTGCCGCGCGCCCGGGCCAAATTCAGCCTGCGGCTGGCTCCCGGCCAGGATCCGGCAGCCGCCATGGAAGCCGTCCGCAAGCACGTCGAAGCCAATGCGCCGTTTGGCGCGCACGTGGTGTTCACGCCGGGGGAGAGCGGCAACTCCTTCTTGACGGACACGGCCTCCAAGGCCGCGAGCGTGGCCATGTGGGCCCTCGGCGAAGCCTGGGGCGTGCCGGCAGTGGAAATGGGGATCGGCGGGTCCATCCCGTTCATCGCGGATTTGACCGAGCTGTACCCGGACGTGCAGATCCTGGTGACCGGCGTCGAGGATCCCGATTCCCGGGCCCACAGCGCCAATGAATCCCTGCACCTTGGCGACTTCCGGAACGCGATCATCGCCGAGGCCCTGCTGCTGGCGCGCCTCAACGAGGAAGGCGCGCTCTAACCTCCGTTCCCGGGGAACATCCAGCGTGCTGGGACGGTTACGTCAGGAGTTAGAGCTACAGGGCTGATCGACGTAGCATGTAGCTATAGCCCATACCGTTTAAGTAGGGGCGGGCACCGTGGAAGCGGGGCCGCCACCACCGTTGCAAGAAGGTAGGCCATGAGCACTACAACCAATGAAAACAGCGCCGACGCCACGGCCCCCGAGGCCGGCGAGCTGGCCACGCACGAAGTCATGCTGACTGACGTCGCGGCCGGCAAGGTCCGCAGCCTCCTCGAGCAGGAAGGCCGTACTGATCTGCGCCTGCGCGTTGCCGTGCAGCCCGGCGGTTGCTCCGGCCTGATCTACCAGCTCTACTTCGACGAGCGCCTGCTCGACGGAGACGCTGTGCGCGACTACGACGGCGTGGAAGTCGTCGTCGACAAGATGAGCGTTCCTTACCTCAGCGGCGCCAGCATCGACTTCGAGGACACCATCTCGAAGCAGGGCTTCACGATCGACAATCCGAATGCCGGCGGCTCCTGCGCCTGCGGGGATTCTTTCCACTAATTCCTTCCACTAAGGCCGGGCATATTGCCCGGCCTTAGTGCCGCCCGGGCCTCAACGAGCGGGACCCGGAAAAAGGTCCCGACGCACGGCGCGGACATGTGGGCGAAAACTCCCGGGGAGCGGTAAGCTCTACACCGAGTAGTAAAACTTTTCGTTTGCCCTGCCCGTCATTCGCGGGGCAACAGCAACAAGTAGGAAGGGCCGTCTGTGAGTTCGCAGAACCGAACCGGCAGCCGACGCAAACAGATCACTACGATCACTGGCTTGGCACTAGCCGGCGCGTTGGCTTTGACTGGATGTTCACCAGAGGTACAGAGGGGCTGGTTGCCCACCGAACGTGGCACCACCAGTAATACTGACCGCATCATGGACCTCTGGGTCAACTCATGGATTGCCGCGCTGGTCGTCGGCATCATCACCTGGGGCCTGATGATCTGGTGCATCGTTGCTTACCGCCGCCGCAAGGGCACGGTGGGCTTCCCCCGTCAGAACAGCTTCAACCTTCCCCTGGAAGTGTTCTACCTGACGATCCCGCTCTTCATGGTCCTGGTGTTCTTCTACTTCACCGACCGCGACCAGCAGCAGATCGATGACCGCTCCAAGCCGGCCGACGTCGTCGTCGACGTCCGCGGCAAGCAGTGGGCATGGGACTTCAACTACAAGAAGGGCGACGTCATCACCGGCGACGTCCATGAAGCCGGCGTCCAGGCCCACCTGACCGGTAACGACGTGGACAAGGAAAAGCTGCCCACCCTTTACCTGCCGGTCAACAAGTCGGTCGACCTCGAACTGAATTCCCGCGATGTCATCCACTCTTTCTGGGTACCTGCGTTCCTGCAGAAGCGTGACATGATCCCCGGCAAGACCAACTACATCCGGTTCACTCCCACCAAGGAGGGAACCTACGACGGCAAGTGTGCCGAACTTTGTGGCGAGTACCACTCCGAAATGCTGTTCCGCGTGAAGGTTGTCTCCGACTCGGAGTTCCAGGCGCACATGAACCAGTTGCGCCAGGACGGGAACACCGGCCTGCTCGGTGACGAGTACGACCGCAACCCGGTCCCGACCGAAACCAAGTAAGGGGAGCGACGTGGCAACTTACACTCAATCCGCCGGGATCCTCGAGGCTCCCGTAGTACCCAAATCCAAGGGACGCATCGTCGTCAACTGGATCACCTCGACCGACCACAAGACGATCGGGTACATGTACCTGATCGCGTCGTTCATCTTCTTCTGCTTCGGCGGCATCATGGCGCTGCTGATCCGTGCCGAGCTCTTCGAGCCGGGCATGCAGATCCTGCAGACCAAAGAGCAGTACAACCAGCTCTTCACCATGCACGGCACCGTGATGCTCCTGATGTTCGCGACGCCGCTCTTCGCCGGCTTCACCAACGTCATCATGCCCCTGCAGATCGGTGCACCCGACGTCGCGTTCCCGCGACTGAACGCACTGGCCTTCTGGTTCTTCCTCTTCGGTTCCACCATTGCGGTGTCCGGTTTCATCACCCCGCAGGGTGCCGCGTCCTTCGGCTGGTTCGCCTACGCGCCGCTGTCTGACACGACGTTCAGCCCCGGCGTGGGCGGTGACCTCTGGGTCTTCGGCCTGGCGCTCTCCGGCTTCGGCACCATCCTCGGCGCCGTCAACTTCATCACCACGATCATCTGCATGCGTGCCCCCGGCATGACCATGTGGCGCATGCCGATCTTCACCTGGAACGCCCTCGTGACGTCCATCCTGGTCCTGATGGCCTTCCCGCCGCTGGCCGCCGCGCTGTTTGCGCTCGGTGCCGACCGCCGCTTTGGCGCCCACATCTTCGACCCGGCGAACGGCGGTGCCGTCCTCTGGCAGCACCTGTTCTGGTTCTTCGGCCACCCTGAGGTGTACATCATCGCCCTGCCGTTCTTCGGCATCGTCTCGGAGATCTTCCCGGTCTTCAGCCGCAAGCCGATCTTCGGCTACAAGGGCCTGGTCTACGCGACCATCTCCATCGCCGCCCTGTCCGTGACCGTGTGGGCACACCACATGTACGTCACCGGCTCGGTCCTGCTGCCGTTCTTCTCCTTCATGACGATGCTCATCGCCGTTCCGACCGGTGTGAAGTTCTTCAACTGGATCGGCACCATGTGGCGGGGTTCCATCACCTTTGAAACCCCCATGCTGTGGAGCATCGGCTTCCTGGCGACCTTCCTCTTCGGTGGCCTGACCGGCATCATCCTGGCCTCGCCGCCTCTGGACTTCCACGTCTCGGACTCCTACTTTGTCGTGGCGCACTTCCACTACGTGGTCTTCGGTACGGTCGTGTTCGCCATGTTCGCCGGCTTCTACTTCTGGTGGCCCAAGTGGACCGGCAAGATGCTCAACGAGCGTCTCGGCAAGATCCACTTCTGGATGCTGTTCCTGGGCTTCCACGGCACCTTCCTGATCCAGCACTGGCTGGGTGTTGAGGGTATGCCGCGCCGCTACGCCGACTACCTGCCGCAGGACAATTTCACGTGGATGAACCAGTTCTCCACCATCTCCTCGTTCGTCCTGGGCGCCTCGCTGATCCCGTTCTTCTGGAACATCTACATCACCTGGCGCAGCAACGAACGCGTGGAAGTTGATGACCCGTGGGGCTTCGGTGCCTCGCTCGAGTGGGCCACGTCCTGCCCGCCGCCGCGCCACAACTTCACGTCCCTGCCCCGCATCCGCTCCGAACGTCCTGCCCTGGACCTGCACCACCCGGAGCTCTCCCAGAACTACACCGTCGATTCTCCTGCTCCGGCAGCAGCAGCGCTCGGTAACGCCGACCAGAAGGACTCCGGCAAGTGAAAATCGAATCAAGGATCTTTGGCCTCGGCGTCTTCTTCTTTGTCCCGGTGGCGTTCATTTACGGGTACCTGACGAACTGGACCGAATGGGTCGGTGCGCTGGCCATCCTGCTGGTCGGTGGCCTTGCCGGCATGATCGGCGCTTACCTCGGCTTCACCGGCCGGCGCGTGGGTATGCGTCCCGAGGACCGCAATGACGCCGAAATCCACGAAGGCGCCGGTGAACAGGGCCACTTCAGCCCCTGGAGCTGGTGGCCGCTGGTCCTCGGCATCGCCTGCGCTACCGGATTCCTTGGCATGGCCATCGGATTCTGGATTGTCTTCATCGCCGGCGGCCTCGCGATCGTCGCCCTGGTGGGCTGGGTCTACGAATACAGCCGCGGTGACCACGCGCACTAGCGTCCACGCGGACAAAAGTTCATAACGCAGACGACGGCGGGACCCACCAAAAGGTGGGGCCCGCCGTCGTCTGCGTGTTTAAGGCTGGAGGAGGTTCAGAGGGCAGTTCGCAGGCGGCCCGATAGTCGAAGCCCCTGCCGCGAACCGGGAGCGCCGTCCAGAAGCCTCAGGCGGCGGCTGCCGATTCCAGGACCATCCGGAGCTCCTCGAGTGCGTTCTCTGCCTCCGCGAGGGTGAATCGATCCGGGAGGGCGTCTGCCGCGACGGCAAGCTCGACTTCACAGCCGCACGCGAAGTCCTCGGTCATGACCTCCAGCAGCGAGCGGGCATCCACGCCCGGCCTGCCGTCCTTGCTGATGGTCACCGGAAGCCCCGTGGCGGTCACGGCGCGGACAAATACTGCCGCGGGACGGGCGTGGAGGCCGATGGCGGCCGTGACGATTGCCTTAAGAACTGGCAACGGGACTCCCTTGTGCTGGTGCAGGTTCTGCTCGTGATGGTCTGGCGGACGCGCGCATCCGGACGGGGAACCAGTCCGGAACGACGGGATCAGGTCACCCGGTGACGGTCCGTATCTTCAAGGGTAGCCGCGGGGGAGCGGCCGGGACCAACTGCGACGGCCGGGTGGTCTAGACCTGCCGGGCTGCGGGCTTACCCTTGATACATGACTGTTTCTCCCACGCCGGGGCCCGCTGCGAGGCTGCATCATGGCGTCTTCTAACGCGTCCGCCATGGTTGGCGACATTGATCGGCAGAGCGGCATTCCGATTTACGTCCAGCTGCGTGAAATCCTTCGTGCGCACATCGCAGCGGCCTGCCCGCCGGGTTCGGCGCTGCCGTCTGAACGCGACCTCGCCGAGCGGTTCGGACTCGCCCGGATGACCGTCCGCCAGGCCATCGATGCGCTCGTGGGTGAGGAAGTGATTGAACGCGTCGTGGGGCTGGGCACGTTCGTGCGCAAGCCCAAACTCGACCTCCAGGTCAAGCTGACCTCGTACAGCGAGGAGATGCAGCGCCGCGGCATGGTCCCAGCGGCCAAGGTCCTGAGCTTCGAACAGATCGGCGCCAGCGCCTTCCTGGCCCGCGAGCTGCAACTGGAGGAGGGCACGCCCCTGGTCCGGTTCCGGCGGCTGCTGCTGGCCGACAACGAGCCCATGAGCGTGGACGAGAACTTCATCCCGGCCCACCGGGTCCCGGGCCTGCTGGATGAGGCACCGCCCACGTCCCTCTACAACGTGCTGAGCGAACGCTACGGGCTGGTCATGGAATGGGGAGAGGACATGATCGAGGCGACAGCCGCGTCGCCGTCGACGGCCAGGCTCCTGAACGTGGAGGTCGGCACGCCGCTGCTGAAGATCCAGCGGCATGCGTTTGTGGCCCGCGCGATGGTGGACTATTCCGTGTCCTACTACCGGGCCGACCGGTACAAGCTCTGGGTGCCCCTGCAGCGCCCCGGCGTCCGGCCCACCCGGAACTACGCCTCGGGCTACCGCCCGTAGCCGCAGCAGCCAGCCAGATGCAGAAAGGACCGGTCCCAAGGGGACCGGTCCTTTCTGTTAGTGCTGCTTGGTGCTGCCTAGTGGCTCAGCGTCTTCTGCGAAGATGCGGTCTCGACGGCCTCGTGGCTGCCGTGGTGGCCGTGTGCGGCTTCCAGTTCGGCCGGAGTGACCGGGGCAACCCGGTCCTCGAAGAACCAGCGGGAGAGTTTGGCGCGGCGGTTTTCCTTGCGGTCCACGACGCCGTGTTCGTTCGGCACTGCGGGCAGCGGGGCCGGTGACTCGAAGCCGACCAGCTTGTAGCGCTTGTACTCGTCCAGCGGGGCGTGAACCTCGATGAACTCACCGTGCGGCAGGCGCACGATGCGTCCAGTTTCACGGCCGTGCAGGGCAATCTCACGGTCCTTGCGCTGGAGTGCCAGTGCGACGCGCTTCGTCACGAGGAACGCGATCACCGGGCCGACGAAGAACAGGGCGCGCAGCCAGTAGGTCACATCGTTCAGGGCGACGTTGAAGTGCGTGGCGATGAGGTCCGAGCCTGCGGCGGCCCACATCACGCAGTACCACACAAAGCCGGCCATGCCGATGGCCGTACGGGTGGGAGCGTTGCGGGGACGGTCCAGGACGTGGTGCTCGCGGTTGTCCTTGGTGATCCAGCGTTCGATCCACGGGTAGGTGAACATCACGGTGAACAGGATGCCGGCCGGGACGAGCGCCGGCAGAAGGACGTTGAAGGTGAAGACGTGGCCGAACCACACCTGCTCCACCTTCCAGTCGCCGATCGTGCCCGGCATCAGGCGCAGGGCGCCGTCAACGAAGCCGATGTACCAGTCAGGCTGGGTGCCTGCCGACACCGGTGACGGGTCGTACGGGCCGTAGTTCCAGATCGGGTTGATGGTGAAGAACGCCGCCATGATCGCGACCACACCGAACACGATGAAGAAGAACCCGCCGGCCTTCGCCGCGTAAACCGGACCCAAGGGGTAGCCGACGACGTTGCCGTCGTTGCGGCCCGGTCCGGGGTACTGGGTGTGCTTGTGCACAACCACCATGAAGAGGTGCATCACGATCATCAGCAGGATGAGCGCGGGGACCAGGAGGATGTGCAGCATGTACAGGCGGCTGATAATCATGGTGCCTGGGAACTCGCCGCCGAAGAGGAAGAACGAGGTGTAGGTGCCAATGACCGGGATGGACTTGATGACGCCGTCGATGATGCGCAGACCGTTGCCGGAGAGCAGGTCATCGGGGAGCGAGTAGCCAGTGAAGCCTGCAGCCATGGACAGGATGAGCAGGACGCCGCCCACCACCCAGTTCAGTTCGCGGGGCTTGCGGAAAGCGCCGGTGAAGAACACGCGGAGCATGTGCACGGATACGGAGGCGACGAACAATAGTGCGGACCAGTGGTGTACCTGGCGCATGAACAGACCGCCGCGGACATCGAAGGAGATGTTCAGGGAGGAGCTGTACGCCACGGACATTTCGACGTTCTTCAGCGGCGTGTACGAGCCCGAGTAGTGCGTCTCCGCCATGGACGGATCGAAGAAGAACGTCAGGAACGTGCCCGAGAGGAGCAGGATGACGAAGGAGTACAGTGCCACTTCGCCAAACATGAATGACCAGTGGTCAGGGAAGACCTTCCGGCCGAATTCACGGAGGATTCCGGAGCCGCCAACACGCTGGTCGACGAAGTCGGTGATGCGGCCGCCTTTAGTCTTGGCGACGAAGACAGGGGCATCAGGCGTTGTTGTTGAGGACATGCTGCTCACGCTCCCAGTAGCTCGGTCCGACGGGTTCATGGAAGTCGCTCGTGGCGACCAGGTAGCCCTCGGCGTCGACTGCGATAGGCAGCTGGGGGAGAGGACGGCTGGCCGGGCCGAAGATAACCTTGCACTGTTGGGTCAGGTCGAAGGTTGACTGGTGGCACGGGCACAGCAGGTGGTGGGTCTGCTGCTCGTACAAGGCAACAGGGCAACCAACGTGGGTGCAGATCTTGGAGTAAGCCACAATCCCGTTGTAGGCCCAGTTTTCACGGCCGGGGGAAGGGTGGAGCTCGTTCGGGTCCAGGCGCATGAGCAGAACGACGGCCTTGGCCTTTTCGTTCAGTTTGCCTTCGCTCAGTTCGTTCAGCCCTTCCGGGATGACGTGGAAAGCGGAGCCGATGGTGACGTCCGCGGCCTTGATGGGAGTGCCATCGGGGTCGCGGGCAAGGCGCTTCAGCTTGCCGTCCGGGGCCGGAGCCCACAGCGTGTGGGCCAGCGCGAAGTCCGGCCGGGGGCCGAGGTCGCCGAAGATGGCCAGGGCCGGCAGGGGCGCGAGTGCGACCGCGCCGAGCAGGGTATTGCGGATCAGCGGCCGGCGCTTGATGCCGGTTTCTTCGACAATGTCATCGACGATGCGGACGGCAGCCTGGCGGTCTTCCTCGGTGCGGATCGCGTGGCGCTCTTCCGAGACCTCGTGGTCCGGCATCAGGGCCTTGGCCCAGTGGACGATGCCGGTGCCGATGCCCAACATCGCGAATGCGGTGCCGATGCCCAGCAAGGCATTCTGGAGTCGGATCGTGGCGATCGAGGAATCATTCCCCAGATCGATCGCGAAGTACGACACCAGGAATATCAGGGTGCCAACGACCGAGGTGCCGAACAGAAGGGCTACCTGCCGTTCTGCTTTCTTTGCGGCCCTCGGGTCCGTGTCAGCCAGGCGCAAACGGTGCGGGGGAATTCCAGGATCCTGGAACTTCTCCACCTCATTCTGACCAGCCGTAGCTACGGTGCCCGAGTGGTTCGGACTGCCGTCACTATGGTTGCCCATAATTCGCCTCATCCTTCTCTCGTCTCGGCCTATGCCGAGTTAGGTTTCAATTCAAACTGCTGACGGGTCAGCAGAAAATTCTTACAGGTGCAAGGTCCGCTTAGGAGGTGCGGGATGTGAGCCAGATCGTGAACGCGATGATGACGCCCAAGCCGGCAATCCAGACAAAGAGACCTTCGGAAACCGGTCCCAAAGCTCCAAGATCTGCGCCGCCGGGTGAACCGTTGGATTCAATCTGCTTCAGGTAGGTGATGATGTCGCGCTTGCCCTCGGGGGAGATGTTCGCGTCATTGAAGACCGGCATGTTCTGGGGGCCGGTGACCATTGCTTCGTAGATGTGCTGTCCTGAGACGCCCGCGAGCGCCGGGGCGAACTTGCCCCGGGTCAGGGCACCGCCGGCGGCAGCGGCGTTGTGGCACATGGCGCAGTTGGTGCGGAAGAGCTCCCCACCCTTGGCGGCGTCGCCCTTCTCATCGAGCACACCCGCTTCGGGGATAGCCGGGCCGGGGCCCAGCGAGGCAACGTAAGCAGCGAGCTGCTTGGTCTGTTCCTCGTTGAACTGGTTGGGCTTCTTCTGGGCCTGCGGGCCGTTCATCTGCATGGGCATGCGGCCGGTGCCGACCTGGAAGTCAACAGCGGCGGCTCCGACGCCCACAAGCGACGGTCCGGACTGAGAGCCGCTGGCACCCATGCCGTGGCAGGTTGCGCAGTTGGCGGCGAAGAGCTTGCCGCCTTCCTCTACGTCGCTTGCGCTATAGGTGTTGGTGTCGGCCTTGGCCTGGTTGACGGTGGTGGCAACGGCGTACAGCCCACCCGTGACCAAGAGGCCCATCAGCAGCAGCGCAATTGCTGCCAGTGGGTGACGTCGCTTCTGCGAGAGTGCCTTCACGTGGTGGTTCCTTTATTCGATCCTGCGGTGGCTCCTGGAGCCGCTTCTTGAAATTCTGCCTCTTGTAGAAAAAGAGTCAAGTCAGGGCTACTTGAGGACGTAGATGACCAGGAAGAGGCCAATCCAGACGACGTCCACGAAGTGCCAGTAGTACGAGGTGACAATCGCCGAGGTTGCTTCAAAGTGGCCGAACTTCTTCGCGGCGAAGGAGCGGCCCATGATGAGCAGGAAGGCAATCAGGCCGCCGATGACGTGCAGGCCGTGGAAGCCCGTCGTTATGTAGAAGGCGGAACCGTAGGCGTTGGAGGACAGCGAGACGTGCTCGGAAACGAGCATGGAGTACTCGGTCGTCTGGCCGGCAACGAAGAAGGCACCCATGAGGAACGTGAGGATGAACCATCCGTTCATCCCCCAGCGGGTGAAGCTAAAGACTCCGCCGGTGCGGCGCGGCTGGAGCCGCTCCGCAGCGAAGACGCCCATCTGGCAAGTAAAGGAACTTGCCACAAGGACGATCGTGTTAACGAGCGCAAAGGGGAAGTTGAGCTTGGCTGTCTCTTCAGCCCACATCAGTCCGGAGGTCGAACGGAGTGTGAAGTACATGGCGAAGAGACCGGCGAAGAACATCAACTCACTGGACAGCCACACAACGGTTCCAACAGAAACCATGTTCGGGCGGTTCAGCGTCGGGTGCGCCGGGGTACTGGGGGCATGGGTCGCAGATGTCACATAGACATTATGTCTATAAAAGTCCGTCCTGCCCAACGCAAACCGCCATTTCGGAGGACTTTTTCTACAAAGACGCGAATTCGCGCGGAAAAGTTCCCGGAGGGGTTCACATTGGTCTTTGCGGGGCCGACCTCGATAGCATCGGGAGGTGACTTCTCAGGCATCCGCACAGGCGGCAGGCAACACCTGGCCGCGGCTCATCAACGCACTCATCGGCGGCGCGGACCTTACCGCCGGGAGCACCGAATGGGCCATGAACTCGATCATGTCGGGCGAGGCCACGCCGGTCCAGGTGGCCGGTTTCCTCGTGGCCCTGCGCTCCAAGGGCGAGACCGTTGATGAAGTTGCCGGCCTCGTGGAAGCCATGGTGGCCAACGCCAACCCCATTGACATTGCCGGCGAGAAGCTGGACATCGTCGGCACCGGCGGCGATCAGCAGAACACCGTCAACATCTCGACGATGGCCGCGCTGATCTGTGCCGGCGCCGGTGCGAAGGTGGTCAAGCACGGCAACCGGGCGTCGTCGTCGTCGTCGGGATCCGCCGATGTCCTGGAGGCGCTCGGCGTCCGGCTGGATCTGCCGATCCCCCGCGTGGCGCTCAACGCCGAAGAAGCCGGGATCACCTTCTGCTTCGCCCAGGTGTTCCACCCCTCGATGCGGCACGCCGCCGTCGCCCGCCGGGAACTCGGCGTCCCGACCGCGTTCAACTTCCTGGGCCCGATGATCAACCCGGCACATGTCCAGGCTTCGGCCGTGGGGGTCGCCAATGAGCGGATGGCCCCCCTCGTGGCCGGCGTGTTGGCCAAGCGGGGGAGCCGGGGCCTGGTGTTCCGCGGCAATGACGGTCTGGATGAACTGACCACCACCGGCCCGTCGCGGGTGTGGGAGATCCGCAACGGCGAGGTTAAGGAAGAGACGTTTGATCCGCGGGAGCTCGGCGTCCGGCAGGCGACGCTCGAGGAGTTGCGCGGCGGAGACGCTGCGGCCAATGCCGCCGTCGTCCGTGCTGTCCTCGCCGGCGCGCCGGGGCCGGCCCGCGATGCGGCGCTACTCAACGCCGCCGCCGGCCTCGTGGCGTTCGACCTCGACGCCGCCGGTCCTCTCGCGGAGCGCATGGCGGCTGCGCTGAAGCGAGCCGAGGAATCCATTGAGTCCGGGGCGGCCTCCGCGGTGTTGGACCGGTGGGTCGCGTTGTCGCAGGCTGCCTGAGCCTGACCGACGGCACGTGCCGCGGCGTTAGCCAGACCTATTGAACAAGGGCGGGGCCGGCAGAATCTGCCGCCCCGCCCTTGACGTTTGCGCTACTTGGCGCCGGCTACTGTTCGAACCCGAGGGCGAAAGCCGCGTCGAGGTCGTGCTGGGAGTACGCACGGAAGGCGATCTGCGTCGTGGTGTGCACCACGCCCGGAACCTTGGAGAGTTTGTCGGCGATGACTTCGGCAAGGTCTTCATGCTTGGCGACCCGGGCAATGGCGATCAGGTCCCATTCGCCGGTCACCGAATAGACCTCGCTGATGCCCGTGATGGCGGAGATTTCCTCAGCGGTCTCCGGGATGCGTGAAGCGTCTGTCTTGATCAGGACGAATGCGGTGACCACGTGTGAGCCTTTCCGGATCGGTTGCGCCGTTTGCGGGCCTGTCGGCGGCCCGTGTGCGGGCCCTGCCATCTTCTGCAAGCCTAGTGCATCAGGCCTGCCGGCGGCGTGAACGCAGCCGCCGCACGCCGGCTGCCACAAGGCGGTAACCCATGAGGAAAACCCCGAGGCTCAGCAGGGCCACGATGATGAACGGCAGCACCACCGTCTGCCCGGTGACGGCGCGCAGGATCATGCCGACGCCGACGGTTCCGAGCCAGACGCCGACGCCGGCCGGCCATAGCCGCAGGGGGTCTCGCCACAACCGGAGGACGAGCCATGCAAGTGCCGCGCCTGCCAGGAACGGCCACGCGGTGGCAAAGACGCCCGTGATGATTTCACCCCGCTGGTGCGCATCGCGGCCAATCGCCGCGAAGAGCAGAATCAGGAAGGCATCGGCGCAGGCGGCCAGGGCGGCCGTCTGCCCGGGGCGGAGGCCGGATTTGGCGGCGTCGTGGACTGGCGGGCGGGGGGCTTGCGGGCTTGGAGAGGGCATACCTACAAGCGTAGCCTCGCCGCTCCGGCGTCGTGGTGTCCGGCCGTGGAAGCCTCGCCATGCGGAGAAAAGGCTTACGACGGCGCACAATGCCCGGACGGCGTGGCCCCCGGGCACCGTGCCGGTCCGCGCATATGATCGTGGCATGAGTACCGACGCCGTCCCGGACGCGATCGTCCCGGTGCAGCTGGATCCACAGCTGGACGGCCAGCTGAGCATCAACGACATCCTGCTCGAACTCGGCGAGGCTCCCGTCGTGCATCCCTCGCCCGACGCGGCCAGCGAACGGCACTTCTTCTAGGGCCGTTGTTGTGTCGGACTTTGCCGTCAGTGGGTGTCAGCGCTTTCCGGCAATGGGTCGAGGCGGAGCAAATGCCATTTCCATGCGTCAAGCCTGACGAACAGCCCGTCGACCAGATCGTCGCCGGCGCGGTCGAAACGCATGTCCTGGGTTTGGTCAGTCAACTGCCACCGGTGTCCACGCAGGTCCGGCCACGGCGCGCTCACTCGACCTGTTGAGGGCGCATCGCTCAGATTCACGACGATCAGCCACCGGGTGGCGCCTTCCCAGCTCCAGGCGACGAGGTTTTCGAAGCTGTTGTCGCCCGGCCACCCCGCCCGTTCACACAATTGCCAGTGCCCGGCCCGAAAGGTCGGGTCGGCGACAACCGCCAGGAGCCGGCGGTAGAAAGCCGCCAGCTCGTCATCGGGCGGCTCGGCAGGGAAACGACCGAGGAACACCGGAAGGCGTACCCGCCACCCCAACAGCTGGCCGTGGTGAATCAGCCGTGCCCCGGTCTGGGTCAGTGCCGCCACCGCCGCCGCCTGTGTACGGCCGCCCCCGAACGCAGCCGCGGCCCGTGGCTCGTCGTGATTCTCCACGAACCGGACGAGGGCGTTCTGATACGTTGGCTCCGCCAGCAGGTGAAGCCGCACCTCCTCGGCACTACCGCGGAGAAGGCGGTCATACAAACGCTTGTCGTAGCAGTAGTCGAAGCCCTGCTGCATCAGGGACCACTCAAGATCCCAATAGGCTTCGGCGACGAACACGAAACCGGGGTGGGATTCACGGACGGCGGTGATCACCGTAGGCCAGTACTCTGCGCTCGGTGCAGGCCCGACCCGGCCGCCCCAGGTGCGGGCGAAAACATCGTTCATGACCAGCATCGCCATGTCGCAACGCACCCCGTCGCACTGATCGGCGATCGATCTGACTGTCTCCACTGCCGCCGATCGCAGGGCGGGGTCGAAGGCATTGAGCTGAACCACGTCCGGCCACGCCGGGAAGTAGGGATCCCGTCCGTTGGCGAGCACCCGGTCGCCCACCTCGACGAACGACGTCGGATCCCGGTCCCGATCCGCCGCGGTTCCCGGTACGAAGAGCCCGGGTTTCCCCGTAGTCCACGGATGATCCGGGGCGACATGGTTGGGCACGAAGTCCAGAATCAAGCGGAGACCTCGCACTGCGAGCGCCTCCCGGGCGGCGGAAAGCCCGGCGGGCCCACCCAGGCGGTCGTCGACCACATAGTCCCTGACGCAGTATGGCGACCCGACAACGTCCTCGGCACGCCAATCGGGAAGAGCCGCCTGGAAATCGGACCGCAGAGCTGGATTTGCCAGCGCGATCTCGATTCCGGCGGGGCTGCGACGCCAGACCCCCATCAACCAGACCGAATCGAAGCCCAGGCCGGCAATCTCGTCCCAGTGCCGTGGCGGGACGGAGCCCAGATCGATCGGTCTGTCTTCTTCCACGCTGAGTGCTTCGAGCCAAGCCCATGTGTTGATCTCGTAGATAAAGGGGTGGGCCACAGGTGGCGTCAGGCCCGGTGGCCGGTCCCGCGCTAACACCCCATCCATCACAGCTCCCTCGCCGATCGTGACTCTCCTGAGACGGACAGCCGCCCCTCAATCTTGTTGAACATGGTTGTTTCCGGCGGTCCTGTCGTGGTGGCGGCGTCCGCCGTGTCCCCGAACACCAGCCGGTGGCTATGGTGGGGCGGGTCCAGGAGGAGGTCCGCGACCAGCGCGGACCACCCGGTCTGGTGCATGGCGCCGAGTCCGGCCCCGTTGTCGCCGTGGAAGTACTCGTAGAACAGCAGGTTGTCCTTCCACGCGGGATCGTTCTGCAACAGGTCCACACCACCATAGACCGGCCTGCGTCCGTCCGGCCCGGGGAGCCAAATGCTCACCAGGCGATCGGCGAGGTCACCGGCTATCTCCCGCAGGGTCAGGTGGTGACCGGAACGGGTGGGGTATTCGACGGTGAACTCGGGACCGAAGAACTGGTCGTACTGCAGCAGGGCCCGGATGATGAGGTAGTTGACCGGCAGCCACACAGGTCCCCGCCAGTTGGAATTGCCGCCGTACATGGCGGTCCGCGATTCGGCTGGTTCGTACTGTATTGCGGCGGTGGGCAGTCCCGGAACCGTGTAGGGCGTGTTGTGGCGCTTGGAGAGCGATCGCAGGCCGTGGGGAGACAGGAACGCCTCCTCGTCAAACAAGGTACCGAATAGCCGGGCGAGCTTGTCCATCGGGAGGACCGACAGCAGCGTCCGCCTGGACTCCCCGGATCCGCGGACCTGCCAATCGAGGATCTCGTGCCGCTCGGTCTGTTCCAACCGGCTGGCGAACCGCTTCCGCAGCCGGCGGTTCCGGTCTGTGTCCTGGGTGGGGAGCGCGACCGCGGGCAGTGCCGGGATCAACCCGACGAGGGTCTGCACCCTGATCGGGAAGCTGTTCCCGGAAGGGTCGGTGAGCCGGTCGTAGAAGAAGCCGTCCTCGGTGTCATAGCAGCCTGAATCCTCCAGCGCGTCCATGATCAGTACGGTCTGTTCCAGGAATTTCACCACCATGTCCTCATAGACGTCGTCGTATTCGGCGAGTTTGGTGGCCAGGGTGAGCATGGCCACCGAGTAGTACGCCATCCACGCGGTGCCGTCGGCCTGGTCCAGCTTGAAGCCCGGGGGCAGGTGGGATCGGTCGATTGGGCTGATGTTGTCCAAACCCAAAAAGCCGCCGCCGAACAGGTTGTTCCCGTCGGGGTCCTGCCGGTTGAGCCACCAGGTGAAATTCAGCAGCAGCTTGTTGAACACCCGCTTCAGGAAGTGCAGGTCGGTGCCGCCGTCGATGACGAACACCCGGATGGCGGCCAGCGCATGGACTGGCGGATTGACATCGTCGAAGTTCCACTCGTAGGAGGGCAGCGCACCGTTCGGATGCTGGAACCACTCCCGAAGGAGCACCAGCAGCTGGTATTTGGCGAACGCGGGATCCAGGTGCGCCCAGGTGATGGAGTGAAACGCCAGATCCCAGGCCGCGAACCACGGGTACTCCCACGGGTCGGGCATGGCAAGCACGTCGAACGAGTCCAGGTGCCGCCACCCCGTGTTCCGGCCGTTACGATGCCCGGCCGGCGGGGCCGGCTGGGTGGGGTCGCCATCCAACCATCGGTTGACCCGATACGGGTACATTTGCTTGCTCCAGATCAGCCCTGCGCAGGACTGGCGCATCACCTGCATCGGTTCGGCAGCGATCTCAGCGGGGGCGATCGCCGCGTAGAACTCGTCCGCGTCCCGCTCCCGGGCTGCCATGACGTCATCGAAGTAAGAGCCCGACCAGCCGGCCGGGGGTGTGACCTGGCCGGGGGACGGCCGGTGCAGCCGCAGCCGCAGTTCGACCCGACCGCCGCCCGGCACGGTCACCTGATGCCACCAGGATGCCTTGGTGCCCCGATGTTGCGGATTGACGGTGTCTGCGCCGGAGACCACGTGGTCGTTGATGCCGTCCTTCGGATAGGCGGTGACGGGAGCCGACCCGAACAGGCGGGCCGTGTTCGTCTCGTTGTCACAGAACAACGCCTGTGGCCGGACGCCCTCCTTGGTGGGAGCAGCATCGAGCCGGTAGCCGGCCAGTCGCGGGTGCTCGACCGCGACCCCGTCCCCGTCCAGGAACAACGACGGCGCCTCGCCGCCCGAGACCCGCCACGTGTTGCGGAACCACATGGTGGGCAACACCGAAATCGCTGCTTCCTCGGATGAATGGTTTTCGAGGGTGATCCGGGCAAGTACCTCGGTCGGTGAGGCCTTCGCGTATGCGACATCCACGGACCAGTACCGGCCCCCGTCGAAGGCACCGGTATCCAGCAACTCGAACTCGGGTTCGTCCCGGGAACGACGGGCGTTCTCCTCGACCAGCTGCTGATAGGGAAACGCTGCCTGGGGGTAGTGATACCGCCACCGCAGCCATGCATGGCTGGGCAACGCGTCCGGGTACCACCAGTATTCTTTGACGTCCTCCCCGTGGTTGCCTTGCGGACCGGTCAGCCCGAACATCCGCTCCTTCAGGATAGGATCGGCCCCGTTCCACAGCGCCAAACCCAAACACAGGTCATGGCGAATGTCGGACAGCCCTGCCATGCCGTCCTCGTTCCACCGGAACGCACGGGACCGGGCATGATCGTGCGGAAAATAATCCCACGCGTCACCACTGTCGCTGTAGTCCTCCCGAACCGTGCCCCAGGCCCGCTCCGACAGATAAGGCCCCCACTCGTACCAGGGATTCGCCTCGAACAGGACATCCTCCGCCGCACCCGTGGCCTCAGCCAGCCGGGCATGCTCAGCGGTCACAATTCGAGGTGCCGCGGGCGGCGTGGTGTCGTCGGTCATGAGGTCCTCCCAGGAAGTGGTGACGCCCAAATCTCTCAAGACATGCCCGGATCGCGGCCCAAAACCTGGTCACCGTCGACCCACAATGACGCCATCCACCGCGCCGGGTGTGCCCATTTGGGCTGATGCTATCAGGTGCTATCAGGCGGCGCGCCGCCGTCGTTGCTACGGAACAATAATTCATCGTTCGTTCACCTCGTCGAGTCGGGTCCGACTGGACGAGGACCGACGTCGCTCACTGGAGCGTCAATGCGATTCATTGACAATGCATGCCCCGTGCGTAGGCTTGGGGCGAGCTGAGTCGATCGCCTGAGTCGCCCCGGCTCATGAAGGCATCAGGGTCTCTCGAAAGGCGGAGGCAATGGGTTTTTGGGATGCCATTTGGCTCATGTTTTCGTTCGTTATGTTCGCCGCGTACCTGATAGTGCTGTTTCTGGTCATCAAGGACATTTTTTCGGATCGTCTGCGCCCCGGATGGGTAAAGGCCTTGTGGATTCTGGCCGTTCTCCTCCTCCCGCTCCTCGGTTGCCTTGCCTACATGTTGTTCTACGGGCAGCAAATGGCCGTGCGGGAATCCGCGCGACAGGACGCAACCCAGGCCGACGCCGGTGATGACATGGCGGACTACGTTCGTCGGACCGCCAACAGCAACCCCGCCGAACAGATCGCGGCGGCGAAAAGGCTCCTTGATGAAGGCACGATCACCCGCGATGAATTCCAGATGCTCAAGGCCAGGGCATTGGGATAAATGTCACCTGGGTAATGCCCGATTTCGAGGCGGTTGCGCTCTCCGTGCACAGAGGTGGAGCATGGCGGCCCCACCCCGCTCAATACAGGCCTTATGGTCCTAATGGCGGGTGTCAGGGAAGACTACTTTGGCCCTTAAGGGAATGCCAGCAGGGCTTCCTCGGAACGAAAGGATGGCTCCCGTGGAGCAATTCTGGAA
Source organism: Arthrobacter sp. ok909 (assembly GCF_900104405.1). Lineage (NCBI taxonomy): Bacteria > Bacillati > Actinomycetota > Actinomycetes > Micrococcales > Micrococcaceae > Arthrobacter > Arthrobacter sp. ok909. The sequence goes on along the minus strand of NZ_FNJS01000008.1, from coordinate 15,047 downwards.
CGTCATCTGGCTATTCTTTTGGGGATTTGCATTCGTCTCGTACCTGTTTGCCCTTTTTGCCGTGATCTCCGATATTTTCCGGGACCGCGACCTCAACGGCTGGCTCAAGGCCGTGTGGATACTATTCCTGGTTTTCGTGCCGTTCCTCACCGTTCTTGTCTACCTGATCGCGCGCGGCCGCAGCATGGCGGAACGCCAGGCTAAGAGTGCACGGCAGGCACAGGCCGAAACGGCTGAATACATCCGTTCCGTTGCCGCAGCGTCCCCCACCCAGGAAATCGCCAAGGCCAAGGAACTGCTCGACGCCGGCACCCTGACCCAGGGCGAGTTCGATGCACTCAAGGCGAAAGCCTTGAGCCGGGCCTGACCCGGCCGTTCATGACCTGCCCTCATGGGCTACATCGTCGCCCGTGCCGTCAGCGGGGCCAGCGGACCGGCGGTATGTACCGCCACGCTTCCGGAACGGGCGGCATGACGTGAGCCAGGCGCACGCCGCGCCCCGCAGCGGCTGCGCACAACACCTCGAGAACTGCGTGTCACCCAATGAAAAAGTGGACCGCCGGCATCATCCTAGGCTGCGCACAATTCGTCATGGTGCTGGACAGCACCGTGATGAACGTTTCGATCTCGACAGTCGTGAAGGACCTCAACACGACCGTAGCCGCGATGCAGGCTGCCATCACCTTCTATACGCTGACCATGGCCTCACTGATGCTGCTCGGCGCGAAACTCGGCGACGTCTGGGGGCGGAGGCGCGCCTTCGTCATCGGCTCCATCATCTACGCCTGCGGCTCCCTGCTCACCGCACTCAGTCCCAACATCGTGGTCCTCTTTATCGGGTGGTCCGTGATCGAAGGCATCGGGGCCGTCCTGGTGATACCCGCCATCGCGGCCCTCATCGCCAACAATTATCAGGACCAGGACAGGGTGACCGGGTTCGCGATCATCGGGGCGACCTCGGGCGCCGCCGTCGCACTGGGCCCCCTTATCGGCGGCTACGTCACAACGTACCTGAGCTGGAGGTATGTGTTCGTTGGCGAAGTCGTGGTGATGGCGGCCGTGGTCGTCCTTTCACGCCTTGTGCCTGACACCAGCCGCCCGCAAAGCATCAAGATCGATGGTGTCAGCGTCCTGCTCTCGGCGGCGGGCCTGACCCTGATCGTTTTCGCCATGCTCCAAAGCAAGACGTGGGGCTGGATTTTGCCCAAGCACTCGCCGGAGATCGGCGGCGTTCCGATCAATCCGCTGGGCCTGTCCCTGGTGCCCTACCTGATATTGGCCGGCGGGTTCCTGCTGTGGGCTTTCTTCGCCCGGCAGGAAGCACTCATCCGGCGGGGGCGTCCGCCGCTGGTCCATGTCTCGATGTTGTCGATCAAACAACTGCGTTCCGGCTTGTCCGTCCTCGCCGCCCAGTACATGATCACGGCGGGCCTGTTCTTCATGATTCCGGTGTATTTGCAGATGACCCTTGGACTCAACGCGCTCGATACCGGCATCAAGATCTTTCCGCTCTCGGTTTCGCTGATTCTATTTTCGGTTGTTGGCACCCGGCTGACGTCCATATGGTCCCCGCGGCGCATTGTTCGACTCGGACAGCTCATTCTGGTGGCGAGCAGCTTCGTGTTGCTCGGATCGGTGTCCCTGGACCTCAGGAGCGTGCTCTTTGCGGTCGGAATGTTCTTCGCGGGAGCCGCCCTGGGGCTGCTGGCATCCCAGATCGGCAACGTGACGATGTCGAGTGTCGGGGTCGAGCGGTCCAGTGAGATCGGCGGGCTCCAGGGGATCTTCCAGAACCTCGGTTCCTCGCTGGGAACGGCCCTTATCGGATCCGTCCTGATCGCGTCGCTTTCGAGCTCGTTCCTGGGTGCTGTGGACAGCAGCGACCTTCCAAGCAACGTGAAGGATCTCGTTGCGGCCCAAACGCAGGCCGGCGTCAACATTGTGCCGGTGTCCACCGTGGACGACATCGCGACGCAGGCGGGCCTTTCACCCGGCGACGCCGCCACGCTGACTACGCTGTACGCCGACTCGCAGGTGTCCTCGCTCAGGGCATCGATGGTGGCCCTGGTGTTCATCGGATCGCTTTCGCTGCTGTTCTCGAAGAACATCCCCACCGCACTGGTCCGGCGGAAGCCGACGGAGGAATCCGAGACTGATTCTGCGCCATCGGGCGCGGTGTGAGTACCGCGTGAGCCTGTAGGGCTCATCGGGGCGGGGTCGGCTCTGTTCCCGGGCGGCTGTCCCGGTTCTGCTCGTCGGATTCCAGCAGGGCCGCGAGCGCGGCCAGGGCGGGCACTGCGTCTTCGATGGCTTTCTGATAGGTGGACGGCAAACGCTTCAGGGCATGGCCGACGCGGCGGTCATTGGCTGCCTGCCACGCGCCCAGCACCTCAGTGCCCTGAGGGGTCAGGCTCAGGCTCACGGACCGGCGATCGCCGGGACGGGCCAGGCGTTCCACGAGTCCGGACGTCACCATTTGTTGGACCAGGTTGCTCACCGTGTTGGTTGCCAGGCGCTGACGAGCGGCAAGTCCGCTAACGCCCAGGCCCGGTTCGTCGGCCAGTCGCTGGAGGACTTCGACCTGGGCCATGGGCAGTGATTCCCAGGGAAACTCCTGCCGCACGCTCGAGCGCAGAACGCGGCGCAGACGTGTGATGGCGCCGGTCAATGACCACGCGGCGGTGCCGGCGGTCTCATTCTCCGGTAGTGATACTTCGGCCATGTCCACGGGGCCAGCCTATCCCGATAATTCCCCCATATAGAATAGTTCTGTGACCGAACTAATGACTGCCAGTGATTCCTTCATTCCTTCACCCACGGTCAGTGCCTTTCACGTGGGCCCGCTGACCATCCACTTCTATGCCCTCTGCATCATGGCCGGCATCGCGGTGGCCATCTGGCTGGGATCCCGCCGCTGGGCGGCCCGCGGCGGCCACCCCGGCCAGGTTCTGGACATCTGCCTGTGGGCTATTCCCGCGGGAATTATCGGCGGCCGGATCTATCACGTCATCACCGACCCGGAACTGTACTTCGTTCCCGGCAGGAACCCCTGGAACGCGTTCGCCATCTGGGACGGCGGCCTGGGCATCTGGGGTGCGGTAGCGCTGGGGGTTCTGGGGGCGTGGATCGGCTGCCGCAGGGCAGGCGTCTCACTGGTAGCCTTCCTGGACTCGGTCGCCCCGGGCGTGCTCTTTGCCCAGGCCCTGGGCCGCTGGGGGAACTGGTTCAACAACGAACTCTACGGGGACCCGACCACGCTGCCGTGGAAACTCCAGATCCACCAGATGGACACCGCCACCGGGTCCGCGCTCACCGACGCCTCCGGCGCCCCGGTCGTGCTCGGCTACTTCCAGCCCACGTTCCTCTACGAGTCCCTCTGGTGCGTCGCGGTCGGCTTCCTGATCCTCTACCTGGACCGGAGATTCAGCCTCGGAGCCGGAAGCGTTTTCGCGCTCTACGTCGCGGGCTACACGGCCGGGCGGTTTGCCTTTGAGCTGATGCGCTCGGACTACGCCAACCTGATCCTGGGGCTCCGGGTGAACACCTGGGTGGCGGCACTGATCTTCCTGGCAGGGGCCGCCGGATTCGTCCTGCTCTTCCGCCGCGGGCGCTCGGTCGCCATCCCGGACGCCGTCGCCGCAGGCGCCGACGCCGATCAACAACCGCCGTCGTCCGGCCTGCGGCCGAAACAGGAGAGCGCACCGAGGGAACACACTGATGCCAAGTAGGGACTCGCGATGGGGGAAGATCCTCTCCTTCGTTGGTGCCGGTGCGCTCTGCGGCGTTCTGGTCGCGGGACTCCTCCTGCCGGCGACCGCCGTGGCGGGAACGGCTGTCAGCAATTCGATCGGCATGTTTGACCGGCTGCCCGATGACCTGGACATGAATGCCCCGCCCGCGGCCTCGACGGTGCTGGCCAGCGACGGGTCCGTGATTGCCACCTTCTACGCGGAAAACCGTGCGCCCGTGGCGCTGGAGAAGATGTCCCCGTTCATTCGGGACGGGATCGTCGCCATCGAGGACGCGCGCTTCTACCAGCACGGGGGAATCGACACCACCGGGATCCTGAGGGCGATCGTGGCTACCGCGCAGGGCGGACGCCAGGGCGCCTCCACCATCACGCAGCAGTACGTGAACAACATGATCATCGAATCCCTTGTCTCGCAGGGCAAAGGCGATCAGGTCAAGCTGGGCTACGCCAAGACGATCGGCGACAAGCTGCGGGAAATGAAGCTCGCCATTGCCCTGGAGACGAAATACTCCAAGGACCAGATCCTGCAGGGCTACCTGAACATCGTCTATTTCGGCAACGGCGCCTACGGCATCGACGCCGCCGCCCAGGAATACTTCAACGTCCCCGCCAGTGCCCTGACCCTGCCCGAGGCCGCAGCCCTGGCCGGCGTCGTGAACAGTCCCGTCTACTACGACCCGCTCACCGAGCCTGACCACGTGGTGGCCCGCAGGAACGAAGTCCTGGACAAGATGCTCCAACAAGGACGTATCACCGCATCGGAACACGACGCCGCCGTGAAAGCGCCGATCGGCCTGAACGTCCACCCCAGCAGCCAGGGCTGCTTCGGCGCGGCGACGGCGCCGTACTTCTGCGACTACGTCCAGCGGCTGATCCTCAACGACCCCGCCTTCGGGGCCGATGAAGCGGCCCGCAAGAAGCTCCTGTACCTGGGCGGGCTCACCATCCACACGACCCTGGACCCGGCGCTCCAAAAAGTAGCCCAGGAGCAGGTTGACGCCTCCATGCCCGCCGCGGATCCCCTGCAGCGCGGTTCCTCGCTGGTCAGCGTCCAACCCGGCACCGGCAAGGTTCTGACCATGGCGCAGAACACCGTCTACAATCCCGCCACGGCGCCGGGCAACTACATGGGCAACTTCGCCCTGCCCGAGAAAGACGCCACCGGCCAGCCTCTCGACGGTGCCGGCGGGTTCCAGATCGGTTCCACCATGAAGCCGTTCATCTTCGCTGAATGGCTCAACGCCGGAAAATCAATGGCCACCCAGCTGGACGGATCGGTCCGCGTCTACAGGGCCGGATATCCCTGGAAGAACTCCTGCGGAGTCACCACCGGCTCCTACGACCCTGCCCTCGGCCAGACCCCGCTGCCGAACGACGACCCCAACCATTACTACCGGATGAGCGTCCTGCAGGGCCTCTACCAATCGATCAACACCATCACCTTCCAGTCCGCCGCGCAGCTGGATTTCTGCAACATCCAAAAGATGGCGACGGCGGCAGGAGTCACCAACGGACACACGAACCAGCCCTACGACCTGTCCAGCATCGCCAACCTGATCGGGACCCAGGACGTAGCCCCGCTGACAATGGCCAACGCCTACGCCACGTTCGCCGCCAAGGGAGTGCACTGCGACCCGATCGCCCTGGACTCGGTGACCGGCCCGCATGGACGGAACTACCCTGTGCCCGGCGCGGACTGCCGGCAAGCCATCGACCCCGATGTCGCTGCCGGTGTCACCTACGCCCTGAAGAACGTGCTGACCAGGGGCTCCGGCTACAACATCCCGGTCAACAAGAGCCATGACATTTTCGCCAAAACCGGCACCACCGACGGGAACACCATGACCTGGACCGTCGGTGCAACCTCGGGCATATCCACGGCATCATGGTTCGGAAGCTACCAGGGCATCGGCCCGCGCTGGGTCAACCAGAACATCACGATCAACGGAAAGTACTATGCCGCCGTCGACGGCGCCGATATTGCCGGCGGCCAATGGGGGCATCTCATGGATGCTGCAGCGCAGCAGTTCCCCGCCGCACCGTTTGCCCTGCCGCCGGCGTCCATGCTGGGACGATGAGGCCGGTGGCCCGGACTTACCCGCCTCTGGCACAGCATGCGATGGGATAGCGGCCGCCGATTCTTCCCCGGGCCGAGGCCTTGCCATCGATAAGGAGCTGTCATGCCGAACACCGAATCTTCAAACAATGCCCCGGACGCGGGAACTGCACGCGGTCTCCTGGTCCACTCCGCTGGACCGGCCGACAGCGCCGGAATCTCGGCAGTCCTGCGCAGTGCGGCCAACGCGGTGGCCGCACTCGCTCCGGGTGTCCCGGTCGAGGTCGTTGTGCAGGGCCCCGGGGTGGGTCTGTTGGCCGCAGGGTCAACCCTGGATGAGCCGGTCAGCGAAGCCGTGGCCCGGGGGATCAGGATCCTTGCGTGCGGGAACAGCCTTCGTTCTGTGGGCCTGACGCCGGAGCAGTTGTCTTCCGGTGTCGGGTCCGTGCCGGCGGCCATTGCGCACCTGGCGTCGCGGCAGTGGGAAGGGTGGGCCTACGTCCGCCTGTGATGCGTGCTGACATCAGGTGGAAGGTCCTCTCGATGGGCCCGCTTTGGTGGGAAAGAGCGGGCGGCAGGTCGTGCACACATCGCCGGCATCCCCCTCGGTGGAGGGGGTTACGGCTCTCCGCTCCAGGTCGAGGCGGGCCCGCAGCGCCCACCCCAGAAGGGCCAGTGAGAGGAGGGCGAAGGCAGGCTGGATCGCTCCGGCCAGCACCGTGGGGGCGGCGCCGGTGAACAGATGGGCTGCCAGGTTCCCCTGGCCGGTGGACGTTGCGATGACCATTCCGGTAAGGCCGATCACGGGCCAGCGGGTGTCGCAAACGGTGGCTTCGGCTCCGATGGGTGCGCCGAGGTAGCTGCCGACGATGAGGCCGGCCAGAATCGAGCCGGCTGCGATAATTACGGCGTTCCACCACGCCGCACCGGGTGGGGTCATCATGCCGTTCATGGACACGACAACAGCGGCGGCAGCAGCAGCGGCGATGCCTGCGCCGGCCCTTCGGACCGGCCGCCAGCTTCGCAGCAGACGGAAATTACCGATCAGCTGATGCCACGCTTCGGCCTTTGCCCCGCCACTGTCGCTCGCCACTAATCCCCCGACCCGGTTGTCCGCATCCATGTCTGGTCCTAGCTGGGCACGGGTTGCGGGAGCGCCGGTGTGCGGCGGGCGTGCAGTGCAGTCCAGATGACCACGACAGCCACCAGGGCCATGGCGAGGAAACCCAGCCCGGAGTAGCCCATTGAGGCAAGAACCGGGCCCGCCAGGGCCCCGCCGAGGGCGCCTGCGGCATTCATGCTGAGGTCCGAGATCCCCTGGATGGCCGGACGGTCCTGGATGTGGACCGATTCCGCCACCATCGCAGAGCCCGCCACGACCGAAGCCGACCACCCGAGTCCGAGCAGGACGAGGCTGATCGTCACGGCGGTGCGGGAGTCCGCGGCGACACCGGCGATTATCAGGGAGGCCAGGAGCATGCCCTGGCCCAGAAGTATGACGCGCAGCCTCCCGGTTTTGTCCGCCAGCCATCCGAACACGGGGGAGAGGGCGTACATCCCCGCTATGTGCAGGCTGATGGTGAAGCCCACAATTGTCAGGCTTGCTCCGTGCTCGCGCAGGTGGACCGGTGTCATGGACATCAGTGCCACCATCGTGGCGTGGCTGAGTGCGACGGCGGCCACGGCGTATCGCGCCCTCGGGTTGCTGCGCAGTATCAGCGTGCCGCTCCGGGGCCGGGGCACCGCGACGCCGTCGTCCCGCATCGACATCGCCGCCAGCAGCGGGTCCGGGCGCAGCCCGGCCAGGTATACGAGGGCCGCGGCCAGCTGCGCGGCCACAGAGAAGGCGAAGGCGCCGGTCAGGGGCGGCAGACCGAGCACCGCGCCAACGGCCTCGCCCGGACCGAAGAGGTTGGGCCCCAGCACGGCACCGATGGTGGTGGACCAGACGACGATGGAGAGGTCCCGCGCCCTGGTGCCGGGCCGGGCAAGGTCAGTGGCGGCAAACCTGGCCTGCAGGTTGACCGCGGATCCCGCCCCGAGCAACATCAGGCCGAGCAGCAGCAGGGGAAAGACCGAGACCGATGCTGCAGTGATGGCGATGACGGCGCCTGTTCCTGCGATCAGCGCCCCGGTGGACAGCGAAATCCGCCGCCCCCGGGCGACTGCAAGCCGGGCCAGGGGTATGGCGGATAGTGCCGCCCCCAGAGTACTCATGGTCGCGGCCATGCCGGACCACGCCGGTGATCCGGAAAGCTGTGCCGCCAGCAGCGAACCCAGCGACAAGGTCGCGCCCATGCCGATGCCGCCGAGAATCTGCCCGCCGACCAGGACAGTGACGACTTTGCGCTGCGGGGGGACGGCGACGGCGGGGCCGGCCGGAGGCGCGATGAGCCGTGGTCCTGCGGACCCGGGAGTTGTTGGCATTCCGTCAGTCTCTCAGATACCCCAGGGGGTATGCAAGAGGGGTCCTGCGTCTTGGCAAACGATACCCCTGGGGGTATTATTGAGGATGTAGCCAACCTACTGAGGAGTCATAATGTGCAGTCCCGTCCGTTGCAACAACTGTGGAAAGATCACCTGGGCCGGCTGCGGCGAGCATGTCGAATCGGTGATGGCCGACGTTCCGGTGGAACGGCGCTGCACCTGCGCCTGACCCGGCGCTCAGTACCTGCCCTGTAATACGTCCGCGGAGTACGGGGACGTATTACAGGGAAACGAGTCGAAGCCGCTGAGTCATCGGGCACACCTTGGTGAGGATCGGCGGCGGACCTGCTCCCGCGGTGACCGTGGCCTGACTAAGACCTCTATCCAGGACGGATGCGGCCGGATGCGCTGGCTGCGTCGGGCCGGTCCCGAGGGTGCAGCCCAAGGCCAGGCGGCGATCCGCAGGGTCTGCTGTCGGCGTTTTGGTCCCGTCGGCAGCCTCCACTTCCCCCGTGGGCTGTGAAGGTCGGCTGGCTTGCCGGGCGTGGGGATTGTTCCTTTGGCGGCCCGCGGGTTGCTGTTTATGGCGCCGCCGCCCCGCGTGGCGCGGATGACGCCCGCATTCCAAGCCGTGGCCTGCTGGGGGCCTAGGGCGTGTCTCCTAAATCGGGGACTTGTTGGCTGGAATGCTTGAGGGGTGTCGAGAACATCTGTTTTGAGTGATGAGCAGTGGTCCCGGATCGAGCCGTTGCTGCCGAGTTCGGACGGGCAGCGGGGCCGGCCGTTCCGTGGCCACCGCCAGGTTGTTGAAGGCATTATTTACCGGTACCGGTGCGGCCGGGCAGATCGACTGGACAGTTTCGGTGGACTCGACCGTCAACCGGGCCCACCAGCACGGGACGAACCTTCCCCGCACCACAGGGGGAACTCCCGAATTACAAGAAACTGCTTGAGGAACCGCCCGACCACGCCATCGGCCGCTCCCGGGGTGGGCTGAGTACCAAGAATCATCACGCCTGTGACGGTAAAGGCCGACCGCTGGCGATGGTTCTTGGCCCCGGACAAGGTGGCGGCTCGCCGATGTTCCCCGTCGTCATGGGCGCGATTCGGGTTCCTCGTCTCGGGGGCGGCCGTCCCCGGACACGGCCGGATGCCGTGATGGGCGACAAGGCGTACTCGTCGCGGGCGAACCCGTCACTGCTGCGCAGCCGGGGCATCAAAGCCGTCATCCCTGAACCCTCTGACCAGATCGGACACCGCAAACGCCGCGGATCACGCGGCGGCCGCCCGGTGGACTTCGACTCCGAGACCTACAAAGGCCGCAATAGCGTCGAAAGGTCCTTCAGCCTCTTCAAACAATGGCGCGCCATTGCCACCCGCTACGACAAACTCGCGCTGACGTACCGTGCCGGCGTCGTCCTCTACGCCGTCGTCATCTGGCTACGCCAATAAGGAGACACGCCCTAGGGGTTTGCGTTCGGCCGTCCGGGGTCGAGGGCGAAGTCCACCGAGATCTCGGGGACTGTTGTCAGTGAGTTGTGCACCGTGCAGTGGGAAGCGACGGCGAGGAGAGCCTCGCGGCGTTCGGCGGGCACGCCGGCGGGGATGGCGAGGTGTACATCGATCCGGGTAACGCGTGCGGGGCGTGAGCCCATGCGGAAATCCGCCTCCACGGCCAGGCCCTCGGTGGGCAGGTTGTGCCGGTCCAGGTAGCGGCGGGCGTAGAACGCGACACAGCCGGCGAGGCTCGCAACGAACAGCTCTGTCGGGGTGGGGCCGGTGTCCTCCCCGCCGTCGCCGGCCGGCTGGTCGGTCCGGATGACGTGACCGCGGACATTGATGTCGAAGCGGTCACCGCCCCGGTGCACGACGTGTACCGGCTGGCTGTCGCCGGACGCGGGGCCAGGGGCCGGAGTTGTACTGCCCGGGGCTGTGATGACTGGTTCGCTGCTCATGTGTGCTTCTCGATCCGTAGGTGGGGCATGCCCCGGAAGCCCCGGTCGGGGCTGGGGGTCCGTTGCTGTCCTAGGATGCCGGGACGGCGGCAATTTTTGCCCGGACCTCGTCCATGTCCAGGTCCTTGATGGCGGTGACGAGCTGCTCCAGCCCGGCCGCGTTCATTGCCCCGGGCTGGGAGAAGACGAGGATCCCGTCCCGAAAGGCCATCAGGGTGGGGATGGAGGTGATGCGGGCGGCAGCGGAGAGGCCCGGCTCGGCCTCGGTGTCCACTTTGGCGAAGACGACGTCCTTGTGGTTCTCGGAGGCCTTGCTGAAGGTGGGGGCGAACATCCGGCAAGGGCCGCACCAGGCTGCCCAGAAATCCACCAGCACGATGCCGTTGCCGGTGATGGTGTCGTTGAAGGTCTTTTCGGAAATGTCGATGGTTGCCATAGAGGAACTCTATACCCCTGGGGGTATTACTTCAAGGGTGCCGCCGGTTTGCTTTATACCCCTGGGGGTATCATTATTGAAGGAGGGAGATGCCCGCCGGGAACCGCCGGGTCCTTAGTTTTTGTAGCACCTCAGCCCCGTCCTACCGAAAGGTCCAGCACATGGAAATCACCCCACAGCAGCTCGCAGAACAGCTCAAGAGCGGCAGTGATGCCCAGATTGTGGATGTCCGCGAATCAGCTGAAGTTGCCGAAGGCATGATCCCCGGTGCCAGGCACATTGCCCTTGGCGAGCTGGGCCGGCGCCTCGGCGACCTGGACAAATCCCGTCCCGTCATCGCCGTGTGCCGCAGCGGGCGCCGGAGTGCGGTGGCCGCGGACCAGCTCACGGCCGAAGGCTTCACGGCGTACACCGTGCCCGGCGGAATGCTTGACTGGACGGCCGCGGGCTTCCCGACCGGCTGATCCCACCAGACTGCCCGGGCGGCGCGCCCCCAAACGCCGCCCGGGCTTCCACCTGCCCGGACCGTGTCCCTGACGTGCCGAAGCGGGCGGTGGAGGACGGCCACCCGCAAGCGCGGGGCCGCCACAAGAAATGCTCCAAGATATACCGAAAGAGATCATGACTTCCTTGAACACGACCACTGCCCTTGATACCGCTCCCAAATCCATCGATGCCTCGACCCTGAAGGCCTGGGAAGACAACCACGATGATCTGATGATCATCGACGTGCGCAGCGGCGCAGAGTTCGATGCCCTGCACATCAACGGCTCGTACCATGTGCCGCTGGCCATGCTCAGCGAACACACTGAAGAGTTCGCGGCCAAGATGGGCACCCGCGTGGTCCTTGTCTGCCAGTCCGGCAATCGGGCCGAACAGGCCCGCAAGCACCTGGACTCCGTCGGCCTGGCCAGTGCCAGTGTCCTGTCCGGCGGGGTGCCCGCCTATGAGGCGGCCGGCGGGAACGTTGTCCGCGGCCGTGGCGCCTGGGCCCTGGAACGTCAGGTCCGGATGACCGCCGGTTCCCTTGTCCTGGCCGGCGTGCTCGGCAGCAAGTTCATCTCGCCCAAACTCGGCCTGATTGCCGGCGGTATCGGCGCCGGCCTGACGTTCTCCGCGGCCACTAATAGCTGTGCCATGGGTCAGATGCTCTCCAAGATGCCGTGGAACCGCTCCGCGAACGAGCCCACCGCACACCAGGCCCTGAAGAACCTGGACGCCCGGGCATGATCATCTCCGCGGCGGCCTTCGGGCTGATCGTCGGTGGCCTGCTGGGCCTGGTCGGGGGCGGCGGATCCATCCTCGCCGTGCCCGCCCTGGTCTATGGCGTGGGGCTGCCGCTTGCGGCGGCAATCCCGACGTCGCTGGTCGTCGTCGGCGCTTCCTCCGCCGTCGCGGTGCTGCCCCGGCTGCGGGCCGGCGTCAACTGGCGCCTGGCGCTGATCATCGGCGCGGCAGGAACCGTGACGGCGTACCTTGGCGCGATGGTCAACCGGCTTCTGGACCCGAAGATCCTGTTGCTGGCTTTTGCCGCAATCATGGTCTTCGCCGGCATCCGAATGCTGATGCCGTCCAAATCCTTAGGCGGTGCCTGCGCACTGCCCGGCGGCGGCGTCAACTGGCGCAGCTGCCTGCCCAAGGCAATCGCCACCGGCGCCGTCGTCGGGTTCCTGACCGGTCTGCTGGGCGTGGGCGGCGGCTTCCTGATCGTCCCGGCGCTCACCCTGATTCTCGGACTCCCGATGGCGTTGACAGTCGGGACCTCCCTGGTGATCATCGTGATCAACTCGGCGGCCGGCTTCGCCGCCCACCTGGGTGATCTGCAGATCGACTGGGCCGTCACGGCAGCCTTTGCCGGCGCCGCGATGGTCGCATCGCTCATGGCGGGGCGGATCGGCACTGGCATCCCGGACAAAGTCCTCAAGCGGGGCTTTGGCATCCTGGTGCTGGTGATCGCCGCCTATGTCGCTATGCAGGCGCTCCTCTCCTGAGAGTGGCTGCCCGTGGTTTGAGAAGGGCGCCGGAGGACCTGTCCTCCGGCGCCCTTCTCGTTGCCCGCCACGGGCGCCTCCAGCAGTGGCACCCCCTTGATTCCACGGTGCGACGGGAGGATCGTGGGCCGTGCGGCACGACGTCGTGGCGAACACGCAGTTTCCGTAGGGAGGCACGATGACGGCGGGTACGGTTTTCCTGATTGTCGTCGGGGTCGATGGGTCGGACTCGTCGCTGGCGGCGCTGGATTGGGCCCTTGAGGAAGCCCGGCTGAGAACCGGGGAGGTTCACGTCGTCACAGCATGGCATTACCCCGTCATTGGTGATGCTGCCGGCAAGGCTGAGGACCATGATTCGTTCGGCGACAACGCCCGGCGCGCAAACGCTGGGGCGCTGCGGCGGGCATCCGGAACCGGCCTTGTGGTCACCGGTGAAGTGACAGAGGGGCATCCCGCCGACGTACTCGCGAAGGCTGCAACCGGGGCCGATCTCCTGGTGGTCGGATCGCATGGCCACGGCGGCTTCGCCGGAATGCTCCTGGGGTCGGTGTCGAGCCATGCAGTGCACCATGCCCATTGCCCTGTGGTGGTAGTCCGTACCGGCGCGGATACAGTTCAACGCTGAAGCCACTGATGGCGCGGTATACGGTTGAGCGCGCCACGGTGAAGAGTTCGGCAAGTTCCGCCGTCGTGTGCATTCCTGCCCGGTAAACGGAGACCAGGTGGGCCTCCTGCTTCTTGGAAAGCTTCGGCTGTTTCCCCACGGAGGCGGCCCTTCGCCTTAGCGACCGCCGTGCGTTCGCGAGTCCGCGCCCGGATCAGGTCTGCCTCGAATTCGGCGACCATGGCCAGGACGTTGAAGAGAAGACGGCCTACGGGATCGGTCGGGTCGTGGACGGAGCCGCCGATGCTCAGCTTGACTTCGCGGCGGGTAAGTTCGTCAACGATGTCCTTCGCATCCGGCGAATCATGATGCGGAAATTTTGGATATCCCTTGCCCCGGTGGGGGACCGGCTTACGGGAGCCCTGATCGACTGCTTTGGGTTCGGCGAACGAGTCCTCGAGCGCGGTGGGATGCGCCGCCCGGCGAGTCGACAACGAAATCATTTCCCGATACTCGTTATGCGCAAGACTCACTGCATGGCATCATGGCGGAATTCTGCATCACAGCTGGCACAGGACGACTTGGATAAACTGCTCAATGCAGTTCTACCTTTTGCAATCGAGACGGTTGGAAGTCGCGGAGAGTTGTGTCCGTTTGGTGCAACTATTGCGAAAGATGGGCTGACCGCCTTGAGCGCGGCAGACCCGGGCGTGGGCGAGAGACCAAATTCAAACGACGTACTGGCTCTTCTGCGTGACGGCGTGACTGCGGATAAGGATTCCCTGCGAGCAGCCGCGTATGTCGCCGATGTGCGGGTCGAGGGCGGCGACGCCATTCGAGTCGAGTTGGAACACTCAGAGGGTGTGGCGATAGTCGTCCTCGTGCCGTATAGCAGGAGCCGGCTTCGCAAGAGTGTCAAGGTGGGCGAAATGCGGGTGCAGCCAGGCGAATTGCAGGCCTGGGATGGCTAACGCTCGTGGGGTGGCTGGGCAACACTCTTCGCCAGACCTTGAGCCGAGGGCGTCAGGTGATGGATCCCCTGTTGGATCGTGCCACAGAGGGTTCGGCTTACGGGCAGAGCTGCCTGCGGGTGCTTCAGCGTGGCACCACGTCATTGAATTGGATCACTTTGTGGTGCTGCTCGCGGACTTCGATGTGTCGGTGGGTCATATTGTGGCGCAACCGTTTCTGTTGAAGGCTGAGGTCGCCGGGGCGGTGCGCAGGCGTACTCCGGACTATCTGCTGCCCGTCGACGTGGGGCCGCTGGTGGTGGACTACTTCCCCGACCGCGCGGAGGAATCGCGCTCAGCGCCTCGTCTCGTATCTGGTCAGGACCACGCCGCCGGGAAACGTCCGCGTCTCCACCAGGTTCAGGTTCACCCAGCTGTCCAGCGAGGTGAAGAACGGAGTGCCGCCGCCCACCAGGACCGGATGGGTGGCCAGCGCGTACTCGTCGATCAGCCCCGCCCGCATGGCCGCCCCGGCGAGCGTTGCGCCGCCGACGCTCATCGGGGCGCCGTCCCCGGCCTTGAGCCGGGTGATCTCGGCGATCGCGTCGCCGGCGATCAGGCGGGTGTTCCAGTCGACCTTGTCGATCGTCGAGGAGAACACTACCTTTGGCGTGTCCCGCCAGTTTCGCGCGAATTCGATCTCCGCCGGGGTGGCGTTGGGCTGCTGGTCGCCGGTCGGCCAGTAAGAGCTCATGGTCTCCCAGAGCTTGCGGCCGTACAGGGACAGGCTGCTAGCCCGGTCCTGGTCGAGCCACCACTGGAACAGTTCGTCGCTGGGCCCGCCCCAGCCGATGTCGTCGCCGGCCGCGGCGATGTA
>NZ_FNJS01000036.1:0-46899 GCF_900104405.1 Arthrobacter sp. ok909 | reverse complement strand
CGCGCCGGCGACGAACACCCGGCCCGGCTGGGTGAGATGACGGGCCAGGTCGGCCACCTGCTGCCCCTCGATCTTGGCCGCCGTGTCCGCGATCTCGTCCCTGACAAGGGAGACGCTGCCGGTGAAGGCTTCCCCGGATACGTCCGAGGCGGGTCCGGTCATCATGGTCAAATTCACTTCTCCTCCTCCAGAGGTGGGCCTGACATCCATCGTCCTGTCATTTACGGGGAGGGGAAACGCTAATTCGGGATGGTTTAAACTACCCGTTTGGGCAGGTCGCTGCGTGGATCGTCCCGTACGCCGGATGAATGAGCCCACGGCATCCGTTCCCCTGCATAAGGTGACCGAGCCCGGGCTGCCGTGGCCACTCCTTCGTTCCATTGCCCGTAGCGGGGATGCGTCGCTCTCCCGGGCCACGCATTGCGGGCAGTATCCTGCAGGTTCTGGTGCTCACATATGCGGCAAGCAATGCACTGCTCGTCATCAGCTACGCGGATAGGCCCGGAAGCCTGGTGAATGAAGCCCTCAACGAGATGCGCTATCTGGGGCTCGCAGCCTGCCTCATCCAGGAAAAGGTCAGCGACGCCGCACTCTCTTGCCTGCTGGAATCCCGGGCGGCCTCGGCGGAACGGCTCCGGGTTACAAGCGAACTTGTGGACCTGCATTCGACCATCCAGGGAACGGTCCTGGCAGCTTCCGGGTCTCCCTCCCTTGACGATGCGACGGGCCGGGCCTCCTTAAGCGATGTTGTGGCCAGGGCATTAGTAGAACCCCATGCTCATCGGTGCCGAAGATCACGGCAAGTCCACAAAGAATCAGCGAGCCGCCACAGGCCGCTGAGACAACCGACAAACCCCACATTGGCATCTGGAAATCAGCGACGTAGGGCCAGATTCAACTGTCCGGTTGGGGCGATGACGCTTGACATACTCACCGAAGGGCCGCCCGAGTCGGCTAGCCTGTCATGCGACACTTTGTAACTTGGTTCGGCAGTAACTTTGTAACTTGGTTCGGCAGTACTCGCATAGGGCGCAGCACTCCACCATTAAGGCTCAAATCTGCCCAGGCAAAGTTGGGAGCAGGCTCATCGGATGCGTCCATGTTTCAACGTCACCTGTCGCACCCATGTCGACGGCAACATCCGTGAAGCCTCCAGTTGAAGCATCACCGTCGAGGTATCGCTTGCCAGTCGGGTCCACAACCGGGAAGGCAGGCAGGGCGCAGTTCAGCTTGGGCCCGACTAACGTGCTCCTCGCCGCGTTCCTCGACGTCGAGACGGTTGTGCTGGGAGGATCGGGGCGGAGGCCTTCTGGGCCACGGCGACCTCCTTCAGGACCTGGCCCCGCCGAGATCAACTTCGCCACGGGCTCCCGCGTGGCGACGTTTTTCTGTGCCTGGTTCAGCTCGTCGCTCAACCCGGGCATGGACCTAGAGGTAAATGTCGGCGTGCTCCTCAACGGTCAAGTCATCCAGCCCGTCGAGAACGGCCGTGTTCTGGTCGACGTGCGTGTCCCCGTTCAGCGGACGTAGCGCACCGTCCGTCATCCTTCCTGCGCTCCGCTGAGCTGTCATTCCTGCTTCGAGCCTAACTAGCGGTTGTGAAGCTGACCTCTGGCGCGGCGGCCGGGGTCACCTCGGGGTGGACTGCCCACCATGCCGCGCATGCGGCGCGCCAGCTGTCGAGGTCGTCCTCGCGTCCGCTGATGGTCACCGTCGAGTCGGTCGCAGAGGCAACTGCTCCTCCGCAGGAGTACGAGACGCCGTCGAATATTACCGCCGGGTACTCCTCGTAAAGCTCCCCGAGGGAGCCAATCAGATAGTCCGGGCGCTCGTCCACGTGTGCTGCCAAGGCTGTGCCGACCGAGTCCACGCCCGTGAGGACGAGCGCCGTGGCCATCCCCGCGCGGTTTCCACCGAGGATGTCGGTGTCGAGCCGGTCCCCCACCACGATGGCACGGTCGACGCCGGAGTGGCGGGCCGCGGTCTCGAAGAGGGCGGCCCCAGGCTTTCCTGCGACCAAGGGCGACTTCGCGGTAGCAGCGGCAACCGCCGCCACGAGGGCACCGTTCCCCGGCGCGATCCCGCGCTCCTGCGGAAGGGACATATCGGTGTTCGTGGCCACCCAGACCGCACCCGCGGCCACGGCGTAGGCAGCCTCCGCCAGGTCCTTCCATCCCAGCCCCGGCGAGAACCCCTGGATGACGGCATCCGGTCGGTCATCGGCCGTGCCAACGACGACGAGCCCCTGTGCCCTGACGGCGTCCGCGAGGGTCTCGCTCCCGATGACGAGGACTGCCGACCCGGCAGCAATCTGTCCGGCCAGCAGTTCCGCGCCGGCCAAGGCCGAACCGAAGACCTGCTCCGCGCTGGCTGGAGCCCCTAGCTCCCGGAGATGGGCCGCCACCTGCTCGGACGAGCGGGACGCGTTGTTCGTCACGTAGGCGAGGCTCTTGCCTTCCCCCGCGAGCCTCTCCAGGGCCTTTGTTGCCCCGTCGATTGCCCGCGGTCCGGTGTAAACGACTCCGTCGAGGTCCGCGAGCACGCCATCATATCCGTCGATCAACCGCTCAGTCATCGACGACGTCCTCCAGATTCGCCTTCGCCTCGGACATGATGGCTTCCTCTCTCAAGCTTTCCCTCTGGGTGTCTAGTGCTGAGCGGATCATTCAATTTGAATGCCGCGTTCATAATACGAACACGTGCTATTAGCAGGCCGAGGGTCACGTCATGCGCAAGAGCATTTCGTTCATGCCGACCTAGTGTCGAACATCCGGGCCATGACGGCGGCGCCGTGTTCTGGTTAAAGATGTTCCTGATGGACTGCTTGATCAGGCCCTGGCCATGGATGCAGGTCACCACGTTGTTTCGCGGTACAGCCGGGCGATCACCGGAACCATGGAGGGCCTCCCGGCCCATCCACGTATCAACACACGAATTGGAGGTTTGTAGCATCGGACTTCCTTTCCAAAAGGGTCTCCTCTTTCAGAGGTGAGCCTTGCATCCCATCGTCCTGTCATTTGTGGGTAGGGGAAACGCTAATTCGGAATGGTTCAGACTACCCGTTCTGATAGGTCCCTGTGTGAATCGTCCGGGTAGGGTTTGTTCTAGTGACACGGGGTGACCTGCTGGCCGGGGCTGAGAGAACACCCGTTGCACCTGATCTAGTTCGTACTAGCGAAGAGATGTTGCGGATGACTATTCGCCTGACCATGGTTCTGGGCCATGCCCGAACGGCCCCGGGAGACATGCCCCATATCCAGTGCCTGACCAACACCGTGCTGAAAAACTTCACCGCCAATGTGCTGCTTTCCGACGGCGCGGCGCCGGGGATGGCCGAAGTTCCTGGCGAGGCGAGGCCGTTCGCGTGGGTGGCGTCGGGAGCGCCGGTAAACGTCGGCGGCCCGCACGAAGACCAGCGGGCCGGCAGGCGCGAAGCAGCCCGCGGATCAAGTGCGCCCTGGATTCTTGACCCGGCGGCTCTAGGCGTTTTGCCGGTCCGTTCGGCGCCGGCCTCCGAGCTGCTGGATCACCGGCCCACAGCGGTGTGCGGCAACGCTTCGGAGGGTCATTGCACTGGCCGGCCTGAGGCAAGGCGGTCGCGAGTCGAAGCCGTTGATGCGCCCGAAAGCGCTCTGGACACTGCTAGGAGCCTGGCCAGCAGGCACGGGTCCGTGTCGAATCAGGCTCAGCCACTGCAAACCCAGTCACATCTGACCAGAACAAGGAATCAGCATGAACATCACATTGAACGGCAAAACCCACGCCGTTGGGGCAAAAGCCTCCCTTGCAACGCTCGTCAGCCAGGTCACAGGGCGGGAACTTGCCGCCAACGGGCAGGCCGGGGACGGCCAAAGGCTGGGTGTGGCAGTAGCGCGCAACTCCGAGGTGGTGCCCCGCAGCCAGTGGCACAGCACGGCGCTTGCCGAGGGCGATGACATCGAACTCGTTACGGCAATTCAGGGAGGATGAGGATGATGACTGAGACGACTGCGCTTCCAACCGGGCTAGGAACAGGTACCGACCGCTTGGTCATCGACGGCGTGACGCTCGGATCCCGGCTCATCATGGGCACCGGCGGTGCGCCGAGCCTGGACGGGCTGGGCTCGGCGCTTTTGGCCTCCGGGACGGAACTGACCACCGTGGCGATGCGCCGCTATTCACCGGCGGAAACGGGATCGCTGTTCCAGCTGCTCGTGGACCACAACATCCGCGTACTGCCGAACACTGCCGGTTGCTTCACCGCTAAGGATGCCGTACTCACGGCCGAACTGGCCCGCGAGGCGCTGGAGACGGACTGGGTCAAGCTCGAAGTCATTGCCGACGAGCACACCCTGCTGCCGGACGCGGTCGAGCTCGTGGACGCAACTGAGCAGCTCGTGGCCCGCGGCTTCAAGGTCTTCGCCTACACCAACGATGACCCCGTGCTGGCCCTGCGGCTCGAAAACCTCGGGGCGACGGCGGTGATGCCGCTGGGCGCCCCGATCGGCACCGGCCTGGGCATCCTTAATCCGCACAACATCGAGCTGATCGTCTCGCGGGCGTCCGTGCCCGTGGTGCTCGATGCCGGAATCGGCACGGCCTCGGACGCGGCTCTGGCGATGGAACTTGGCTGCGACGCCGTGTTGCTGGCCACGGCCGTGACCCGTGCCCAGAATCCCGCGCTCATGGGGGAGGCCTTTAAGCATGCCGTCATCGCCGGGAGGCTGGCGAAAGCGGCAGGCAGGATCCCGCGGCGCGAGCACGCGCTGGCGTCCTCGGCGATGGAGGGCCGGGCCGAGTTCCTCTAGGGATATGAACTCCGCTTCACTGTCGGAAGCAGCGGTGCTGGCACGTCTCGCGCAGCCAGCGCAAGACGAGGGGTTCCTCATCCTGGCAGGAGAGCAAGGAGGAGATCCTTTCGGTTGTTGACCTCTCCGCGTTGCCACGGTTGGCGGCAGGGGAGTCTTAGACGCCGGCTTTAGTCAGCAGTGCGTCAAGCGTCATGAAGAACAAGGCGCGGTGGTCGGTCGCCTTCGGGTCGGTCATGTATTGAAGGGCCGCTCCATCGTAGATCATCAGGAAAGACCTTACGAGCGCAGGGACGCCAATACGGCACTGGTCACCATTGTTTTGGGCCGCGGAGGAGAATATATTTCCCAGCTCCACTTCGTAGGCAGGATAAATCTTCGCGGCCAGCGGGCTGCCGGGGGCATTGCGTGTTGCCCACAGAATGAGTTCGATCTCAGCAAGGAGGCTGGCCGGCTCTTCTTCTAGTGCTCGCCAGTAGCCTTCGGCTACTTGTTCCACCGCCTTACGAAGACCCAGGTGGACCGGGACGTCGCCGGAATAACTGCTTAGGTTCTTCAGCCAGGCCTCGGCGGCCGCCTCCATGAGCTCGTCTTTATCGCTGAAGCAATAATGGGCGGTGGCTAAGGGGGCATTAGCCTCTTTAGCGATAGCCCGCATGGTCACGGACTGAACACCCTTACGCCTCATTAGTTCCACGGTTGCTGAAATCAGCTGTTCTTTTCGATCTTTTGTGGATACCCGCATAGCGCACTCTCCAGTCTCCCGATTTCGGCCCGGCTGGGACACGTCATAAGACTATTGCTTGGACAGAGAAATGTTCCACCTCTGTCTTGAACGACTGACCTGAACCTCTGTATGCGTGGCAGGCCGCCGCCTGGTATGCCCGGACGGCGGCCTGTCATGAGCGGGACCCCTGTTGCGTGCGGGAGGTCCGGAGGGAAGCGGCCGGCCCACACCCTCGCTATTGGACGGGATCTACGGTGTGCGGTGCTACGAGCGGGGATCAGGAGGCGGCCCTCCACAATCACCTGCTTTCCCCTTGTCTTGGGGGTGCCCGAACAGCCACGTGCCCTGGGCTACCTGGCGGCCACGGTCTCGGTGAGATCGTCAGGTGTCACGTTGTCCAGATCCTGGGTGGGGCCGTGCAGGTACCGTTCCATGGAGTCATCCATGGCGTTGAGCCAGCGGGTGTGATGTTTGGTCGCCATGGTGCCGGTGACCACGGAGCGGTGGAGCATGTCGCGGTAGCCGAGGATGTCGTCGTGCTTGTGGTGCATCCAGTCCTTGAACAACTGGCAGACAGCGTCCAGGTCGAAGGGCGGGTAGTCGGTGGCTTCGATGAGTTCCCGTAGGTAGTCCGTTTGGAAATCGGCTTCTGCATCGTGATCCGGCAGCGCGGCGTGGCGCTCGAGCCAGAGCTGGATGTCCACCTCGCGCTCAACAAGGGACGGCAGGTCAATCGCTCCAGTCATGACGTCGCGGGCAAACCAGGCCTGCGCGTCGAACATGTTGAACGTGTAGTACTGGTCCTGGGCACCCAGATAGAACAGGTTGGTGTTCTGCTGCCATACCACGCCCTTGTAAAGGTTGCCAGGGTACAGCACGTTCGGTGACTTCAGCGACAGCCCGCTGGGCAGGAACGGGTACTTGTGCTGGTATCCGGTGCAAAGCACGACGGCGTCGAAGTCATCCTGGGTGCCGTCGCTGAAGTGCGCGGTGCGGCCCTCGAAGTGAGTGACGAGTGGGCGTTCCACTGTGTTCTCCGGCCAGTGATAGCCCATCGGGGCCGTGCGGTAGCTCAGGGTGATGGACGCGGCGCCCATCTTGTGGGACTGCATGCCGATGTCCTCGGCGGAATAGCTGCTGCCGATCATGAGCAGCTTCTTGCCGTAAAACCGCTCGGCTCCGCGGAAATCGTGGGCGTGCAGGACCTCCCCCGGGAAGGTTTTGATGCCCTTGAATTCCGGGACGGCGGGGACGGAGAAGTGGCCGGTGGCGACCACGAGCTTGTCGAACACGTGCGTCTCGGTGAGGTTGGTTTTGAGGTCCTCAACCGTAAGCGTGAATTCCTGCGTGGCCTCGTTATAGCTGGTGTGGCGTGCAACGCTGTTGAACCGGACGTACTTGCGGACGTCGGACTTTTCCACGCGGCCCTTGATGTAGTCGAACAGAACCTCGCGGGGCGGGAAGGAGGAAATCGGACGACCGAAGTGCTCGTCAAAGGAGTAGTCCGAGAACTCCAGGCACTCCTTGGGCCCATTGGACCATAGGTGGCGGTACATGCTGGAGTGCACCGGCTCGCCGTGAGCATCCAGGCCGATCCTCCAGCTGTTGTTCCACTGCCCGCCCCAGTCGTCCCCTTTCTCAAAGCACATGATTTCGGGGATGGCGGCGCCTTTTTGGCGTGCTGATTCAAACGCCCGCAGTTGTGCCAGGCCGCTGGGCCCGGCACCAATGATTCCGACTCGCAATGCCATGGTGTTCTCCTGTTCCATTAGATCTTTTGGGGTCGCCGATGTGCGGCGGTATATGTTGCGCTACGTGTCCTGCCGGTAACCAGACAGATACCGGTTTGTGATGGCGCGGCGATGCCTTTGCGCTCGGCCACGCCATTCCGGAGTCCGGCCAGTGCAAAGCCCAGGCCGATACGTCCAGAGAGTGGTTAGAGAACGCGGGGTGGTGACGCTGTCCCTGACAGCCTGTCCGGAGAGAACCCCGAAAGCACGAGACGGAGCAGACGCGCGGACCTCCATGCACGGACCCCAGGTCCGAAAAAGGTCTTCGGGTTGCCTACGCCAACGACATCAATGCCGCAGGTCTGCCGGCCGGTTCCATGCCGGCGCCTGCTGCCGAGGCATGGAACCGGACCGCGTAGCTGATCTAGGGTGCGAAAGTGCGGTCGCCAACGAAGAACCCCAGAGCATGCTCAGGGGTCTCGAACTTGACCGTCGTTCCCTTCGGGAAGAACAGCACGTCACGCTCCTTCGCGTGCGTGACTTCCCCGGTCGCCTCGTCAGTGAGGATGAACTCACCCTTGATGACGACCTTCATCTCGTCGTAGGTGTACGTGTACACCAGCGGCTCCGACGCTTTGAGCTCGAAAAACCCGGCACACATGACCGAGCCCTGCGGATTGTGGAGGGAGTCACCGATGGCAGCGTCCGTCCCGGGCTCGTTCATCGGCGGCAGACCGACGTAACCGCCTTCCACCTTGTGGATGGATCCGGCCTTGCTGAGCGCTCCTACGAGGGTGGTTTCCATGATTTCTCCTTTGAAAATGGGGGAAAGATAGTCAGAACTGGTGGTCTGTGATGCCTGGCAGAATTGCCCTAAAAATCAAATCGATACCCCTGTAGGGGCTCCGGGGAACGTCGTAAAGCCGACATTCTTTAGTTTCGAGAAGGTCTGTCAGGCGCCGGCCCGAGCCCTCGTGCTGTGATGCCAGTCACGTTTGCTCGCTACAAAAAAGGTGACATGAACATGCGTACAAGTCAACCGTTCATGAAAACTTTTCCCTGCATCGGGTGTCGGGGGGGTAATAGGGCCCATCTTGTTGGTGAACCATTGACTTGAACGAGCGTCCATGTCACAGTGGACAGCGCCGTGACCCACATCACGATGGCGCGATCTAACCCGGATTCACCGAAGCATCCCCCCAGCAGATGGCGCGCTTAAGAAGGGTTTTAAAACAATGGCCACTACCACCACCCCTCAGCCCCTGACACCTAAGACAGGGGAAAAGATCGACTTCTGGCCAATGAAGGCCATGAAGCCTATGAAGGATGAATGGCAACGACTGCACTGCAGGTTCATCAACGCTGATCCTGTAGGCAGCTGGGATGATTTCATCCTGTCGGAATGGGAACTGACGTCCTGCGGGTGGGAAGACTTCCACCCCCATACCGAGACGAACTTCGTACTGGAAGGCGAGCTCCACGTCGAGAGCGAAGGCAAGACTGTCATCCTGAGGTCAGGCGATTCAGCGCGCGTAAACCCCGGACAACTCGGCCGATACTGGGCCCCGGTCTACGCACGCATGGTCACCGTCTACGGCCCCAACCCGGAAGGTCTGGAGTCACACTCCTTCCGGTACTTCGAAATCTGAGCCGGTCACAGCCGGTTAGAGGACGCCTGCACGCTCTCCTTAAGCTGACGCCCAGGAGTTACCGGCTCTCCGCGGTTCATGGGAATCAATTTCCCCATGAACCGCGGAGAGCCCAAGAACCCGGCCAAAGATGTCCCCAAGGCGCTGTTTGCCTGCGGCATCATCTGCTTTTTCTCATATGTACTGGTCCACACCGCAGTGCGTGGTGTTGACGGTGTACGGGCCGAACCCGTATCGCCGCTGATTCCGGTCGCCCGGGCTGCTTTTGGCGAAGCCGGCTCCATAATCACCATCATCTTGTTGACCGCGGCCATGATCCTGATCATCCAAACGGCCTATCTGGGTTCTTCCCGCGCCATGCACTCCAGGGCGACGGAAGACAACCTCCCTAGGGTCTTCGGCAAAACGAACCGCCATGGCACCCCGTCCATTGCCTTGCACGTCACCGCAGCATTCAACGTGGTCCTGATTTCGATGGGATCCTTCGCGGCAATTCTTGCGGCCGCGGCGATTGGTGACACCTGCGCCAACGGCATCAGCCTCGCCTATGTCAGAGCCAGAAAACACCCGGCCTTTGCCAACCTGGAACGACCCTTCAAAGCACCCAAGGGCTGGAAGCATGTCGCCATGCTCTTTGGCCTGTTCAACCTGCCCCTGTGCTTGGTCGGTGTGGTCTACCTGAACAGCATGGAGATCGGCTGGACATCCACCTGGCTGGGCTTCACCGTACTGGCACTCCACATCCCCATCTGGCTCTACTCCCGTTATTTAACTACCGATAACGGACGTTACGTCAAGTAAGTAGGCTGATAGTTGCGATGTGCAAACACTTAGATCATATCTCATCGTTGTCTTTCGGGCTGGTTCCGCAAGCAGATCACAGCCCAGTGGCCACTTCATAAGCATGAGCGGCAATTGGAAGTTCGTTAGCGCAGCTAGTCAGACTTTTCTGCGAGGTCCCTTCTTGGCGCGACCAGACGATCCTCCCGATGCAAGTGAGACTTGTTCGAGCCGTTCAAACATAGGTAATATCAACTCTGCAAGGGGCACTAGCCCTGAGAAGTGGGTCTGGCAGTCTTCCGGATGGTATGACGAGCCGGACCCGCGTTATTTAAGAGCGGCAGACGATGATTTCCTGGACCAATGGGGAAGCTTTGCGAACCCAATCTCCGCCCTTCTGATAGCACCATGCCACGGCGTCACCCACCCATAGCAGTGGCTCTTCGTGAGGTTTACAGTGCATGTAGCGCAAGCCGTCGTCCGCGCCGAGGCTCTTCAGACGCTTTGCTATTATCCGGCGATCTGCTTGTTCCAGCGACTCATCGCTTTCGAGCACAAGTCTTGTTGCACCCGCAGCTACCAAATCTTGGACCAAGCGTTCCAGACACAAGGGTCTGGCAGCCTTGTCCGGCATATTGCGGGCAACGTAGAGTCTCGTCGTGAGGCCGGCGTCGATGGCGCCGTTCAGGAAGGCTTTTCGCGATCCATCGCTTTCACTCTTGAAGTGGACACGCCGCTGGCCAGTCCTACGCAGAGCGCTGATGGCACGTCTTGCACTGGCGACATCGGTGGGTGCGATCACGGACGCAGCGATGTAGTAAGCCTTCGATTTCGGTTCGTCGACGAACGCGTGAGCGCCGAAGGGAATTAGGGAATCGGCTGGCTGAAGTCCCTGTGACGGATTGGACGCCATACATGTTGAGCGGACCCGCTAGGCCCCCTGCTCTCCTTCCGCTCGGGCGCACCGGTTCCATCTATTGAGTGATGCCTCGATGATTGCAGCGGCGACAACGGGAGTGCGATGTCTGGTCACCATGTGCGCGGGTCTTCCAGGCTACGATCGTCTAGCCGTTCTGCGTGAAGGCGGTGGGAAGCGTACTGGGCTACGTCCTCGTAGAACAGTCGAATCGGAGAGCCTTCTGGGTATCGCTGCGCGGTAGCTGTTGCCTCGTCGCGTAGGGCCACTTCTTCGGGGTCATCTACGCCAACCGAACGAGAGCGCATTCCAAATTCTGCAGAGCCATGGAGGCCGGCAATGACGTGTCTACCCAGAGACTCCGGCATCTGATGTGCCTCCTCAAGTAGCTCCTCGACGAACTGAGTCTCTCGGATGACGAAGTTGTGCGGCGCCCCGTCGAGGAGGCTGTTGGCTAGGTTGACGCGCTGCTCATCACGGGAAGTTATGAGCCGGCGCAGAAGTGCCTTGGCCTCGTCCCTGTAACCCGAAAGCATAGGTTCCAAAAGCTGTTTGCCGTAAAACCGACGTTCCCATGAGTCTTTTTCGAGAATCCATTCAACGGTCGCGTCAATCAGTTCCGTCAGCTGGGGGCTCGACTGGAAATTAATGTGCAGTGAGGGCACATGTGGCGGTGGGTCAAACCCATCTCGCGGTCGCCCGCCCCTGTCGATCCGCTTCTGAAGGAAGCGGAGAGCGCTTATCGGATCAATTTTGATCTCCGCGTTAAGGAGCCTTCCGAGGTTGTCGGGGCGCAGAGTGGGTGATGCGGCCAAGCGATCCAGGATGGCCTTCCGCTCATCCGGCATCAGGGATGCCCAAGGCACCACGGAACCGCCGGCAAGCACTCCCGCGGCGGCGTCCGCAACTTGTGCATCAGACTCGATCGGGGCCGCCTGCAGCATCTCAAGAACGATTCCTCTCTCTTCTGCACCCAGCCATCGGGCTGCCGACAAGAGCAGAAGGTGAACCTCGGGAAAGTCGGTTTGAACGAGCTTCCGGACGATATTCTCGCGTAGTCCATTGAGAGGAGCACCCTGGTCCACTACTGCCGATGCAACGAGTGCTGCGTGGGTTGGGCTCGCTGCAATGAGCCTTGCCGCGGCGGCCGCCGCGCTGGTCCCCTCCAGTTCGAGGAGGCTCGAAAGAGCCGCGCGGGTAAGGGCATCTTCGACGGGATCCTGTTTCCCGTGGTCGCCAAGGACATCACGGGCGACCTCCGGCTCAGCAGCGAAGAGGCGCCGGAGCAGTAGATCTGGAGAGGAAAAGCGTCCAGTCGCCCTCTTCTCTTCGTTCATGGCCGTACGTACGTGGCCCAAAAGAGCCTTGCTTTCGCCCCTCGCCGTCCACCGCGAGACCAATCCTTGGATGGCAAGATCGATGGCCTCGGCCGACCGTTGGTAGCGCGAGGCAAAGTTGGAATCATCGTCGAGGTCGCCTTCATCCTCATCCTCGTCGATGTCCCATCCCGGTCGTAGAATCCGGGCGAGTAGGAAATCGTCGTCCTGAACCAGCTGCTTGCGGATCTGCCGCGCAAGCCTCCGTCGTTCCCCCTCGCCGTAGGTGGCATGCCAGCCGAGTGCACGATATGCGGCCAGCCGGATGCCTGCGGGGCGTGCTTCGTCCGAAATCAGGCGGCGGAGGGTTTCTGCGACCTGCGCGAATTCATGGGTGACATCATCAGCGCGATCATGCGACCTCAGCGACTCCTCGAGGACATCGATGGCGGCTAAGGCGGACTCAATGTCGTTGGTGGTAAGGCAGTCAGAGGCCAGAGCTATAGCCCTCATGCGGACCCCTGCTACCGTTTCAAGGTTGATAGTGAGGTGTCTCATTGAGAGAGACGCAGCGCTCTTCCACTCGGTAACTGTTAGGTCGCTGGCCAGGGCTGGCTTCAGCATGGCGATAAGCAGGGCACGGTCTGTTGCGTGTCTGTCCTCCTTCAGCATTTTGCCTATCACCTCGACGAAGCGCTCGTTGAAGCGCACGGAACGATTGGGGTGAAATTCGCCGAGCTCGCGAAGAAGACGCAGAGCGTGGTCAGGATTTTGGTGCTCTTGTCGTTCATCAGTACGTCCGATGCTAAACAGCAACCGCATTGAGCGTTCGAGATGGTCAGTGCTGTGGCCTGCGTTAGCGACCAGTGGCGCGAGCGACCGAGCGAGGTCGTCGTTGGTGATCTGACGAGGCTTGCCCCAGATACCGCTGAATGGATCCTCTTCGTCCGGAGCTGGATTCCCGAGCAAGCTCTCAACTAGGTCGAGCGCTTGCTCGGGGTAGATAACGGCTACTGGGGCGATGCGCTTGCTTAACTCGGTGCGTTTGGAGTTTGACAGTGCCAGGGCATGCTGGTTGAGCGTGGACCAGAGCACGTCGGCGAGCTGCGAAGGCCCCTCCGAGCGACGATGCCAGTCAATGATGCTCACATTTTTGATGGCGTGGGTGAGGGCTCGACCTGTCGCGTGATCGGCGAGGCGCTTGGCGAACCGCTTCTCTATGCCCGAATCGGATACGAGGGCGCGCTCGAGGATCGCGTCACCCAGAAGATCGGGTACGACGCGTACAGTGTGTTTCCGACGAAGGATGAGTCCGAGATCCTCGAGTTCTTCGATAATCTCCAGGACTCGATCAGGCTCTTGCCCGCTGACGGCAGCGAGGCCGTCGACAACGCCGTACTCGTCGAGGGGTGCCGGCTGCACTGCTGCGACCGCGCCGAGAACGGCCGTGCGGGCGTCCGCGCTGGAACCCCGGACAACTATGTCTGCGAAGCGTGTCAGGATCTCGCGACGCAACTGGCCTTGGGACTGCAAGTCACTGTCCGAAAGCTTGCCACTGCGAACAAGGTGCGCACCGAGGACGATCAGGAAGGGGCAGTCATAGCCAATGCGCGCCAGTGATTCAGCCCGCGCGTCGGTCGCCTGGTCTCCAAGCGCCTCGCGGGCCAGTGCCTCAGCGTCACTGATGGTTAGATCGTCGAGTTCGACGGTGATGTCATTTGTCGACGCTTCCGCCATGCCGAGCTGCTCGCGCAGTTGTGATACCAAACGGGGTCGCGCAGAAAAAACGATAGTTGCATCAGGACGTGCCCGAAGCACTCCTTGTGTCAACGACGCAACGTCAAAGTCAGAATCCATTGCGTCATCGATGACCACGACAGGTGCGCCTTGCGGAAGGAGAGCGTATGTCTCCGGTGCTATGGGTCCGCGGGCGGCAAAACATATCGGTCGCCCAAGCTCAGAGAGCGCGAATTCGCGAAGGAATCGCGTCTTGCCGATTCCGCCGCGACCGACGACGAGAACCAGCCGTTCATGGTTTAGGGCAAGTTCCGTCAGTCTGTCCAGGCTTTCCGCTCGTCCAACCAGTTCAAAGCCTCGTTCGATCCCGAGGCGACCAGGCAGGGCACTGTCGTACTCGTTCGGGGTCAGCCATGGGCTGGGCAGACGGATACCGAGGAAGCCCTCCCGAAGTCCGTTGAAGTACGTGTCGACGAGAATTAGCGCCTGATCGACCGGGATCTCACGGACAAAGCGCGACAAATCCTCTCCGTCCCAGAGGGTCCAGCCGGGGTACTTAGCCATTTCGAGACGCGCCGAAGCGGATGCAGTCCGACGGCTTAGTGCTATGACACCGGAGGTGATGCCAGCCTCTGGAAGAACTTCACCCACAGCGGCGCGTATGTCCGCTGGGCCGAAGCTCTTGTGTCGCTTGCACTGCACGCCAATGCGCTCCCCTGCACCATCGACAAAGACATCAACCCCGTACTGCTTCTGTCCGGTGGAACCGTTGCGTGTGGCGGTTCGATCTGGATTCCTAAAACTGATGAGGTCCCGGCAGAACGCCTCGAAGGCATCGTCAGGAAGATTCTCAAAGGGCAGCGTTAGCATCCGGTGAGTCGAAATCGTCACATCGGCCTCGTACTCGCCCGCCCGCGTCGCGTCGGCTACGTCAAGCAGCAGCAGGGAACACAGGGCTGGCAGTTGGGACTGGCGGGGACGGGACATGCCCCTTTCCCACCCACTGACAGCCTGCTGGCCCACACCCATGCCTCTTGCGAGCTCCTGCTGATCGAGACCTGCCGCAGTACGTGCAGCTTTGATTAATGCGCCGAGGACTTGGTACCTTGCCATAGCACGAACGATACACGTATTTAATGCGTACATCTAGAACCACGCTGAAAATGCGTAGGACTTCCTTACGTGAGAGTGTTCGACAGTCACGCCCTACTTGCGCGCGACTCGGCAACAGGCAAGCGGACTTCTGTGGGCACGGCGCCGGTCGTCGGGTGGCTTCGGTATGGGTTGCTTCCTATTGACCTCGTGCCCGTTCTCGGCTGCCGCTTTCCTGCGCAGCATCGAATCGTCTTTCGCAAAGCCAACGTCCGGCTCGGCTGGTCTCCCTACGCACCATCGTTGAGGTGACTTTCGGTCGGCCCGCTGCCCGCCGTGTCGTCATGGATACAGCAGCAGCATAAATTAGGGTGATTCGAGCAAATAAAAATCGGGGGAAAATTGCGCATAGAGAACATCCAGTTGATCAAGAATTACCGCATATTTCAGAACTGGTCCCCCAGCCCAGATTTCGCAGGCTTCAGCGACATCAATCTCATCTATGCCAATAACGGCAGTGGCAAGTCCACCCTGGCGTCACTGCTTTCTCCAGCACAGTCGCCCGATGCATGGAAAGCTGGCGTCTCTGTAGAAGTGTCCGAGACGGGAACCACAGAGCCCAGAACAGTTGAATCGTCCCAGGACGCCTTCTGGGACCGGATGTCGGTCTTCAACAAGGACTACGTGGCCGATTGCTTCGACTTTTCGGTAGGTGAGGCCAAGGCACTGTTAGCCATCGGCAAGGTAAACGCCAACCGTGAGAAAGAGCTGCGAACCGCACGTACGCGCTTGGACGATTTATCGCGTCTCACGGATTCTTTGGTGAAGGAAGCCAAGCACAAGCAGGCGGTTCCTAACACTATCCTCAAAAGCATCGGGACACTCGTTACGTCCACCCTTGGCGGCGTGGACGGCTATGGTCGAGGCTACGACGCTCGCGCTGTCGGGAAACGACTACCCTTCGCGATGCCGCTTGAAAAACAGAGTGGTTTTAAGGCTGAAGAAGAGATAGCCAAAGCTCAGAGCACTTTCATGCAAGAAGTCGACGTTCCTCTGATTTCCGCTACAGAGCCTCTGTCATCTTCGACCGTCAGTGCAGTTTTGGAGAGGGTCCCAACAGCACGAGTTATTGAGACTCTAGCAACACGGCCGGAACGGGCCGCTTGGGTACAACAAGGTGTGGAGCTCCACCTACATGAGCATAACTGCCTCTTCTGTTCCGGGGAGTTGTCACAAGAGCGCCTAGACGCTCTAAACCGGCACTTCGATTCCAGTACGCGAGAGCTCCAAGATGATCTGCGGTTCCTCCTCAAGCAGCTTGGGGCCCTTGTCATCTCATTAGGGAAGTTGCACGCACTTTTTCCTGAGTCAGGTCTGCTCTACCCCGAATTTCGGGCGGAATACGACCTACTTCGCGACGGATTGAAGATCCAAATCCAGAAAGACGTAACTGAACTTGAGATGCTGCGGGAGTTCCTCGAACGTAAGCAGCAGGACCTCCACGCTGCGGCTACTCTGCCGGAATCCTGGTTGAACAAGTCGTTTGCTACCCCGGACGTCGGCCGGCTCAGAAAGCTCCTGGCTGACCACAATGACAGAAGTACGCGGTTTGAAGCTGTTCGGAAGTCGGCTTGCCAGAAATTGGAAGCCTTCTGGATCGGTGAGCAACACGAGGCCTATACGGAGGCCTTGAGTGAAGCGCACCAAGCCACACTGGCTGTTGAAAACAATGCCAAGGCGATCAAAGAGACTCGACGTGTTATCACTGAACTAGAGAATGCCGAGCTGGACCCGGCGCCCCCGGCGGAATGGCTGAACCAGCGTCTGCACACCCTGCTGGGCAGGTCCGACATCAGCGTGGAGCCTGTCGAAGGCAACCGATATGCGATATATAGGCACGGCGAACCGGCGCTGCACCTGAGTGAGGGCGAATGTACAGCTCTGGCGTTGCTGTACTTCGTGCGAAGCCTCAACACCGGCGGCCGGAGTCGCCGTAACCAGATCATCGTTATTGATGATCCCGTGTCCAGCTTGGACGAGAACTTTACAGTTGGTGCATCCAGTCTCCTGTGGTCGGAATTGGTCCAGCCATCCGTTTGCTCATGCGGGGCACCACTGGATTGCCCATGCGGTCAAAAGCCTACGCGCGACTGTGGCCAGCTCTTCCTGATGACCCACAATTTCGAACTTTTTCGGATTTGGTCCAACCAACTCGACCGCCTCCAAAGCGGCGTTATGAAGCAAGGGCGTCGCTTCAAGATTCTCGAGCTACAGGCACAAGGCAAGAGAGTGGAGGTTGGGGTAGCACGTCGGGTGCCCATTTGGCGCGATTGGGGGTCTGACCAAAACAAGGAGCACAAGGCTCTTCGGACTCGACTGAGATCGGAATACCACTATCTCTTTTGGAGGGCGGCCTCAACGCTGATCTCGTGCCAAGGCGACCCCACAATCGAGCATGAAATGGACGCGGCGATCATCCTTCCCAATATTTGCCGTCGCATGTTGGAGGGATTCCTCAGCTTCAAATTCCCCGCGTTGATGGGTGACTTCAGGCTTCAGATGCAGGCAGCAATCGACCAGGTCAATGATGGCCTTACTCGCCAGCGGCTTGTCACCTACCTGCATCAGTACTCGCACCAGGAACGTGTGGAGACCACTCGGGGAGTAAATCGCCCCGAGGCCGTGCCCGTTCTTCATGCCGTCTTTGAACTCATGCGAAACCAAGATGCCGAGCACTTTATGGACATGTGTACTGCGTTAGAGCTGGATCCAGTGCTTCTGGCAAATCGAGCGCCCAACCCTACAAGCGAACTTGAGGCTGCAATAGCTTGAAGCTGTCCGGGTGTGCTCCGCGCAAGAAGAACCAGGCCGGAACGGGCAGCCGAGCTGTCCAGCGAGCCGCGAGCTAACCCGGAGTCCGTCCTTGCCCGCTATTACGGCATCAGCCGGTTTATTCAGTCTTTGCGTCATGCCGGCTGACCTGAGGCCCTCCCCGACCATCAGGTGTTCGCCATGATTGGAAAGCTCGGGCCAGCTTGACGGAATCACGGTTATCGGCTAAAAGTCAGGCTAGTGACTAGCCTGATGTCAGGCTATAATTCCAAGCATGAGAACGGTACCGCTCAGCGAAGCCAAGGACAAGCTGTCTGCCCTCGTGGAGGAAGCAGACACGACGCACGAGATCATCCAGATCACCCGGCATGGGCACCCATCAGCGGTGCTGATGTCCGCCGACGATCTGGAATCCCTGCAGGAAACCATCCACTGGCTGTCACAGCCGGGCATCCGTGAAGACCTGGACCAGGCGCGGCGCGACATCGTCGACGGCAACACGACCAGCGGTGGAGACCTCCGCCGTGAATTCGGTCTGCCGCCGCGGTGACCGACACGGAATCCACCGGGCCCGCACCGTGGAACGTTGAGGTCACCAGCCCGGCAATGAAGGGTTTCCGGCGGCTGCCGGAGAAAGCAGCGGCAGCGATCGTCGAATTCGTCACCGGCCCACTGGCCGACAATCCCCACCGGTTGAGCAAGCCCCTCACGAACGAACTGCTCGGACTCCGCACGGCCCGGCGCGGCGACTATAGGGTGCTGTTCACCCTGGACATCGAAGAGCACACCCTGTACGTCCACCGCATCGAACACCGGTCCGACGTCTACAAGCCTCGCTAGCGGGCATGCCCGAACCTTCCGCGCAGCACGGGTCGCCCTGCAGGCACTTGATGGTTGGGCCGCTCAACGTTTGGATGTTTTGTTTTTTCACCCCACAGAAAAGGGAGAGACGCCCGTTGGCGTCTCTTCCTTTTGCGTAGGTAGGTTGTGCTAGCGGCTCAGGCCGTTCTTGCCCCTCTCGGATCCTACCGCTGCCCCTGTTCGGGACTTTCTGGCCTTGGCGGCGCCCTTGCCCCTGGTCACGGCTGCACTGGGGTGGGTGCCCTCGCTTCGGGCTGCGGCGAGGCACCCGCGGATCTTGGTTTCGTTGGCGCCGGTACTGGCCAGGGACTCGAGCAGAAACGCCTCGGCCGAGCCGTAGACCAGTTCGGGTGACTTCTGCCCTTCGGCCAACCATTCGCCAGCTGTTTCTGTGTCAGCGGGAGCTGTGCTGAAGAGTCCGGTATCGCTGTTCATCCCAAGACCGCCTAAAAGGAGTGCGAGCTAGATCACATCAATTAAGGCCCCGATGGGTAGCGACAAATGAGCTCGGCTCCGACTCCTGAAGCCCGATAGCGGCAGGCTCAAACAAGAAGCTATAAAAATCCCAACTGATTAAACGCTTGACCGAATTGACAAACGAATTTAGAGTTCAGGTGCTAAAGCGTTTGATCTCTGTCGGTGTTCGCCTGTTTGCATCGAGGTCTGTGGTGCTCTTTGGCCCCGGTAAAGTACCCCTCGCCCTGTTGCGCCGCCGGAAACCTGATGTCTGTTTTTCAATGGAGAGGAACCACCCATGACACCTGAAATTTCTCGGCGTCACGTCCTGCAAGGCACAGGAGCAGGAGCACTCGCCCTGTTCATGAGCAACGCCATGCCTGTCACGGCCGCCCACGCCCAGGGATCACTGCGGGCCATTTACCACATGACGCCGCCTTCCGGCTGGCTGTGCGACCCGCAGCGCCCGGTGTATGCCAACGGCG
The DNA here is from genome assembly GCF_900104405.1 of Arthrobacter sp. ok909. Lineage (NCBI taxonomy): Bacteria > Bacillati > Actinomycetota > Actinomycetes > Micrococcales > Micrococcaceae > Arthrobacter > Arthrobacter sp. ok909. The sequence goes on along the minus strand of NZ_FNJS01000036.1, from coordinate 27,531 downwards.
CCTACCACCTGTACTATCTGCACTCCGGGCAGAACAACGCCCCAGGCGGATGGGACCACGCGACAACCACCGATGGTGTGTCCTTCACCCATCACGGCGTCGCGCTGGCGCTGCAGACGAACGTTCCCGTGTGGTCGGGATCGGCAGTCATCGACACCGCAAACACAGCAGGATTCGGCGCAGGTGCGATCTTCGCGCTCGCGACGCGGCCCACCGACAGTATCCGCAAATACCAGGAGCAGTACCTATACTGGTCGACCGACGGCGGTTACACCTTTACCGCCCTCCCCGATCCAGTGATTGTCAATGCCGACGGCCGGACCGCGACGACACCGGCGGAGATCGAGAACGCCGAATGGTTTCGCGACCCGAAGATCCACTGGGATGCGGTGCGCAGCGAGTGGGTGTGCGTGATCGGCCGGGCCCGATACGCAGCCTTCTACACCTCGCCGAATTTGAGCGACTGGCAGTTGAAACGCAACTTCGACTACCCGAACCACGCGCTTGGCGGGATCGAGTGCCCCGACCTGTTCCAAATGACCGCCGATGACGGCACACGGCACTGGGTGCTGGGCGCAAGCATGGACGCCTACAGCGTCGGCCTGCCGATGAGCTACGCATACTGGACGGGCACTTGGGATGGCGAGCAATTTATCGCTGACGATCTCAACCCGCAGTGGCTCGATTGGGGCTGGGACTGGTACGCCGCCGTGACCTGGCCGGCGGCCGACGCACCAGACGAGCGACGGTACGCGGTCGCCTGGATGAACAACTGGAAGTACGCCGGCCGCGATGTTCCCACCGATGCATCCGACGGGTACAACGGCCAGAACTCGATCGTGCGCGAGCTGCGCCTGGATCGTCAGCCGGGAGGCTGGTACAGCCTACTCAGCACCCCTATTGAAGCCATCTCCAATCACGTCAGCTCGACAACTGTGCTCGCCGATCGCAGCGTGAACGGCAGTGCCGTACTGCCGTGGAGCGCCGGCGCCTACGAGCTCGAGCTCGATATCTCGTGGGATGCTGCCACGAACGTAGGGGTGTCGGTCGGCCGCTCCGCCGACGGCACGCGCCACACGAACATCGGCAAGTACGGTGACGAGCTGTATGTCGACCGTGCAGCTTCGGACCAGAGCGACTTCTCTCTCGTTCCGTACACGCGGGCTGCCGCGCCAATCGACGCCGCCGCACGCTCAGTGCACCTGCGTATTTTCGTCGACACGCAGAGCGTCGAAGTGTTCGTGAATGCCGGACACAAGGTGCTCTCGCAGCAAGTGCCCTTCGCAGCCGGCGACACCGGGATCTCGTTGTACACCGACGGCGGCGCCGCGAACTTCTCCGGAATCACCATCCGTGAAATCGCGGCAGCCAGCTGACCAGCTAGCCAACTGTGCCACCAAACGGTGTGGACAGGGCTCGTCTGAAATGCAGTTCCTTTAGGGGGAGTTTTTCACGTCGAGCCCTGACGCCCCGTTACACCGAAGGCCCGGCCACTGCTGGAGCACTATGTTGTTCATGATGGCTGGCCGCTGAATCGGGCTGGCGATCGACTGAGCAAGGTCGGATACGACGGATACTCTGGCGGCTTGTCGCCTGCCAGGAGCATGGGGCTGTGGCCCGTTTTGCCACTCTCATGGGATCTACTGTGCAGCCAGTCATGGGCCCTTGCCGGGACGGCCCGACAAGCCCTGTCGGATCATCGCATCCGTGTCGTCGGCGCGGAGGGCTACGGGGATGGGATTCAGTGGGACAGCGTGGTTGAAATCAAGGGTGCGCCTACGAATAGCTTGATATCGAGCCGCGGTGAACGGCCGTGACCCCTGAGTTGTCCTAGCAAGGAGTCGTACGTGAGGGCAGTCTAGACCCAAGTGGTGCTGGGTGAGATGGGAGTAGTCCTGTCAAGGCCGGGACGCGTCGGCGTCGACAGCCGGTCCGGTTTGCGAGACGGAAAAGAATACGCAAGGAACCGGTATTCTATCGTCTTTAAACCGCCAACTCTAATCCGGCGAATCTGGGTTGGTGGTAGTGCGCACTCCGGGAGCTCGCTCCGAGAGGAACTCTTAGCGGGGGTGTCTTTGAGCTGTCGCGGAGGGCGCGGGGATCGTCTACGGCGTACCCGCGCCGAATGTACTGGGCCGCGGCTAGCGCACCCAGCAATACTGTGAGCGTGGTAACGGGACGTTCGACGGCAGGCCAGCCAGCCGGCCACCCGCACAACCCGACGGTGCCGCCTGCCGCGAGGCGAGCAAGCAGCTCGCGGTAGTCGGCACTGCCTTTTCAAAGGTAGATACGACGACATCAGCCGGGGGCGGCGCCAGCCGTGCCCGGTACTCGTCCGCGGCGCCTCTGGTGGGTGTCGCAGTCATGGAGGGGTCCATACGAAACGGTCAAGGTAGGCGTGCCATGCTGCGCGCTGCTTGGGGTGCTGGCTGATCTGGTCCCAGACGTCGTGCATGACACCTAGGCGGATCGCTAGTTGGCCGAGGTTGCCGTAGCTGTGATGCGCCATTTGTCGACCGGCCCGGTGAATCATTCCCAGGGCGGTCATTTCGGACAGAGCGCTTTCGACGGCCGGACGGCTGATTCCGGTGCTGCGAATAGTATCGGCGCTGGTGGGTGAGTGGCGGGCCGATTCGATCGCTTCGTACACCAGTGCTGCGGGGTCTGCCAAGCCACGGAATACATGGCGTATCCCGTGGATTTTCCCTAGCCAGGTGAGGCGTTCACGAGCCAGCTGCTGGTGCTGGGCCGGGAGCTGGATTAGATACACATCGGCTGAGCGCCGGCGGCCGTCAGCTACCTTACTGACGATGCCAGCTATGATTCTCGGCTACACGCCCAGCACCTGAGCCATCGAAGGAACCAAGATGACTAGGAGTTCTTCCGGGCAGTGCCATCCCTAACCAACGGTCACCAACAGACCCCGCCCAACCCCACGCCCTTGGCTCAATGATGATCCTGTAACGGCCGTCTTGGGCTGGACGAACAGCGACTACGGGACAACAAACGGGAAAACAGCCGGCCACGTGGAAATTAAATCATATTTATGATGAAACATTTGACTCAACACTGGGGGTGTGCCACGCGCGCGTTGAATATGCAAGCGCTTACATAGCTCTAGTTGGAAGCCTCCTTGATGTCTGAAATGTGTTTTTGAATCTTCGCCCTCGCTGTCTACGGTGTTGAACGTCCCGGAGATCAACACGCTCCCGGGCCACTGGACTGGACCCTACCCAGGCCCCGTCCCCTCGACACAATGGCGTCCTCGATGACACCTGCGGTGTCGGGAGGACCGCCGGAGTTTCGGGAAATGAGGGCACCCGCCCATCTTCCACGAATGGTCTCACTCCGCGAGAAGAGCAAACATGCACAAGCACCCCAATACACCTCGGATGCTGCGGTGGCGTTCTGTCGCCGCAGCACTGGCGGCGGCCGTAGCGGCCTCCGCCTTCCTTGCCGTTCCGTCGGCACAGGCAAGCGCGCCCTCGGATCCGCCGAGCAGCGAGCAGATGCCGGCCCCGACGCCCGGCTTTCCCCTGCCCACGAAACACACCCAGCAGTCGTTCGATCCGGCCGCTGCCTTCACCTCCAAGTGGACGCGGGCAGACGCCAAGCAGATCATGGCCCAAAGCAGCACAAACGTGGCCCCGGGCCAAAACTCCATGAGCCCGAACGTCACCATGCCGGAAATCCCCACGGACTTCCCCGCCATGAACGACGATGTGTGGGTTTGGGACACTTGGTCCCTGACCGACGAAAACGCAAACCAGATCAGCTACAAGGGCTGGGACGTCATCTTCTCACTCGTTGCCGACCGCCATGCCGGCTACGGCTTCGACCAGCGGCACTGGAACGCCCGGATCGGTTATTTCTTCCGCAAGACCAACGCTGACCCGGCCAAGGACAAGTGGAACTACGGCGGACACCTGTTCCTGGACAACACCTCCATCGGCAACACCGAATGGTCCGGTTCCACCCGCCTCATGCAGGGGGACCATGTCAACGTCTTCTACACGGCCACCACGTTCTACGACATTGCCGAGCGCAACGCCGGCGGCGGGGGCATCGCCCCGGATGCCGTGATCGCCAAGGCGCTGGGCAACATCCACGCCGACCAGAACGGCGTGAGCTTTGACGGCTTCGAACACACCAAGCTCCTTGAGCCGGACGGCGTCATGTACCAGAACAAAGCCCAGAACCCGGGCTTCGCCTTCCGGGACCCGTACACATTCGAAGACCCGGCGCAGCCCGGCAAGACCTTCATGGTGTTCGAAGGCAACACCGGCGGCAAACGTGGCGACTACAAGTGCACGGACCAGGACCTCGGTTACCAGCCCGGCGATCCCCACGCCGAAACCACCAACACTGTGAACACCACCACCGGTGCGTGGTTCCAGACCGCCAACGTGGGCCTGGCCGTCGCGGACAACAAGGACCTGACCCAGTGGCACTTCCTGCCTCCGATCCTGTCCGCCAACTGTGTAAATGACCAGACCGAGCGGCCGCAGATCTTCATCCAGAACGAGAACGGCAAGAACAAGTACTACCTGTTCACCATCAGCCACCAGTTCACCTACGCGGACGGAATGCGCGGCCCGGACGGCGTCTACGGCTTTGTGGGCGACGGCATCCGCTCCGACTACCAGCCGATGAACAACAGCGGCCTGACCCTGGGATCCCCCACGGACCTGAACATGCCGGCCAATGCGCCCGACGGGCCGGATCCCCGCCAGAACGGCCGCCAGTTCCAGGCCTATTCGCACTACGTGCAGCCCGGCGGCCTGGTGCAGTCCTTCATCGACAACGTGAACGGCGTCCGCGGCGGTTCACTCTCACCGACCGTGAAGATCAACTTCCGCAACGGCGTCTCGGCAGTTGACCGCGCCTTCGGCCAGAACGGCCTCGGCCCGTTCGGATACCTGCCCACCAATGTCAAAATCGGCGGCGCCGGCCTCTACAAGTAGTGCAGTAATACGGCAGCAATAGGGCAGTCGTTGGGAGGAGGCGCCCGGAATTCCGGGCGCCTCCTCCCTCCGGATGTATGGGCCGTGGATGAGGTGGACTGGACTCGCGCGCCGGGGCCAGGAAACTAGCACCTCTCACGGCCGGCATGCCACTGCCGGCCGGGTCGGAGCGGCTTCGCGGCACCACCAGAACCAGGAAAGTTGAATGAAGAATTATGTACGCCCGCTGGCGTTGAAAAATTGAAGCCCTTTCGACACCGGCAGCCGCCATGTTGGAGAATGCCTGCAGTCTCTTTTGTCCGGATGATCCGCAAACTTGCCGCAGTGAGATTCTCTCCCGGAATGCTGAGCACCCGAACGGCATGGACTGTGGTGGCAGCAGCGGCCGCCGTCGTGCTGATCGCGGGAACGTTGGTCCTGGCTGCGGCATCCCGTCCGGCTGCCCACGACCAGGCCGAGCAGGCGCTCCGGAGCATCGCCGGTGCCCAGGCCGAAGCCAAGGAATCCCAGGGGCGTTACGGCTCGTATTGGCTCAGCGGCGGTGACCGCACTCTTGAGAAGCTGACGCATCCGATCCGGACCGAGGGCGTGGCGGACCTGCGGAGCATCGAATGCCCCAACGGGTGGTTGGCAGCCGCACGCATCGGAGATGACGTCGACGTCATGTCCAGTCGAGAGTCCCGGGTGGTTCGGGCAGGATCAGGTGAAGTGGTTCGCCCGGACTGCATGACTCCCGAAGCCGTCCAGTCCATGCTCGCGGATCTGGGCGTTCCACGGCCGACCCCGGCGCCCGCGGTGTCAGCCTTCGACCGGCCCGAGGGGGCATCGGGGTTCCGGCCGAGTTATCACATCACGCCCGGGAAGAACTGGATGAACGATCCGCAGCGACCGATCCTGGTTGACGGGATGTGGCACTACTACTACCTCTACAACGCCGGGTATCCGAAGGAGAACGGCACCGAGTGGTACCACCTGACAAGCACAGACCTGGTGCACTGGAAGGACGAGGGGATCGCGATCGCCAAGTACAAAAACGGGCTGGGCGACATCGAGACCGGAAGCGCCGTCGTGGACCACGACAACTCGGCCGGCTTTGGCAAAGACGCCGTCATCGCGGTCATGACGCAACAGGACCAGGGCATCCAGCGCCAATCCCTGTTCTATTCCACCGACAACGGATACTCCTTCACCGCGTATGCGCAGAACCCGGTCATGGAAAACCCCGGCCAACCGAACTGGCGGGATCCTAAAATCATCCGCGATGACGCCCACGGCCAATGGGTGATGACCCTCGCCGAAGGCAACAAGATCGGCATGTATACGTCGCCGGATCTGAAGGACTGGCACTACGCGTCCGGCGTCGAACGCAACGGCCTGGGCACCCTCGAATGCCCGGAACTCTTCCAACTGGACCTCGACGGTGATCCCTCGAAACGGACCTGGGTCCTGGCCGCAAGCGCCAACGGGAGCGGGGAGGGATTCACCACGGGCGTTGCCTACTGGACTGGCGCATGGGACGGAACCCGCTTCACAGCATCGGAGGAGCACCATCAGTGGCTCGATGCCGGCTCCGACTTCTACGCCGCCGTGACGTGGGATGATCCGAGACTCACCGAAAGCCAGCGGATGTACTCCCGGCACGCCATCGGGTGGATGAACAACTGGGCTTACGCCCGGCAACTGCCCACCGAGGACTGGCACGGCGGCGCCGACTCCATCGTGCGCGACATCCGGCTCGAAACAATCGCCGGCAAGCCAACCCTTGTGTCGACACCCACCGCCGCCATGAAGTCCATCGAAGGCCCCTTGGCAACGACCGGGGAACGCCGAATCACACCTGATGGCGCAGGCCGGCTACCGGCTCCGGAGGGCGGGTCATACCGGCTCGATCTCACGCTCGAGCGGACGGCGGAAGACGACGGATCCGAAGCCAGGATCGAACTCGGAAGCGACGGCGGAACGTTCGCGACGGTCGGATATGACTTTGCGAACGAATCGGCATTCATCTCCCGCGATGCCGATGCCGCCGCCACAGGCAACGCCGAACTCAGTCCGGACTACCCGGCAACGCGCCGCGCAGTCAGCCCGCCGCGAGACGGGAAAGTCGAGCTAACAATCTTCGTCGACTATTGCTCGGTAGAGGTCTTCATCAACGGCGGGGAAAAGACCATGACGTCACTCGTTTTCCCCACGGCCGGGCCGCAAAGCATCAAAGCCGTCACCGCCGGGGGTGCGCTGACGCTCAAGTCCTTCAGCTACAGGCAGTTGGCCCCGACGCACTGACCGGTCACTCGCGGGAGGCCGTCAGTTCGCCGGCCGCGGGCGGCCGCGCCCGGCCCGCGGACGGCGATAGCCGCAGTCATCGACGCCGTGCGATCGGGGCTTTCCAAGGACGTCACGCCCCAGCCCTGCCGCACCTTGGGCCAAAGTCCGTAAATCAGGGCGGCCATGTGGGACCCGCCGGCACCGATGGTATCCGCCACCCGCGGACCTGACGGCCGAGATGTGGGGTGTTGCGGCAGGAATGGCCACCAGTGACTCCTCCTCGCCGCGGGTCACCACGGCAAGGCTGGCGCCCAACCCGGCGACTGTAATTCCAGAGCATTAGGAGGTAGCCGTGGCTGCTGTGATTGATGAGGCGGCGGTGGAGGCGGTTGTCGGGCCGGATCCGAGGGAAGGAGGCGTTGATTCCTTCCGTGTAGAGCTCAATCAACGAGGATGCAACCATTTTGCTAAAACGCTTGATCAAGCTTCGCAGGATGGGTATCTTTGGATGATCAAGCGTTTTAGCAGACAGGACATCACCGCCGATGACTCGCCCCCCAGTATTCTTCCAGCCCACCGATGGATGGGTCGGAGATCTCATCCCCTTCGAGAAGGACGGGGAGTTCTGGCTCTTCTACCTTCACGAGGTCCGCACCGACCCCAAGCCGGGAACCTCGTGGAACCTGGTCACCACTAAAGACCTCACGCAGTTTGAGGACCAGGGCGTTTCCCTCCAGCACGGAAGTGAAAGTGATCTGGACTTCAACGCCTACACCGGCAGCGTCGTCGTCGATGAAACCGGAATCCATCACCTGTTCTACACCGGCCAAAACCCGCGCAACCTCGGACCGGACGGTGCGCCCCTGCAGCTCGTCATGCACGCGACGAGCACCGATGGGATGCAGACCTGGGTCAAGCACCCGGAACTGACCTTCGGCGCCCCGGCCGACTACGAGTCCGGGGACTGGCGGGATCCCTTCGTCTTCCGGGACGAGGCCGCAGGCCAGTGGCGGATGCTGCTGGCGGCACGGCACTCCGACGGACCGGAACGCCGTCGCGGCGTCATCGCCCAGTGTGTGTCCAGCGACCTGATGACTTGGGAGCACACCGAACCTTTCTGGGATCCGCGCCGGTACATCACGCATGAATGCCCGGACGTCTTCGCCTGGGGTGGCTGGTGGTACATGGTCTACTCGGAGTTCTCCGAGTCCTTCACGACCCGCTACCGGATGGCCACGAGCCCCGACGGCCCGTGGACGGTCCCGAATCTGGACAGCATCGACGGGCGCGCCTTCTACGCCTCAAAGAGCGCCGAGCGGGACGGCCGCCGGTTCTTCTTCGGCTGGATCGCCAGCAAAGAAGGCAACCGTGACGATGGACCCTGGCAGTGGGCCGGCACCATGTCCGTCCTCGAAGCACACCAGAACCCCGATGGCACCCTGGCGTTCTCCTTCGCCGATGAACTGGTGGAGAGCTTCTGGGACGAGATCCCCGTAACGTTTGACCGCGCGCTTCCTGCCGCCCTGCACGCTCCGGATGGGTATGCGGCAATCGTGTCCCGTGAAGTCCTGCCTCCGCAGTTCTATGCCAGGGCGGTTCTGCAGATCGAACCTGACACCACAGAGTGCGGATTGCTGCTGTGCTCAAGTGACGACGGGGACCGGTCCTACGTTCTGCGACTGGAACCGAAGCGGGGCCGTCTTGTCTTCGACCGGTGGCCAAGGACCATCACCGGAGACGCGCAATGGCACGTCTCCGGTGACGTTCCCTTCGACATCGAACTGGAGCGCCCCTGCGACCTCGCCCCCGGCGAACACACCCTGGAAGTCATCCTCGATGGCGACCTGTGCGTGGCCGTTCTGGACCGGCAGGTGGCCCTCAGCGCCAGGATCTACGACTTGCCCGCCGGTCGGCTGGGCGTTTTCGCCGGCGAAGGATCCGTCACCGTCACCGAACTTGAGATACGTAAGCGCACAGACAACTAAATAGCCCTCCACCGCATACTCTCTTCCAATCAAAGGAGATTGTTCCCCTTGAAGAAACTAATTCGCACGGCTGCCGTAGCGGCCATAGCTGCCCTGTCACTGGCCGCCTGCGGCGGCGGAGGAGCCGCCAGCCCCACCAACGTGAGCCCGACCGGCGAGATCAAACCGCGGGAAATCTCGTGGCTGCTCTCCCGGCCCGCCGACGGGGCGGTGATCAACATCATGAAGAAGATCGCGGACGACTACGCCAAGGACCACCCGGGCTTCTCGCTGAACCTGATCACCACCCCGGACCGGCCCTCCTACATTCAGAAGCTTGAGACCCTCGCCGCCGCGAACAAGCTTCCCGAGCTGTTCGACACGGACGCGACCCCGTTCGCCCAGCAGCTTGCCAAGCAGGGCAAGATGGTCGACGCCGAGAAACTCCTCAAAGACTTGGGCGTCTACGACAACTACCGCCCCAACGCGCTGAACTACCAGCGCTTCGACGACGGGTCGCTGTACATGGTCCCGTTCCAGTTCGAACTGGAGTTCATCTGGTACAACAAGGCTCTCCTGCAGCAGGCCGGCGTCTCGGTGCCAAAGTCGCTGGATGACATCCCCGCGATGTGCACGGCCCTGCGCAACGCCGGCACCACACCGATCGCCATCGACGGGCAGGACCAGTGGCCGCTGGAACGGTACGTGGCCTACCAGGCGTTCAGGGAGGCGGGCTCCGACTTCCTCCAGAAGCTGAAGAAGGGCGAGGCAAAGTTCTCCGATCCTGCCGGGAAGAAGGCCGTTGACTGGATGGCCGCCCTCGGCAAAGCCAAGTGCTTCCAGGACGGCTTCTCCTCGCAGGGCTACTCCGACGCCCAGAACCAGTTCACCTCCGGCAAGGCCGCCATGTACAACATCGGCACGTGGGAACTGCCCAGCCTGGCAACAGACAAGCTTGACCCGGCGGTTCGGGACAACATCGATTTCATGACCCTGCCGACAACGCAGGGATCCGTCACCACTGCCAACGAATACGTCTCCCCGTCCGGAATCGGCATGGCGGTCAACACCAAGACCTACGACCCGCTCGTCAGCGACTTTCTCAAGTTCGCACTGACGAAGTACCCCGCGGAGTACGCGGCCACCGGCGCGCTGTCACCGACGACCGACGTAAAGACTGCCACCCCGGCGAATGCGACTCCGCTGTACACGAAAGCCCTCGGGGCGGCCAGCGACCTCGGGGATCAGCAGGCCATGCCGTGGGATACCCAGCTGGACCCGACGACTGACTCCCGGCTCAAGCAGGAGCTCGTGCTCCTCGTCCAGGGCAACATCACGCCCGAACAGTTCACCAGCACGATGGACAGCACCATCGCGCAAAACGCACCGAAGTTCTTCAAATAACACGCAGCGGTGGGGGGCTCCGGCCCCCCACCCGAAAGGCCCCCGCCATGCTCCCCAACAGGTCGCGACTTTCAGTCCTGGTATTCCTGCTCCCACCCCTGCTGCTCTACGGCGCCGCCGTACTGTTCCCCATCCTCCAGTCCCTGTTCCTGAGCTTCTTCTCCTGGAACGGCATCAGCGACATGGAGTTCGTGGGCTTCGCCAACTACATACGAATGTTCACCGGCGACGACGTCTTCTGGCGCTCCTTCTTCAATGCACTTGGCTACCTGTTCATCTGCCTGGTCCTGCAGCTCGGCGGTGCGCTGCTCGTCGCCAGCCTCCTCACCTCCCTGCGGCGCGGCCGCGAACTCATAAAGACTCTCTACCTGCTGCCGGCCGTGATCTCCACCGTGGCCATCGCGTTCCTCTTTGTGCGGATCTACTCGATCGACCCGGTGGGCCTGCTCAACCAGGTTCTGCACTGGATCGGCCTCGGCGCCCTTGAACACGCATGGCTCTCCGACGTGAACACCGTCCTTGCCGCTGTATCGGTACCGGAAGGCTGGCGCTTCACCGGCCTGTACATGCTCATCCTCTACGCGGCGCTACTGTCCGTTCCACTGGAACTGGAGGAAGCCGCCCGCCTCGACGGCGCGTCGCGGTGGCAACTGTTCACCAAGATCCGCTTCCCCCACATCCGGCCCGTCTGGATCACCACCGCGATCATGGCGACAACCTACGGCCTGCGCGGATTCGACATCCCCTACCTGATGACGAACGGTGGCCCCGGACAGTCCTCGGAGTTGCTGACCACCTATATGTACAAGACAGCCTTCACGAGCACCGACTTCGGCTACGCCAGCACGATCTCGGTGTTCATCGTCGTCGAGTGTCTGGTCGCCGTCGGGCTCATCCTCCTCATGCTCAAACGAAAGGCGGACGCATGACCGCGCAAGCAGCTCCGATTACCAGACCCGTCATCACTTCGCCGGGCAGTCCGCCTCCGCTGCGCAGGCGGCGCAAGCCCACCCTCTACAGCACACTGTCAAAGGTGCTGATCGCCCTCATCGTCATCGTGCAGGTCTACCCGCTCGCTTGGCTTTTCATCACCAGCCTGCGCACCGAACAGGACTTCGCGACGGGCGACCCGTTTGCACTGCCCAAAGCGATCACCTTCGACAACTACGTCCGAGCGTTCCAGACCGGCAATCTCGCGATGAACATCGTCAACAGTTTCATCGTCACGATGGGCGCCAACGTGCTGATCGTGCTGCTGGGCATGATGGCCGCCTATGCCCTCCAGGTCCTCGGCTTCCGGTTCAGCAAGGTCGTCCGCGGCCTGTTCCTGATCGGCATCATCGTGCCCGTGCAGATCGCTCTCGTCCCGCTGTTCATCGACTACTCGACGGTGAACCTGCTCGACACCTACCCCTCGATGATCATTCCCCTGGCGGGCTTCGCCCTGCCGATGTCGATCTACCTTTTCTCCTCGTTCTTTGACTACATCCCCCGGGAAACGTACGAGGCGGCCTCGCTGGACGGCGCAGGCCCGTACCGCATCTTCGGGCTCATCACCCTGCCCCTGTCGGTTAACACCGTCGTAACCGTCGTGCTGGTCAACAGCATCTTCATCTGGAACGATTTCATCTTCGCCAACACCTTTGTCCTCTCAGAGGGGCTCAAGACGATCCCGCTGGGGCTGCAGAACTACATCGGGGCCATGGGGAAGACCGACTGGACGGCGACGTTCGCCGCCGTCTGCGTCACCATCACCCCGCTGCTGCTGGTCTTCCTCGTGCTCAACAAGGCGATGATCCAGGGCCTGGAAAGCGGTGCGACCAAGGGATGAAAGCAACAACAGGCGGATATACTCCTGCAGGAGGGCACATGATTTCAATGGAGAATAGTTCGGGCACGCCATCGGGTGCGGCTGCAGCCCAGAAGCAGCCCACGCGCGCCCACCCCGTCACCCTCCGACAAGTCGCGGAGGCTGCGGGCGTCTCCACAGCCACCGTCTCCTTGGTCGTGAACAAGAAAAAGTCCGCCCGAATATCCGACGAGACCCGCAAACGGGTGCTGGGTGCCATCCGGGACCTTGGCTACCGGCCAAATGCCATGGCTCAAACCCTGGTCAGCGGCAGTTCCCGATTCATCGGCCTTGTCGCCGACGCCATCGCCACGACCCCGTTCGCCGGCCAGATTATCCACGGTGCACAGGATGAGGCCTGGAAGCACGGCTACGCCCTTCTGATCGCCAATACCGAAGGCAACCGCGAGCTTGAGACCGACGCGATTGCCATGATGCTCGAATACAAAGTACGCGGAATCCTTTACTCGACCTGGTTCCACCGAGCCACGGACATACCGGCCTCCCTTCGGGAGTCGGACTTCGTCCTCGTCAACTGCTTCTCGACGGAACGAGGCGCCCGGGCTGTCGTCCCCGATGAAATACAAGGCGGCCGCTCAGCCACGGAAATCCTGCTGAAACACGGCCACCGCCGGATCGCCTTCATCAACGCCACCATCCCCGCCCCGGCGAAGGACGGACGCCTCCAGGGCTACAAGGAAGCGCTGGAAGCAGAAGGCATCCCATTCGACGCGGGCCTGGTCCTGGAAGCCTACCCAGACCAGGAAGGCGGATACGGAGCGACCGAGGAACTCCTCAAACGCGACATTACAGCCGTGTACTGCTACAACGACCGAATGGCTATGGGACTCTACGACGGGCTACGCGAACACGGCCTCTCCATCCCGGACGACATAGCCGTGGTGGGATTCGACAACCAGGAAGTCATCGCCGCGCACCTCCGGCCCCCGCTTTCCACGGTATCTCTCCCCCACTACGAACTGGGTGCAGCCGGTGTGAGGATGCTGCTCGGCCTTGAAGAAGCCCAGACCAGTGACCCCGCAAAAATCCACTGCCCCACCGTGGAACGAAACTCGGTACGGGCACTGGCCCCCGCCTAGCCAACCCCAGGCACCCGCGAAGCCCATCCGCCTGCCCCGCCGCGCCGGAGGCAGACCCAGGTGACTTTCGTCGTACCGTCAGGCTTTGGTGCCGACGCCACGGCCTAACCCGCGCTTTTCCGTGCCTTCAAGGTAAGGCCCACTCAGGAGAACCCTCATGACCCGCCACGCAGCCCTACGCCTCGAAAAACCCGACGTGATCGTCGTCGGCGAGTCCCTCACGGATATCGTCCTGCAAACCAAAGCATCCTCCGTCGAACATCCCGGAGGATCACCGGCAAACGTCGCGTACGGGCTCGCCCGGCTCGGGATCCCCACCGGCTTCCTCACATCGATCGGCAAAGATGACAGAGGCGCGGCTCTGGTAGCCCACCTCACCGGCGCAGGTGTTCAACTCCTGCCCGGTTCGCAGTCCAGCACCTCCACATCCACCGCCACAGCCATCCTCTCCGACGACGGATCCGCCACTTATGAATTCGATATCGCCTGGGATCTAGGTAGCGTCGCTCCCACCTACGTCCCCAGGATCCTGCATACCGGATCCATCGCCTCCTTCCTTGAGCCCGGAGCACGACAAGTCCGTGACCTCCTCGAAAGCGTGGCTGGCCTATGCACCATTACCTACGACCCCAACATCCGTCCACAGCTCCTCGGCAGCCATCACCAGGCAAAGACCGCATTCGAAGACCTCATTCCGCTCGTCAACGTCGTCAAGCTCAGCGATGAAGACGCCGCTTGGCTCTACCCGGGACTATCCCCTGAAGACACAGCGCGGCGTGTACGGGGGCTGGGCGCAGACCTGACCGTCGTCACCATGGGTTCAAGCGGGTCGCTTATTCTGTCCCATGAGGCTGAGTTCCTCGTCCCCGCCGTTCAGGCCAGTGTCGCCGACACCATCGGAGCCGGTGACTCCTACATGGCGGCACTCATTGTGGGGCTGCACACCGCCGGAGGACATGATCTGAGCCCCTCCAGCCTTGAAAGAGTCGCCGGAGTCGCATCGGCCGCGGCAGCCATCACTGTAAGCCGACCTGGCGCCCACTTGCCGACTGCCGAAGAACTGCAAGCACTTCTCGCCGCATGAGCAGTCATGACTGAAAACACGGCAGCCCCCGCACACCCAATTCACACAGACCAAGGCCTCAGCTCCACCCTGACCGGCCCCGGCGTTCTATACAGAGAGCCTGACCATGACAATCACAACAGACAAGCGCTCCACGCTCCGGCCAGCCCTGCACTTCACCGCAGAAAAAATGTGGATCAATGACCCAAACGGACTCATCCACCACAACGGCCAATACCACCTCTTCTACCAAGCCAATCCGTACGGGACCACGTGGGGAAACATGTCCTGGGGACACGCGACCTCACCGGACCTTCACAACTGGACTGAACACCCCATAGCCATACCCTGCGACGACGAAGAAGAAATCTACTCAGGCAGCATCGTCTTCGACGACACAAACAGCAGCGGACTCGGGGACAACGACGCCAAGCCCCTCATAGCCATCTACACAAGCGCCTACAAACCCTCGTCCAAACGGTCCGGAACCCAGGCACAATCACTCGCATACAGCCTCGACGACGGCACCACCTGGAAAAAGTACACGAACAACCCCATACTCACCCGGCACTCCGCCCACTTCCGCGACCCCAAAGTCTTCCGCTACACGGGCACCGATGACACCTACTGGGTCATGGTCGCCGTCGAAGCTGAACAGCGGGAGGTCGTCATCTACAAATCCGAAGACCTGAAACACTGGGAGTACCTCAGCAACTTCGGTCCGGCCAACGCCACGGGCGGCGTCTGGGAATGCCCCGACCTCTTCCCCCTCCCCATGGACGGCGATCCTGGGCGGATGAAATGGGTCCTCACCGTGAACCTCAATCCAGGCGGCCCAAACGGCGGCTCGGCGGGGCAATACTTTGTTGGCCACTTCGACGGAGTCACATTCACCTCCGAAACGACTGAGGCAGATGACTCAACCGACCCGGGGCAGCAGCTACAGCGATATGACTGGCTGGATTGGGGCAGAGACTACTACGCCGCCGTCTCGTTCAATGACGCACCCGATAAGCGGCGAATCATGATCGCGTGGATGAACAATTGGGACTACGCCGAAGCCGTCCCCACTGCTCCATGGCGGGGGCAGATGTCCCTCCCCAGGGAAGTCACTCTCGCCACCCGAAACGGCCGCCCCCACCTGATCCAGAGACCAGCGGTGAGCGACCTCAACCCGGCATCCGAGCCGTCCGCTGCAAAGGAGGGGCCGATTGTCCTTGACAGTAGTGAATGCCAGCTCCGCGCCGGGTTGCAGGGGGCCGGAATCATCGACATAGTCCTGCACATCCAGGACTCGGGAGAAGTGGGTTTCCGCATTCAAGGGCCCGGAAGCGAAATTCGGATAGGAGTAAGGCCTGCTGAAGGAATCTTGTTCCTGGACAGAACTGCAGCCCGGAACACGAACTTCCACCCCACTTTTCCATCCATCGACCGAGCACCGGCCCCCACCAAGGACGGCCGGCTCCAGATGAGAGTCTATCTAGACCACAACTCCATAGAACTTTTCATTCATGATGGTGAGATCACCCTCACGGACGCCATCTTCCCCGACTCCCCACTGACTTCCCTGACCTTTTACGCGCTGGACGGAAGCGCCACCGTTGATAGCTGCATCACCACGGACACGACCTGGGGAACCAACGGAACATGATCGCAGGGAAGACGACACGACAGAAGGTCCATTATCAGCCCAGTCTGATTTTGCATGGGGGAGAGCCTTGAAATGAACGAGTACTTGGACATCACTGAAGACAAATTCGCTACCCGCCGGCAAGGACACCTCGAATCCGGAGAATGAGAATGGCCCACGCGCATCCGCGTCGGCCATTCTCATATTCAAGGTTTCGGCGGCAGTGTGGCGTTCCCCGTTTTGCCGTTACCAGTCAAGAGACTTCCTGGAGGTCTCGGGCAGACGGGAGCATGCAAACCGGCACAGCGATCCGGTGCGCGTCCAACGGATCCGACTTACCAACCCCACGACGCGGCAGGGCGTCCATGCGTGTGGCTTCGGCGACCTGGTAGCCGGCAGCTGCGACTGCACCAGCCAACACGGCACCATAAGAAGCCGCGCCCTCAATCACCCACAGAGTGGCCAGATCGGCCTCGGTGCGACGGGCAACCCAAGCAATGGCGCGGTTGATCCCGGCCCCCGTCGCTGGGAAATCCCGGTTTTCGATCCGGTCACCGTTCGCCGCGGCAATGATGGCGAAGACGTGCTTCCGGGCGTGGGTGTCGACACCCACGACAAACGGGTGGGAATGCGCAACGATAGTCATAGCGGTTCTGGCACCTTCCTCATTTCGCGGACATGGTCAGGCCGTTACGGGCCGGTACCAGTCCCGGTAGAGGTCACTTCGGAACAGCACTGTGACGAGCCACGCCCCGCGTGGGAGCGGACAACCTTCTGATCAAGTCACCGAGGTGGGCCGGGCAGGTGCCGGCCGCCCACCCAACAGACGGACAAGTCGATAACAGGACACCCTCGGACGGGGCCAAGCGTCTAATGAGTCACAACCGCCGGATGGAACGGCCTGCACCTACTCTGCCAGCCAATCCCAGACCAGCCACCCCAATCCTCACAGGCGTTAAAGGCACGGGAGTAGAAGTGGCTGCGAAAACGCCCGCTTGCTGGGACTTAGGCGTTTTAGGTCAGAAGAAGTTTTGCATTCGTCCATGAAAGCTATGTTCTCGGGGGCCGGTGAGGTCACCCCCGGTTGCATAGGCACGCCCCGCCTGCTTTCACTGAGCTCGCCTGCAACCGTCGAAAATCTCGCAGTGATCAGCGACCGAACACGCTGACACCCCTCTGGCAGCACAGGTGTGTTCGCCAAGTAGCTTGCCGGGTTATGCATCCCCCTCGTACGCCAGCAGTTCGTGCCGGTGGTGGAGCAGGAACTCGTGCCGGTAATGAAGGCCAGCCCAGGGTGAAGCGCCGAATGCGTCAATACTGGGCATTTCCCGCGCGGCAGAAACCTCGCATGTCTGTGGCGGGGCGGACGGAGACGATCGGACCGCGCCTTGGCGAATGCGGTTGTGCGGAGCTCGATCTTGGGGCGAGGTTTTGTCCTCATCGCCGCCGGGGGTTGGCTGATCGTACGTACGCCGCCAGTGCGGGGGGATGATGAACTGCAAGAAGCCCATGACGTGCCTTCTGTCAGAACGCTTTGAGGATGTCTTCGACGCGGGCTTTGGCGTCGCCGAAAAGCATTTGGGAGTTGTCGCGGAAGAACAGGGGGTTTTGAACGCCTGCGTAACCGGCGGCCATGGAGCGTTTGAACACAATGACGTTCTCGGCTTCCCAGACCCGCAGGACAGGCATCCCGGCGATGGGGCTGCCGGGGTCTTCGGCGGCGGAGGGATTGACGGTGTCGTTAGCGCCGATGACGAGTACTACGGAGGTGTCGCCGAGGTCGTCGTTGATTTCATCCATTTCCAGGACGATGTCGTAGGGGACTTTGGCTTCGGCGAGGAGGACGTTCATGTGCCCGGGCAGGCGCCCGGCGACAGGGTGGATGCCGAACCTGACATTCACACCCTTCTCGCGGAGCTGGTGGGCGAGTTCGGCGACGGGGTATTGGGCCTGGGCCACTGCCATGCCGTAGCCGGGGGTGATGACCACGGACGAGGCGTTGGTCAGCATTTCCGCGGTGGCCTGGGCGGTAATTTCGCGGTGCTCACCGTACTCGGCGTCCGCTGCGGCCGGGGCGGCGATGCCGAATCCGCCGGCGATCACGGAGATGAAGGACCGGTTCATGGCCTTGCACATGATGTAGGACAGGTAGGCGCCCGAGGAGCCAACCAGGGCACCGGTGATGATGAGCAGGTCGTTGTTCAGCAGGAAGCCGGCCGCCGCGGCAGCCCAGCCCGAGTAACTGTTCAGCATGGACACGACCACGGGCATGTCGCCGCCGCCGATGGAGGCCACCAGGTGCCAGCCCAGCCCAAGGGCGAGGAGGGTGACGACGATCAGCAGCCAAAGCTGGGAGTCGTTGACGTACCAGACGGTCAGGGCGACGAAGGCGGCGAGGGCGCCGAGGTTGATCGCGTTCTTGCCCGGCAGCATCAGGGGTGAGGATTTCATCCGGGCGGAGAGTTTCAGGAACGCCACGGTCGAACCGGTGAAGGTCACTGCGCCGATGAACACGCCGATGAACACCTCGGCGTGGTGGATGGCTGTCAGGTCCGGTGACAGGTCCGGGGCCTCGAGATGGCCGTTCCAGCCCACGAGGACCGCGGCGAGGCCAACGAAGCTGTGCAGCAAGGCGATCAGCTCGGGCATCCCGGTCATTTCCACGACCCGGGCGCGCCAGAGCCCGATGGCCCCGCCCACGATCATCGCGGCGACGAGCAGGACCAGTCCGGGGAGGGCAGCGCCGGTGCCCCAGGCGTCCTGGAGGGTCAGCCAGATCGTCGCCACGAGGGCGATGATCATCCCGGTGATGCCGTAGATGACCCCGGACCGGGCTTTCTCGTGCTTGCTCAGCCCGGCGAGGCTGAGAATGAACAGCAGGGCTGCGACGATGTAGGCCGCCCCAGCGATAGAGTCGGCGGTCAACGGACCGGAGACGGTGTCAGACACGGTAAAGCTCCTTGAGACGATTCGGGCTGCTGCTTCGGCTGCGGCGCTCATGAACGTGCCTTCCCGGCCGAGAACATGGCGAGCATGCGCCGGGTGACGGCGAAGCCGCCGAAGATGTTGATGCTGGCCAGCAGGACCGCGACGGCGGCGAGCACCTGCATCACGACGTTGTCGGAGGTGACCTGCAGCAGAGCCCCGACGACGATGATCCCCGAGATCGCGTTCGTGACGGACATCAGCGGGGTATGCAGGGCGTGATGGACCTTCCCGATGACGTAGAAGCCGACCACGATGGAGAGCATCAGGACCGTGAAGTGCTGGGGCAACGGCGCCGGGGCGACCGCGTTGATCCCGAACAGCACCGCGATCCCTGCGGCAAAGAGCCCGGCCTTACGGGCAGGGCCCAATCCTGTTTTTTTCACCGCCTTATCGGCAGCCCGCTCCTGGGCGCGTTTGGTTTCGGTCTGAGCCGGGGCGGCTGAGACCTGGACCGGTGGCGGGGGCCAGGTCTTCTCACCGTCGCGTACCACCGTCACGGAGCGCTGCACCACGTCATCAAAGTCGATATTCAGCTGCCCGTCTTTGTCCTTGGTCAGGAGCTTGAGCAGGTTCACCATGTTTGTCCCGTACAACTGGGACGCCTGGGCCGGCAACCGGGCCGGAAGATCCGTGTAACCCAGGATCACCACACCGTTATCCGTCACGACGCGTTCACCGGCGACGGAGCCTTCGACATTGCCGCCCTGACCGGCGGCCATATCCACGATCACGCTGCCGGACTTCATGGCGGCCACGTCCTCGGCGGTGAGGAGCCTCGGTGCCGGACGCCCGGGGATCAGGGCCGTGGTGATGATGATGTCCACATCCGCTGCCTGCTCCGAGTAAATCTCCGCCGCCCGGGCGTTGTAGGCCTCCGACGTGGCCTTCGCGTACCCGTCGGAGGACTTCATCTCCTCCTCCACCTCGACCTTGAGGTAGGTTCCGCCGATGGACTTCACCTGGTCAGCAACCTCGGGCCGCGGGTCCGTCGCCCGCACAATCGCGCCCAGGCTGGACGCCGCGCCGATTGCCGCCAACCCCGCGACACCGGCGCCGGCGACCAGGACCTTCGCTGGCGGGACCTTGCCCGCTGCAGTCACCTGACCGGTAAAGAACCGGCCGAACTCGTGCGCGGCCTCAATGACCGCCCGGTAGCCGGCAATGTTCGCCATCGAACTGAGCACATCCATCGACTGCGCCCGCGAGATCCGCGGCACGGCGTCCAACGCCAGCGCCGTGATTGGACGGGTCGCCAACGCCTCGACCAGCTCCGGCCGCAATCCGGGGCTCAACATCCCGATAAGCGTCGCACCGTCGGCTAGACGGCGGATCTCATCCTCGGTGGGCGGGTTGATCCGCAGCACCACCTCACTGCCCCACGCCTCGTCGGCGCCGACGATCAGTGCACCGGCTTCGACATACATGTCGTCTCTGAAGGACGAGGACTCCCCCGCGCCCTTCTCGACCACAACCTCGTAGCCTAACTCCAACAACTGCTTCACAGTGACGGGCGTCGCTGCCACCCGGGATTCATTACCTAGCTCGGCCACGATGCCAATATGTGTCACTATATTCTCTCTCTAAGATGGGATGCCCGGTAAATTCTGCTGCCGGGAGGCAGTAGGGATCTGTCCGGCCTACGAAGAGCAGCGGCCACGGTGGTTCCGTCGCCGGGCTGGCCCCCGTAGTTCGCAGTGCCTGTTGCGGAGGGCATGTTCCTCGGAGACACGGCCGCGGGGACGGACGACGTCGGAGGCTGAATAGTCTCGGGTCCCATCCCTTTGGGACGGGGCTCGTACTCGGCCGGGTTGTCGTCTCGTTCGTGGCGCCAGTCGCCTCTAATTGATCGGCGCGGGCGGTCGTTCGTCGCTGAGCACTGCCAGGGCGTTGTCGGCGGCGAGCATCGCCATCGCGGAACGGGTCTCGACTGTGGCGGAACCGAGGTGCGGCACGAGCACCACGTTCTCGAGCTCGAGAAATCCGGGGTGCACGCTGGGCTCGTTCTCAAAAACGTCGAGCCCGGCACCCGCGATTTGCCCCTCGCGCAGCGCGGCGGCGAGGGCTGTTTCGTCGATGATTGGGCCCCGCGCGGTATTGATGAGGTATGCCGAATCCTTCATGGCCGCGAGTTGCCCGGAGCCGATCAGGTGGTGGGTGGCCGGTCCGTAGGGGCAGTGCAGGGAAACGATGTCGGAATTGGCCAGCAACTCGTCGAGCCCGACCCGCCGGGCGCCCAGCTCGGCGGCAACCCCGGGATCGATTTCGCGACGTGACTGGTAGATGATGTCCATGCCGAAGGCCTTGGCCCGGCGTGCGGTCGCCTGTCCAATGCCGCCCATGCCGACGATGCCGAGGGTCTTGCCTTGCAGGCTGCTGCCGAGCAGGAAGAACATGCCCCACTTCCAGTCATGGCCGGAGCGGATGAGCCGTTCCCCTTCACCGAGCCGGCGTGTCGCCGAGAGGATGAGGCCGAGCGCGATGTCGGCCGTGGCCTCCGTGAGCACGCCGGGTGTATTGGTGGCGACCACGCCCCGTTCGGTGCAGGCGGGCACATCGATGTTGTCATAGCCGACGGCGACGTTCGCGACCACTTTGAGCTGCGGGCCGGCGGCGTCGAGGAGCTCGGCATCGACGCGTTCGGTGAGCAGGCTCACCACGGCATCGGCCCCGACTACCCTGCGCAGGAGCTCCTCGCGGCCGATCGACTCCGGACTTTCCCAGGCATCGACTTCGTGCTCCGCGCGCAGCTTTTCGAGTGCGGTTTCGGGTATACGTCCCGTGACGACGACCCGGCTCATGCCGTCTCGATCCATTTGCGCAGGCGGCCGAGGCCGTCGCGGATATCGGCGACGTCGATACCCGAGTAGGCGAGCCGGATGTACTGGCGGTCTTCGCCGGGCTGGCGGCGGCCGAAGTGTTCACGTGTGCAGAAGGAGACGCCGGTTTCGTACAGGGCTGCGGAGGCGAAATCGCCGACTGCCGTATAACCCATGCGCGCCATGGCCTCTGTGACGTCTGGGAATAGGTAGAACGTCGACTGTGGGACGGCGACGTGCACGCCGGAGATGTCGTTCACGAGTTCACATGCGGCGTCCCGGCGCCCGCGCAGGATGTCGAGCATCTGCTGTACGGGTTCTTGGGTGCCACGGAGCGCTTCGACGCCGGCCCATTGCACGTAGTGCGTCGTGCAGGACTCATCGTTGGTGTTAAGTGTGCTGAGGATTTTGGCGATCTCGAGCGGAGCGACGGCGCAGCCCAGGCGGGATCCGGTCATGGCGAACTTCTTGCTGAAGGTGTAGAGGATCACGGTGCGCTCCGCCATGCCGGGAAGCGACACGATGGAGTTCGAAACACCCTCATAGCGGGTCTCGAAGTACGCCTCATCGGACAGTACCCAGAGATCGTGCTCTTGGGCGAGCTGTGCGATTGCCTCCCGCTCGGCCGCCGTCGACTCGGCCGAGATGGGGTTCTGCAGGTCGTTGTAGACGATTGCGACAGTATTAGGGGTGATCGACGCGCGCACCTGGTCGAGGTCGATCGCGAAGCCCTGGCTCGTGGGCAGGTATCGGTAAGGCACGGCCGTGCCACCGAGGTACTCGATCTGCGATTCGTAGATCGGGAAGCCGGGGTTCGGGTAGAGCACTTCCTGGCCGGGGTTCATGACGGCCTGCAGGAACTTCGTGATAACGGGTTTGCCGCCCGTCATCACCACGACATTGTCAGGGGAGAACTCGATGCCCCGGCGGGTCCCGATGTCTTCGGCTAGGGCCTCGCGCAACTGCGGGATGCCTGGGCCCGGGCAATAGCCCGTGTAGCCGTCGGCGATGGCCCGGTTCATTCCTTCGACAATATGCGGGGCCGTCGGGATGTTGATGTCGCCGAGATGGAAGGGGTACACAGGGTTCCCCTTCGCCTTCCAAGCGGCCGCGGCTTGGGCGACGCTAAAGGCAGTTTCGGTGCCCAGACGTTCGAGCCGGTTCGCGAGCTTCCGCATGCTGTTCCACTCCTCATCGAGATTGTGATCGATCTTCTGCGTTACTAATTGCTGCTTTTGCGGCGTGGCGGCGGTTTGGCAGGTTGACCTGTGCCGTTCCGAGGCCCACGGCTAGGCCCGGATCCGGTATCCCGTCGGCTTATCGAAGAGCCTTCGCGTGCTGTTTCCGGCGGCCGCAATCCAGAGGACGGAGTCGTCGTCAGCTGCTTGTTCCACCACGCCGGTCATGATGTGCTCCCCCGATAGCCACACCTCCACCGTGTGACCCGTCAGCCGGGCCCAGTCGCTACGCGGCCCACGTCCGGCGGAGGTCTGGCTTGGGCTCGTAGCCACCATGATCCGCTTTACCAGCCGCGCTCGGCGAGGCGGTGCGGCTGCGGGATCTCGTCGACGTTGATGCCGACCATGGCTTCGCCCAGGCCGCGGGAGGCCTTGGCGATCTCGTCCGGGTCGTCGTAGTACGCGGTTGCTCTCACGACGGCGGCGGCACGCTGGGCCGGGTTGCCGGACTTGAAGATGCCGGAGCCGACGAACACGCCGTCGGCGCCGAGCTGCATCATCATCGCGGCGTCGGCGGGGGTGGCGATGCCGCCGGCGGTGAACAGGACCACCGGGAGCTTGCCGGTCGCGGCGACTTCCTTGACCAGTTCGTACGGGGCCTGCAGTTCCTTGGCCGCGACGTAGAGCTCGTCCTCGGGCATGGAGGCGAGCTTCTTGATCTCGGCGCGGATCTGGCGCATGTGGGTCGTGGCGTTGGAGACGTCCCCGGTGCCGGCCTCACCCTTGGAGCGGATCATCGCCGCGCCCTCGTTGATGCGGCGCAGGGCCTCACCCAGGTTGGTCGCACCGCAGACAAAGGGAACGGTGAAGTTCCACTTGTCGATGTGGTTGGTGTAGTCGGCCGGGGTCAGGACCTCGGACTCGTCGATGTAGTCCACGCCGAGGGACTGCAGGACCTGGGCCTCGACGAAGTGGCCGATCCGGGCCTTGGCCATGACCGGGATGGACACGGCCGCGATGATCGCTTCGATCATGTCGGGATCGGACATCCGGGACACGCCGCCCTGGGCACGGATGTCGGCGGGAACACGTTCCAGCGCCATGACTGCCACGGCTCCGGCGTCTTCGGCGATGCGGGCCTGCTCGGCGTTGACGACGTCCATGATGACGCCGCCCTTGAGCATCTCCGCCATGCCGCGCTTGACGCGGCTGCTGCCGGCGACAATGACGTGTTCGTATGGGAGTGGTCTAGGGGACACTTTTTGCTCCAATGGGGCGGGATGCCTGTGAAGCCAGGCATTTACTAGTGGGACGAATGCACGGGTGCTTGTTCACACTTGGGACTTCCGGTACTTCAGGGCTCAGCACTCGATCACGTTGACGGCGAGCCCTCCGCGGGAGGTTTCCTTGTACTTGGTCATCATGTCCGCTCCGGTTTCCTTCATCGTCTTGATGGCTTTGTCGAGGGATACCTTGTGCGAGCCGTCCCCGTGCAGGGATAGCCGCGCGGCGTTGATGGCTTTGACGCTGGCGATCGCGTTGCGTTCGATGCACGGGATCTGCACCAGCCCGCCGACGGGGTCGCAGGTCAGGCCCAGGTTGTGTTCGATCCCCACTTCGGCGGCGTTTTCCACCTGTTCCGGTGTTCCGCCGAGTACCTCGCAGAGTCCCGCGGCTGCCATCGAGCAGGCCGAGCCCACCTCGCCCTGGCAGCCAACTTCGGCGCCGGAGATGGAGGCGTTGATCTTGAACAGGATTCCGACGGCGGCCGCGGTCAGGAGGAAGCGGACGACGCCGTCGTCGTCGGCTCCGGGCACAAACTTGACGTAGTAGTGCAGGACGGCGGGGACGATTCCCGCTGCGCCGTTGGTGGGGGCGGTGACGATGCGCCCACCGGCGGCGTTTTCCTCGTTGACCGCGAGGGCGAAGAGGTTCACCCACTCCATCGCCCGCAGGGGGTCAGTGACGCCCGTGTCTGCGGTCAGAGTCTGGAACAACGACGGTGCGCGGCGTTTGACGTTCAGTCCGCCGGGAAGGATCCCTTCGGCGCTGCAGCCATTGTCCACGCATTCGCGCATTACTGCCCAGAGCGCCAGCAGCTTGTCGCGGAGGTCGGCTTCGCTGCGCCAGGTGAGTTCGTTGGCCAGCATGACGTCGGAGATGGACATGCCTTCGCGCTTGCAGATCGCCAGGAGCTCGTCGGCGGTCGTGAACGGGTAAGGAAGGACGGTGGTGTCGGCCACCACGCGGTCGTCGGCGTCGGCGTCGCCGTCCACCACGAAGCCGCCTCCGATTGAGTAGTAGCTCCGCTCGCTCAGGACGGCCCCGGCATGGTCCAGGGCCCGGAAGGTCATGCCGTTGGGGTGCGCCGGGAGCGATTTGCGCCTGTGCAGCACCACATCCTCGTCCCAGTTGAAGTCCACCCGGTGGTTCCCGCCGATCATGAGTTCGGCGTCGAGGGCAGCAGCGGCCACCTGGTCATCGGCCGTGGAGGTGTCCACGGTTTCCGGATCCAGCCCTTGGAAGCCCAGGACCACGGCCTTGTCGGACCCGTGGCCCCGGCCGGTGGCGCCGAGGGAGCCGAACAGCTCGGCCTGGACCCGTGTGGTGGAGCTTAGGTGTCCGTCGCCCTTGAGTCCGTCGGCGAACCGTTTGGCTGCCCGCATCGGGCCCACCGTGTGTGAGGAGGACGGCCCGATGCCCACGGAGAACAGGTCCAGGACGCTAAGGGCCATCAGGGCACCTCAGGGGAAGCGAACTCCCTCATTGCGTCCAGAAGCCACCGGCCCAGGAACTCGGCGAACGAGGCACGGGGGAAGAGCCGGAAGCTTTCGTCCCCGGTCTTCTGGAGGACCACCGGGATGTTGCCCACCTCGGTGTTCAGGGCCGTTCCCGGGGTGAAGCTGCGGGGGTGCAGGTCAAGGGCACACCCCTTCTCCAGGACCGCGCGGGCGCGTGGGCCGGTGAGTTCGAACGTGGTGCGGTTGGCGGACAGGTCCACCACCTGGCCCGGGGCGTTGTCCAGCGCCTCCACGAGGGAGCCGATGAGGTTTCCGCCTAGGGAGTCGTGGGCATTTTCCGGTGCGACCACCAGGAACTCGGATGGTCCCAACCAGAGGACGCTGACGCCGTTGCCGCCGCCCACCTCACCGCAGCGGGCCGGCAGGCTGCCGGCCACGGCGGCGATCCGTGAGCCTTCCTCGGTGCGGGGGTCCACGCGGACGCCCGCCATGGTCTGGAACGGGCCCTCGCTCAGGACCACTTTTCCTTGGATGGAGCCGGATTCCAGTGCGGCGGCCAGGTGGGAGGCGGGGCTGCGGCGGATTCCCCGGAGTCCATTGATGCCATTGAGTGCTGCTGTGTTAGCCATCTTTGCGGGTCCCTTCGGGGTCAAAAAGTACGGTTTCTGCGACGACGACGTTCACGAGCTGGTCGCCGGCGGCCGCGACCAGGGTTTCGCCGATGCGGTTGCGGCCGTTCTTGATCAGGGCCAGGGCAAACGATCGGCCGAGCGCGGCGCTGTGGTAGCTCGAGGTCACGAACCCCTGCATGGGCACGGGCCCGTCGGCGGGGTTGACGGTGATGCCCTGCTCCACGAGCTGGGTGCCTTCGGGGAGCCGGATGGTGCCGTCCACGGGGAGGACGCTGACCAGGTGTTTCCGGTCGGCGCGGCCGGCGTCCTGGCGGGTGTAGGAGCGTTTGCCGATGAAGTCCTTGACCTTGGAGACCACCCATTCCATGCCGGCGTCCTGCGGGGTCACGGTCCCGTCGGTGTCCTGGCCGACGATCGGGTAGCCCTTCTCGGCGCGCAGCACGTGCATGGTTTCGGTGCCGTACGGGGTGATGTTGAACTCCGCACCGGCCGCTTCCACCGCTTCCCAGGTGCTCAGCCCGTACCAGGACGGAACGTTGATTTCATAGGCCAGTTCGCCGGAGAACGAGATCCGGCAGATCCGGGCCTGGACGCCGGAGGCGAGGGTGGTTTCCTTGAAGGTCATGAACGGGAAGGCCTCGGCCTCCAGGCCGCCGTCGGCTGCCAGTTCCGGTGCCAGCTTCGCCACGACGGCGCGGGATTTCGGACCGACGACGGCGATCGTGGACCACTGCTCCGTGACCGAGGTGCAGTGCACGTCCAGTTCGGGCCATTCGGTCTGCAGCCATTCCTCCAGCCAGTCCAGGACCTTGGCGGCGCCGCCGGTGGTGGTGGTCATGAAGAAGCGGTCCTCGTCCAGGCGCAAGGTGACGCCGTCGTCGAAGATCATCCCGTCCGGGGTGCACATGACGCCGTAGCGGGCCGAGCCCGGGGCGAG
>NZ_FNJS01000016.1:0-103311 GCF_900104405.1 Arthrobacter sp. ok909 | reverse complement strand
ATCATCGGTCTCGGAACCATGGCCCGAATTCTCGGCACCCGGGCGGTCGCTGCCGGCCACAGCGTCCAGGTCGTCGGCCGTGACGGTACCAAGGCCGCCGCCCTGGCCGGGGAACTCGGCGGCAACGCCACAGCAGGGACGATCGCAAGCGTCGCGCTCACCGGTGACATCGTCATCCTGGCTGTGCCGTACGCCAGCGCCTCGTCCATTGTCGGCCAGTACGGGGACGCGCTGACCGGCAAGGTCATCGTCGACATCACGAACCCCTTCGATCTCACCACGTTCACCGCGCTCGTCACTCCCGAGGACAGCTCCGCCGCACAGGAGATCGCCAAGGCCGCCCCTGCGGGCGCGCATGTCGTCAAGGCGTTCAACACGCTCTTCGGCGGCGTCCTCGCGTCCGGTGAGGTCGAGGGCCGCCCGCTCGATGTGCTCATCGCCGGTGACGACGCCAACGCCAAGGCGTCCGTGTCCTCGTTCGTCGAGAGCCTCGGACTGCGCCCGCTGGACACCGGTAACCTGAAGACCGCGCACTGGCTGGAAGGAACGGGTCTGCTGCTTCTCGGTCAGGCCCAGCGGCAGAAGAACTTCTCCCTCAGCATTAAATTTCTCGGCTGAACGCACGTCAAACGCCGCTCCCGATCCGGATCGGCCGAGACAACAACGGAGTAACCGGGCCCGCGGGACCAGATCGACCAATCCGGCGACCGGTGCGGGGACTCGATCTCTAAGATCGAGTCCCCGCACGCCCCACTCCTCGACCCGATGCCGCACAGTCGGCGAGTGACGCAACCGCTCACATGGCGGGCTCCCGGCCAGGCCCCCGGCCTTCTGCGACACGGACCACACGCTCATATGCCGACTCACCGCCCCCGGCACGCACGGATGGCGGTGGGCCGGCAGCCCCAACCAGCGAAGGAACAAGCCCATGAAGTTCGGAATGATAGGTGCGGGAACGCTCTCCCGCGCCATAGCCGGTGACTCAGTAAAGGCCGGTCACGACGTGGTCTTCAGCAACAGCCGAGGCCCCGAGACGCTCAAGGAAATCGTGGACGCCTTCGGGCCGGACCTTCACTTACCCCACCTCTGGCGATACCGCTCCCAGTACTGATCCGCTGCGCTGAGAAAGTTCGCTTGCGAGTTCGCTCGGTGACAATCGGGTAACCCTCAAGCTCAGGAAGTCGCATGCCCTGCGCCAGAGCCGCGACGATAATCCTTGCCGGCGGTGCGACGACCCGGACACCCGCAGATAGAACGACGCCAAAAACCGCTGCGATTCACAGGCCAGGACTGTGCACGATCAAGTGCACGGAGACGCGGGGACTACTGCGACGTCAACGCCGGGCCTCGCGCAGCGCTCCATGCGCCCGTGCCAGCCGATCCTGCAGACGGCGGTTCTCGTCCGTGAGCTGCCGGATGCGTTGGTGGGCAAGCTGAAGCCGTCGGTGCATGGATGCCTCGGACGCCCGAACAGACGACGCGGTTGGGGATTTTCTGCCCGGTCGGGTCCGCTGCTGTAGCTGCTCCAACAGGTGCGGCTGGGTGTAAAGCCAGGAGCGTGACACGCCCGCTGTCCGGGCGAGCTCGCTAACGGTTGCGGCGTGCGTGGTTTGGTCCAGTTGCTTGAGCGCCTCCTCCACTTGTTGACGCGCCTTGTCTGATCGTTGGCGTGCAGCGGCCAGGAGGTGGTGGGTGTTGTCAGTTCGCATCGTTACTGCTCCCGTCCCCGGTGCTTTGGATAGTGCCGATGATGCTTTCCAGGTTGGCCGCGACGTGTCGGTTCATTTCGACGACCCGCGTTTGCCCTGCCGCCTCGGCGTGGGCGATGAGTCGATTCGTCGAGCGTAGATGGTTCAAGTGCTCGGACAGGAAGTCCGGGGTGGTGACGAAAACCGGGCAGGTCAGGCATGCGTTGGCGTGGGGGCAGGCCTGCTGTAGCGGCAGTCCGCAGTACCCGTTGGGCAGGGCCATGGTGACCCGCCCCAGGTTTTCTTTCATCCAGGCCGCGTCATTGATCGCGTCATCCTGCCCGGCGCTGACGGTTTCGCCGTGGATGTTGATCTTCCGGGCTTGTTCCCAGTGCCGGCGGACGGTCTCGTCCTTGAGCCGCGCGTAGCGGGCGGTCATCTCGTGGGATTCATGGTCCAGCAAACGGCGGACCACTTCCTGCGGGACATCGGCGTTGATGAGCCGTGTGGCGTAGGTGTGGCGAAGCTGGTGGGCTGTGAAGCGGAACGGGCGGCCCTGTTCATCATGGAGCCCGATCGTCGTCTGCCAGACCTGGATGAGGCCGGCGGCGGTTCCGGGGTTCCACGGCCGGTCGCCGGTTCGGGAGTGTGGGGCGGGGGCAAGGTAACGAGCTTCCGGCATGACGGCTCGGACGGCGCTTGTCTGCTGGGCGATCGCGGCAGCGAGTTCGTCGTCGATCGGCAAGGTCGCCTCGCGGGACATCTTGTGGTTGAAGTAGCGCAGGTAGGGGGCGTTCTGGTTGTCGTTGAGGAGGCAGTCGATTTCCAGGCGGTATGTATCGGAAAGGCGTAGCCCTGTGCGGATGAGTATCTGCATCATGAGCCGGTGCGGCTGCTCCAACTGCTCGAGCCCCTTGGTGTCCTCGATTTGGGCCATGACGAACTCCGGAAGTGCCCGAGGCAGTGCCGCCGGGCGGCGCGGATGGTCTCCCATTCGAATCCCGACAGATGGCGGCAGCGCTGGTTCCCAGTTGTTTTCGCGGACCGCCCGCAGGAACAAGGCAGTCGAGCTCAGGGAGTAGCTGCGGCTGGCGGGACTGAGGCGGAGTTGAAGCAACAGGTTGAGGTAGACCTCGATGCTTTCCCTGGTGAAGTCCTGCACCGCGCCGCTGGCACCGGCATGTTCGGTGAAAGCGTCCGCCAGCCGCTGCAAGGCAGTCATATCCCGGTTGAGCTGGGAATAACTCGTCCCGGTGGAGATCCGCCAGCGCATGAACCGCTTCGCGAGCAGCCTCAGCCACGGCTGCGGCATGGTGCTGAACCGCAACCTGCCCTGCTGGCCGGTCCTGCCCCTGAACCCCATGACCTCCAGCCGCCAGACATCGCGCTCGAACTCAGAGGACGCATTGGGCGGTTCCAGAAACTGTTCCAGAGCCGAGGAAAGAGCCGCATACGCCCGCCGCACCGCCGAAGAAGCATCCTGAAGCTCGGTGATTTGATCGCCGGAATCGATCAGTAACGACCCTGCTTCCCGTTGTCTCAGCCTGCCGAGCAGGCCGCGGAGGTCCTGCAACCGGAACCGTTGCCGATCCCTCGGGCTGGAAGCCAGGAGCTGGATCGCCAAGGCCAGCTCGATGCGGAGCCTTTCCGGCAAGCCGCCCAGATCCAACCTTTCAGGCCTTGTTGCTGGCCCGGACTGGGCCCGGAATTCGTCGAGACCGGGTTGGCCGAGTTTGTTCCACCGGTAGAGGTGCGTTTGACACAACTGCTTGGCACTGAGGAACCGGGCGCACCCGCCAATGCTGCAGAGCGGGAACAGGTTTCCCGCCAGCTCAGTGTCATCGAGCACAATCACAGCGGCATCAAACCGTGGCGAAAGCGCAAGGCGCATCCGAGGCAGGGCGTCGCCCGGGCCCGTGGAACCGCCCCTGACTTCACGCCCGGTCATCAGCCGTCCCCCTTTGGCTCGGACCCAAAGTATTACCGTCGGCCTCCGGCCTGTCAGGCAGCCAGCCCGCCGATGCCAGCGCCTTCCGCACGTGCCGGATCTCAAGGTGGGAATAGGTGTCGATCGTGGTCGCGACCGACGAGTGGCCCAAGAGTTTCTGGACCACCTCGGACGGGACGTTCCGGCGAAGCAGGTCCGTGGCATACGTGTGGCGGAACTGGTGCGGTGTGAAGTGAAACCCCGTACGGGCCCGCAGCCGGGCGACCAGATCAAGGACCGCCTGATAAGTCATCGGACGGCCCACGGGCTCCGCCCAAAGATTCACGAAGACATAGTCGCAATCCAGCGTCCCGTATTCGTCGAACAGGTAATCTGCGAACATCCGCACCAGACCGGGCTGGACTGGAATGTCACGGTCGCCAGTCTTCGCCCTGGCGTTGTTGGCGTTCCGCCGGGCCCGCACCCTGACGATGCACTCAGCGGCGTCAATGTCCTCATGCCGGAGTCCAAGTGCTTCGCCGATCCTCATCCCGGATCCAGCCAGCAGGGCGAAAAGTAATCGATCCCGTTGATGGTCGCACGCCTCCATGACCACCGAAACCTGACCCGGGCTGAGCGTCCGCGGTATCCGGGCCGACGCCCTCCGCTTCAGCTCCTTCCCCGGCCGGGCCGAACCGCCAAGATGGGCAAGCAACGGCTTCCACGATCCGCCGCGGCCACGCCGGCGCGACAGCGGCAAGAATTCGAAACTCGCCCCGTGTTGCTGATGAAACTGGTAGAACGATCCGACCGCAGATAACTTGCGGTTGATCGTCGTCGCCGAACAATGGTCCGCCCGGCCCGTCAGGCGCCGCAGTTGTCCCGATCGCTCGGCGGGAGCGAGCCGCAGCCAGTTGGCAAAGCGGGCAAAGTCCTCCAACTGCACGTCCTGCCACCGCACCTGGGCCTGCTCGAGAAACGTGAAGAAATCCCGCAGATCGAAGGCATAAGACCTGACCGTCCCGGGCGACCGGTCCACAGCTTCCAAATGAGCAAGGAACCGGTCCACTGGAGCCACAACGTCGTACGAGGGGTCGATGACGGTCCAGGATTCCTCCCCTTCGTGCTGGATCACTCGTTGAACGGACCAGGGCATGGCGGCTCCTTGGAAACGAACTCATGTGCTGGCATCCGGTCTAACAGGCCAAATTGACTGAACCGTGAACTCGTGGACAACACTCCAGATAACACTTCCGACGAGCCGTGGGTGACTGTCGTAGGCCGCCCGTAGGCTACGTCAAAGACATCCAGCCAAGGGCTGAAGGAAACAACTGTTCGAGCTAGTGGGCACACTCCTGTCTCCCAGGTACAGCATCATCATCACTAGAAGGCACTACGAAACTTGGGCCTGGGCGGGGGAACTCTTGTTCGGTCCCGAAGGGTTGCACAACAAACATGCCATGCTTGAGGGTCCGGCGAAGATTGGCGGTTTGGCCGTAAAATTGGCCATACACGACCACGGAGTACCTCTAGTTGTACCTGAATTTGGAGCCGGAGACCTGCAAGCTTTAGAAGCTCTGTCTCGCGCGACTACGGCTAGCAGGCTGGCCACGGAGTCGATTACTTTTGTCGCGTTCCCGTATCTTGAGGGCCTAATCAAAGAGCGCTGTTCGCACTACGTACGAGCCGATGGAACAAACATCCGTCCATTCACGGGCCTCAATCGCAAGTACGGACCCACTAACCGGCTAAGCAGTTTGGCCGACGCTCTGTATCTTTTTGTGAGGACGAGCGAGTCTCCGGTCCTCGCGCAGCGACTCTCAGCAATCCTGGAGAGACTAGCTGACGTCGAAGATGTGCCCTGGTCAGAGAAGAATCGTGGTTACACCGCGCTTTACAAGATCCGCAACCGAGCCCTGCACGGTCAGGATAACAACACGAACATAGGGCACTCGTCCTAACGATCGCGTTGCTGATCGCAGTGGACGAGATCTCGGATGATTACGAATCACATCGAATAAGGGCCGCGCAAGCCGTCGGTCGTGGGCGAACATCGCACCCCCACTTCTTCTATCCCATGAACTGAATGCCACCTCATGGCATCGTTCACCCTCGGCGGGGAAAGCTACGAGTACCTCAGTCCGGATCCCGGGCGCCCCGCAGAGGATACCCGCTCGTGGGAGTACGGGAACTACCCCAAGGTAATGGCCAGCGTCCCGCTGGCTGGCGGCGCAATGGTGGATGTCTACCCCGTTGCCGAACGCTGGAACCCGCCATATGTCCTCGTGTCCTGGGCGGACGACGGGGGCCATTCGCACTGGGCGTGGATCCCTGCAGGCAACATCCGCCGCGTCACGGACTCCGAATGGGACATCCAGGAGTATCGGCGCTGTCCCGAGAAGCTGCGTCCCATCCGGTGGGGCACCAGGTTCCCGGGTTTCCTGCCCGGCTAGGACGCCCCACGCAGAATGCCCAAGCCGTTCGTCAGAAGGGCCGGGCCATTGATTCTGCAGCAAGGGCTGAAATGGAGATTTGAGCCCATAGGGCAGGTGATCCATCCGGAGTACTCCCGGACCATTCCCGGCGAAACTGGCTCGTCCTCCGCCAGCAAGCTCAGCCTATACGTTTAGCCTACTAAGACATCAGGGAACACCAGGGCATGATCGCGCTTTAATAGGGGAAATAATGACAAGTAATCGGAAGACCTGCATCTTCTGCGGGTCGGCGACAAACAAAATGAGTCGTGAGCACGTTTTTAGGTCGGCTCTTCGCAAACATGCGCCCGACCATGACGCGGTATTTCACGACCACACGCAGGGAACCAGCCGAGATCTCCAGTCCTCCATTTTTGACCAGACCGTTCGAAAAGTCTGCAAGCCTTGCAACGAGGGATGGATGCATCGCCTCGAAGTCGAAGTCGAAACAGTGTTGGCTGCCCTGATTCGTGGTGAAGACGTATCGGTGTCCCCGGCTGAAGGAGCCGCCCTCGCCAGATGGGCAGCGAAAACCAACGTTGTTCGGAGCCACAACATGAAGTCGCGCTCGGTACCCGCCGATGCGGCCTTGAAGCTCATGGAGAACCGCGATCTCTCCGATGGCTGGTACGTCGCCATCTGGCGTCACGGCGATTGGATTTCGGCAGACCTCCTACGACACTTCGACGCGAAGACATACATCTATGAAACAGACAATCCGTCCACGGCCCAATCATTCAAGGGCATGATCCGAGCGCAAGAACACATACTAATTCTTGGCCACTTCTTGATCTATTCCAGATTCACGGCGCAACCGGAGGGATTTGCCGTCGACGTCGAGGCCGCCTGGCAAGCCTCCATCGAGTCCGTGAGCCTACCGGACGAGCCACGATCGCTGCCGCAAGGCGCCGGCTTCGAGTCACCGGCCATGGGCATCATCCTCAGCGAGGACCGCTGGCGAGTCGCATCCATTCTTCCGCGGGCATATCAACGCATGACAGGAACCGTCTGGGATGGGTCCGAGATGCAGTGACGTTCGCTCCATGCACACTCACCGCTGCAGGTGGAACATACTGACGCTGCCGGAGAATCTCCGCAGCATCCGGCGGGGCAACCGGCTCCCGGGGTTCCTGCCGGCTTGATGCAATCACAGCTGGGTCAATTCATGGTGATAACCGGGCTTCCCCTAGACTGCAGCCCATGACTTTCATCTCGGGCGTCAAGCCGTGACCACTATCGCCCAGGTCTTCGAACACTTCGAGGGTAAAGACTGGGTCACCCTGGTTGCCTCACTGATCGCGATCATGGTCTCGGTCGTGGCCGTGCTTCACAACCGCCGCGCCAATCAGATGAACGAGATCTCGTCGCCCGCGCATTTTACGGCGACGTGGCATGAGCACAAGGATGATCGTCCAGTTCATGTCTTGCGTTTGGTTAACTCTGGAGACGGTATTGCCGACCGCGTCACCGTAACTTTGCCGTACGACCCAAACCACATCCTCGGCCTAAGCGGAACCATCCGCGAGCTGCTAAAACCGGGGGACGCGGCGATGTTTCTGCTGAGCCGAATGTCCCTTTTCAAGACCGAAAGCGCCATGAGCAAGTACAACTTGGTCGTTGAGTGGTTTGACGTTTGGGGAAAGCCTCGCACCCAACGAATTTCAGCCCAAAACGTTCGATGGGGCGACGAGACATCCACCGACGCTCCGGGACATGCTCATCCCGAAATTGTCGACGAGTCGTCCGGGCTCTACGACCTCGCGCCGTGGATCACGAGAGTCTTCAAACGGCCGACGTGGAAACGCCGGCGAAAGCACCGTCCCCGTCAGGACTTTAGGTAGGCGAGTAAACGGCATTTCACCGTCGTTTAGCCGAGAGCGTCCGCGGCGTAGGATCGCCACTATGTTGAAAGACCCATGGAATTCAGCAACCACTTCAACGGGCCTGCCGCGACTCGCCTTCACGCTTGAAGAGGTATCCGAGATGCTGGCCGAACCCGTTCAGACGATCAAGCGGCACTGCCAGACTCATGCGCTCCGCGGCGCTTACAAGACTGGCGGCAAGACGAGCCCGTGGCGGATCCCGCCAAAGGCAATCGACTATTACCAGGCGACTAGACCCAACGAGTAGTCTGCTGCTTGCCTCACGCAAACGGGTCGGGTTCAGGTTCTTCCGCCCAATCGGGCAGCGCGGGCGGGTTCTTGATCTTGTCGATCAGGGCCTCGACGTCGTCATCAGCGAACATCACCCGCACGCCCACCCTCGTAAACGTTCCGTACTGGCGGGCCAGTCGCCGGACAGTGGATTCCGTGAGGCCGAGCTCAACAGCAACCTGGGCTGGAGTTTTGAAGTATGGCATGGACTCAATTTTGGTCGTCGTTTGGTCGTCTTTTAATCCGTGGCGGCTCGTGGGGATGCGTGGAGTTCAATGGCGCTGACTAGTCAAAAGCTGTGCCGTTCCGCTGTTTTTGCGGTGACTCTGGGACATTATCGTGGGCTTCCGTGGACGGCGCAACAGTTTGCCTGCTCCGGAACAATGGGTTCCGGGTTCGAGTCCCGGGGGGTGCACCACAGAGAAACCCCGTCTTCACTGGCTCCCAGCCACGTGAGGCGGGGTTTCTTCTTGCCGTAATTCCCCGAACGGATATTTGCGGGCTATTTGTTCTGGCTGGCCCTCCTGCGGCGGAAGCCCAAGGAGCCCCAACTTCGCTGCAAGACAGCTCGGAGGCCCGTCCGCCGAGACGCTGCTCCAGATCAGGGACCTCATTGACGAGCAGCTGGCCGGGACTGACGCCACTCCGGAAGTTTCGCAGGGCCCTGAGCAGGGCTGATACGCTCCTCATCTGGAGCAGGGGTGCTCCAGGCCGCATTCAACTACTTCGAGGACTCGTTCGACATGGACTACAGCGTCGCCCGAGAGCGGGCGCGAACTGCCGAAGGCCGCCTGCAACTGACCGAGCCCGTCTCCATGCGCTCCATCCCGGCCCACCTGGAAACCGAGCGGGGACGTCCGATTGTCATCAAGCCGATCGACAACACCCCCACCGACAAGGTCTGCGGCCTGTGGTTCGGACTGGACGACCTGGATCTTATCCTCCACGCCAAGGCGGCCTCGGAGGTGCACCGCCAGCAAATCGTGCTGCACGAGTTCGCCCATATGATCCTCCGCCACGAGCAGGAGGACGTCTCGCACGACTACGCCAAGACCTTCTTCCCGGACCTCGACCCGGAGCGCGTCGTCTCGGCCCTGAAGCGCACCGACTTCTTCAACGAGCTCGAGGTAACTGCCGAACTCCTTGCCGACCGGCTGGCCTCCCGCATCCGCCGCTCCTACCGGGAGCCGGATGCGGAGCCGGGCAACTTCGGGGCGGTCTTCGGATGATGCAGTTCCTCATGGCCGCGGCACTGTTTCTCTTGGCCGGGGCCCGCATTCCCGCCCTGCTTCGCAACCGGACCGACCTGGTGTTCTCCTGCGCCGTGTACGGAGCCATGGGCTCTTTGCTCATGTCCCCGATTGTCTATGTCCCCCTGGACACAGCCCTGGGCGGGATGAACCTGGTCAAACTGGTCCTGAACTCCCTGATGATTATCTCTCTCTGGTATCTGCGTCTCGCTGCATTCGCCGCCATCGCCCCGGAAGCCGGCGGTCGCCGGTCCTGGTGGACACGCACCCTGCCTCTGACGCTCACGCTGACCCTGCAAACCGCGTTCTTCCTCCTCACAGGACCCACCATCACGACCCCCGCCTGGGGCATCTACGAGGACCGCTTCCCGGCCCTCCTGTTCTCGCTGATGCTCACCCTCTTCATCTGTTCGATGAGCGCGGAAATTGCCGTGATCTGCTTCCGCTACGTTCCCCGTATGAGTCGATCGTTCCGTGTCGGTTTCTCCATGCTGGGCGCCGGCTGCATCATGGGTTTCCTGGTGATGGCCGAGATGTGCCTCTCCCTGCTGGCCCGACACCTAACATTCCTGGCCATATTGGTCAGGCCCGATTTCCCCTACCATGAGCTGGAGCTGGTCGCGACCGTCCTGGCCGGCGCCGGACTCACGATCCCGGCTGTTGCCGGCAGGGCTGCCCGCAAGAACCTGCACCGCTGGAACACCGAGACCCTCGCACGCGTCGAGTCCATCTGGGCCAAAGCGCTGCAGAACACGTCTCTTGACGGGACCCTTGGGGCCGACCCCCAGGCGCCGCTACAGGACAGGCTGCACCGGATGGTTGTCGAAATCCGGGACGCTGAACTCGCTGCGGGCACTTCGGCGGCCTTCCTGACCGCGGAGGAGCGCGGCTACCTGCTCTCCGTCGAAGCAAAGCTCCATGTCTCCCCTGCCCCGGCATAACCTGCGGCAGCTACAGAAAGCCCACATGCACCTTCTGACGCACCCGAGCCGCCGAACACGCCCGAGCGGTACGGACATGTACGGGATCTACCGGAACATGGTCCTCTTCGATTTCAAGGCTGAAATCCATTCGGGCTTCTTCGTCGCTTATTACCGCAACTTCGCCATCCCCTCCACGGCGAGGACCCTGGCGGCGACCGGGGAGATGAAATCCCGGCCGATGAAGCGCTCCTACGACACCGGCATCGTCCTCCACGAGATTATCGCCAACGGGTTCGAGCACGAACGCAGCCAGGCCATGATCGAACTGCTCCGCCGGGTCCACAAAGGGGTGCCCGGCACCCCGGACGACTTCGTCTACGTCCTCATGACCTTGCTCGTCCTGCCGCTGCGCTGGACCGAACGTCACGGCTGGCGCCGGCTGACCGGGCTGGAGAGGCAGGCCGCCACGGACTTCTACGCCGAACTGGGCCGGCAGATGGGGCTCGAAGGCATCCCAGCCACCTTCGCGGAGGCGGAACGGTTCCTGGACGAGTACGAGGACCGGAACATGGGCCCGAGCCCTGAGGGCTCGATGCTGCTCAATGCGACCGTCGCGGCCTTCGCCAGCCGTATCCCCGCCCGGCTTCGCCGGTTCACCCCGACCATCCTGGCGCTGATGATGGACAAACCCCGGGTCGCTGTTGCCTTGGACCTGAAACCTGCACCGGCAGCGCTGCGCGTACCGTTCAACGCGGTGCTGCGGTTCCGCTCCCTCATGGCCAGGCGGCGCCCCTTGCCAACCGAGCCTATATTTGTGCCGGGAAGGATGAACGTCGTGGCATACCCGGACGGATACACCCTGGACCAGATCGGCCCCTGGGGGAAATCAGCCAACGTCTAAGGCGCGGGGCAGGCGCCGTCCGAGCCGCTTGCGCTGAAGGTTGGCCCTTGATGCCGTCCGGTGCGGGATCACCCGTCTTCGCAGGCTTAGCGGCCTGCGGGACGCGGTTTCTTATTTGTCCGCTAAGCTTCCCTCATTTCGCGGCCGGCAGGGTCGTTCCCGCCCGGTCGCCGAGTGCGCCGTCGGCGGTGATGCCGAAGACCTGCAGGAGGACGTCCTTGTCGCGCTGGATGTCGGTGACCGTGACGGACCGGGCCGACTTGTCAACGCGGCCGGCAGGGAACCCGTTCACGGCCACACCCCAGGAGTCAGCCGTCGGGTCATTCGATTCCCACGTGACCTTCACCTGAGTGCCGTCGGCGGAGACGACCTCGGCCTTGACGGTGGTCGGCGGGACCGGGCGGACGCCGCCTGGTCCCGGGCCAGTGCCGACGTGGACCGGGGTCTTCAGGATGTTGGCGCTGCCGAGGGGGTTAGAGACCCGCAGGATCATCACGCCTTCGAACGGCCGGGCGTAGACGTGCTTGAGGACCGGCGACCGGGTTGTCGTGTCGTATGTGCCATCCCCGTCCAGGTCCCACTCGTACTTGCCGATGACGCCCTCGGAGGATGAGGCGTCGAAGTTGATCTCCTGGCCGGGCCTGGCCCAGTAGGCGTTGATCGGCAGTCTAGCTACGACGTCGATCCGGCTGCCGCCCAGGGGCATCGTGTTGATCTGCAGGGCCCCGGCGGCGGCCTGGCTGGGTTGGGATTGGCTGGGTTGGGATTGGCTGGGTTGAGCTTGGCTCGCAGACGCCTGGCTGGCGAGTGCGGAGCTGCTCGGTGCCGTTGCCGGGACCTTGGAATCCGCGGACGGGCTCACGGCGGGTGTTGCCTGTCCCGGCCTTGTGCGCAGCCTGTGGCCAGCATCAGTAATGCCGTCGCGGTGGTCCAACAAATTGCCCGGCACAGCCCCATGAAATCCCCCATTGACCGATCCTGCCACGGGTAAACGCTGACGGATAGATCACGACGTCACGAGGAAGCGTCGTTCTACCGCGACACTCACCGGGCCGAGGTTCCCTGCCGGCAGGCGGTGGAACCCTACGATGGGGAGGATGAACTCCATCCGGAAGGCCTGTCGCATAGCCGCCGTGGTTCTCGTGCTCGCGGCGTCGCCGCTCCTCCTGGCGCGGCCCGCAGTGGCGGCTCCCTGCACGCCTGCCGGCCTCATCCCGGTGAAGATCTGCCCCGCCGCGCCGACGCCGGGCCCGCCGGCCGCTGCCCCGGGTTCCGGTTCGCCACCGCCGAGCACCCCGGCACCGTCGACGTCGGCCGCCGCGCCGTCCCCAGCGCCACCCGAGTCGCCGTCACAAGGACAGACGGCCCGGCCCGCACAGGTCCCGGCGCCCCCGACGCCCGGCCCGGTTCCATCCGCCGGTCAGGGCGCCGCCGGTCAATCGGCCACGGGGACCGTCCCGGCCGACACCTCCGGGACTCCGGCATCGGGCGCCGGCCACGGGGCCGTGCCCTCACCAGCCATGCCACCGGGCAGCCCGGCCGGACAGGATGTTCCCGGACCCGGCGGGCAGGGCGGCCTCACCGGCGGGGCTCTGTTGGCGCTGGGCGGGCTCCTCCTGGGCTCCTCGGCAGCGATTGGCCTCCGCCGGCCGGGCCAGTCGTGAAAAGGCCGCCGAACCATCACAGCGAACTGTGGCGGTTCGGCGGCCGCTTGAATTACATCGTGTTGTCTTAGACCTTCTCGCGGGACCGGGCTACTACTTGTTCCGGCTCCTCGACGGTGAATTCCTTGGTGCGGCGGGGGAAGGCCCAGAACTTGAATTCCTTTGCCTCCGGCCGGGGCTCCCGGCGTTCCCCGGACTCCCGTGCGGCATCCTTCCTGGTATCACGCCCGAAATCCTTGTAGTTCGAATAGCACATCACTGGCCTCCTTCATGGTGATTGCCCTTTAATCGTCCTCCCGATCCGTTGGCACGTCGAGACTCTCGCTACCACCGCCGCCCCGATGTACGCTCTGTCTCAGTAACAGAGAACGCCCGCGCACCGGAAAAGGATGAACAGCCATGACCGTCCCGCCCAGCACATCAACTCCCGGTCCTGGCTGGTATCCGGACCCTGCCGGATCGGGCCGGCTTCAATGGTGGAACGGTACGGCGTGGACCGGGCAATTCAACACACCGCAGTTCCAAGGCCCGACCCCGCGACCGGTGGAACCCCGGAGACGCATCAGTGACCGGACACCGGTCTACAACGCGTACGTCTGGACGATCGTGGCCCTGCCGCTCGTGCCCCTCATTCTGCTGATGTTCTGGAACCCGGCGATCCGGTTGCGGACCGTCGGTGCACGGCAGGTCCAGACCGTTGATCCGGCGTCGATCTTTACAACGCCGTACTTCCTGCTGGTGGCCAGCGGCTTCCTGGTGTACGGCGTCTCCGCTCTCCTGGCCTACTTGGACTGGGACAAGCTGCGCAAGGACGGCGTTGTCAGGCCCTTTCACTGGGCGTGGGTATTCCTCAGCAGGGAGGTCTACGTCATTGGCCGTTCCGTGATTGTCCACGAGGTGGCGCCGCGGCGCGGGCTCGCACCGGTGTGGGCCACCATCGGCGTCACGGTTCTCGCGGTGGTGCTGGTCGGCTTCAAGATGTCCTCGCTTGTGGCCACCCTGGCGAACCAAGCCGCGTCAATCTAGGCAGCGCAGACATAGCCTGCGTCCGGGACAGGTGCCTAGCTTTCATCTCTTGTCCGGATGATCAGGAGCGGACACCGGGCGTGGTGAGCCAGCTGGGAGGACACGGAGCCCAGCAGCATCCCCGTAAACCCGCCCAACCCACGGGAACCGACAATCAGCAGGTCCGCTTCGCGCGATGCCTCCACAAGGGCGGCCGCCGCATTGCCCTCGACAAGGCGTCCGGTGACCGGAACCCCCTGATCGGCCACGCGCTCAAGTTCGTCGTTGAGGATTGTCTGTGCGTCGCGTTCGAAGCCGGCGTAGTCCCAGGCCTGACCCGCTGCATCCGTCACGTAGGGGTAGTGCCACGAAGCCAGGACAATCACTTGTCCGTTCCGGAGCTTTGCCTCCTGGATGCCCCAATCGAGGGCTGCTTGAGACTCTGTGGAGCCGTCGACTCCTACGACGACCACGAACGGACTGCTGGTAGCCATGCAATTCCTCCGACCCGGTTGAGGCTCTCTGGTTGAGACCATCATCCTCTCGCGGCCCGCGTCCGGACATCCCCCGAACAGCATGGGAAGCAGGGACTTTAGTCCCTCTCGAGAGCCCGGAACCGCGCGTTGACTGGGAAGGTGCTCCGGGCAACGATCCCGGAACGACACCGGTCCCGCAGACCCGGACCGAAGACCCCCGGGCCAAGTTCCCGGGCGGAAAACTCCACTGTCTGTCATGTCGACTCCCCGATTCCCTGTCTGGGATCGTGTCCAGAGACGTGGGTTCCTGCCGACGCCAGGGCCGGCCTTGCATCGGCCGTGCATCGGCGGGAGGAACGGGGGCGTCGACCCCCTCTAAGGATCAAGGTAATGAACAAGGCTATGAGCAGGACGGCGGGAAGTCTCCCGCCGTCCTGCTCATCTTCGCCTTCCGTGCGGGGTGGCTAGTTCAGCGGGGTGGCATTCGCCGCTAGACCAGGCTCCGTGGCGACGGCCGGATCCGCGGCAGTGACAATGGCCTTGACCTCGGCAGACGTGGACTTGGTGGCCAGCACCCGCACCACCGCTTGAAGCTCCTGGCGCAACACGTCGGGGTCAATCGGCGTCGCGGCGAGCACTGAGCGCTCCATGTCCGCGGCGGCGGTAACGGCCTCGCGGCCTTGGTCTGTCAGCGACACCACCTGGCTGCGCCGGTCCGAGGCGCTGCGCTGCCTCGAAATGTGGCCGTGCGCTTCCAACCGGCTCAGCGTCTTGCCCATGGTCTGGGCCTGAACCCGCACCAGCTGGGCTAGTTGGGCTTGCGTCATCGGCCCGTTTGCCGAGAGCACCTCCATGGCGATCACCCCGGCATGGGTCAGGCCAATGGCCCCCAATTTTTCGTTCCAGGAGTGTTCTACGAGACGTGCTGCCGTGGACAATAGGCGGCCCGTGGGCCAGCGATCCATATCAGGCATACCCAAGAGTATAGCGAGCAGCGGATTCGTCGGGGGCCATTCCGCTCACTACGCTGGATAATCACGCCACTTAACCCCGCACTTCGCCAAGGAGACACCCATGCCTGAACGACTCATCCCCGGTGCTGCAGCACCGGACTTCACCCTCAAGAACGCCGAAGGACAGGAGGTCAGCCTCCGCGACTTCCGGGGCCGGCACACCGTCATCTACTTCTACCCGGCGGCCTCCACCCCGGGATGCACCAAACAGGCCTGCGACTTCAGGGATTCCCTCGCCTCACTGCAGCAGGCAGGCTATGACGTGGTGGGCATCTCCCCCGACCCGGTCGGAAAGCTCGCCAAATTCGCCGCCGCCGAAGGGCTCACGTTCCCGCTTCTCTCCGACGAAGACCACGCCGTCGCCGAGGCCTATGCGGCCTGGGGCGAGAAGAAGAACTACGGCAAGACCTACCAGGGCCTCATCCGCTCCACCATCGTTGTCGATCCCGAGGGCACCGTGACGATCGCGCAGTACAACGTCCGGGCCACCGGGCATGTCGCGAAACTCCGCCGGGACCTGAAGCTCGACGCCGAATAGGTACAATGGAGCCTGGCGTCCGCCGCCGGGGTTCTTCCCCCGGACGACGACGGCGCCGCGCGCGAGTGGTGAAATTGGCAGACACGCAGGATTTAGGTTCCTGTGCCTTCGGGCGTGGGGGTTCAAGTCCCCCCTTGCGCACACACAGAGAACCCCGGTCTTCGGACCGGGGTTCTCGTGGTTTACAGCGGATTTTCCGGGG
The DNA here is from genome assembly GCF_900104405.1 of Arthrobacter sp. ok909. Classification (NCBI taxonomy): domain Bacteria; kingdom Bacillati; phylum Actinomycetota; class Actinomycetes; order Micrococcales; family Micrococcaceae; genus Arthrobacter; species Arthrobacter sp. ok909. The sequence goes on along the minus strand of NZ_FNJS01000016.1, from coordinate 87,097 downwards.
ATTCCCCGGGGTTGGAAAAGAATTTCAAGCCCTCACCCATCCGCGTCCTGCGAGCAGCCGAATACCCATTGAGACACCAACCAAGGGTCGGTGCCCAACAGTCGGGAAAGGGCCGCAGCGGCAAAGTTCGCCGCAGGCAACCATCGGCACAACAAAGGAGAAACCGAAATGCAGACCATCAAGCGCACCACATTCGCCGTTGCAGGTATCGCAGCCGCCGCCATGCTCAGCCTCACTGCCTGCGGCGGATCCAGCTCCAGCGCAGCTCCTGCCTCCTCCGCACCGTCGGAAGCCAGCATGGCGCCGTCCCCGTCCATGAGCACCTCCGCCGCAGCGATGGATCCGGCCGCCAACCTCGTCGGCCCCGGCTGCGCCGCCTACGCCGCCCAGGTTCCCAGCGGTGCCGGCTCCGTCTCGGGCATGGCCCTTGACCCGGTAGCCACCGCCGCGTCCAACAACCCGGTCCTCACCACCTTGACCGCTGCCGTTTCCGGCAAGCTCAACCCCAAGGTCAACCTGGTGGACACCCTGAACGGCAGCGAATTCACCGTCTTCGCCCCGACCGATGACGCCTTCAAGAAGATCGACCCGGCCACGATCGAAGCACTCAAGACGGACGACGCCACGCTCAGCAAGATCCTGACCTACCACGTCGTTGCCGGCAAGATCACCCCCGACCAGATTGTCGGCACCCACAAGACCGTTGAGGGCGGTTCCGTCACGGTGACCGGCACCAAGGATGCCCTGAAGGTCGACGGCGCCAACGTTGTGTGCGGCGGCGTCCAGACCGCCAACGCCACTGTCTACATGGTCGACTCTGTCCTCATGCCCAAGTAAGCAGCATCCAAGCACTCCTGCCCCGGCTCCAGCCTGACTCCCTGGACCACTAGGAGAAGTGATGGCCCGCACCTCGTGGTGCGGGCCATCACTTTTGCGGGCGCATGCGGTCCGTGACGGTGCGCCGCAAAAGATCCCGGACTCCGCCGTCAACTAGACTGGGGCTGTTCCGCAGCCGGCGGACCATCCAGTTCCCAGAGGTGATTCCTTCAGTGCCCAGCAGTACAGTGCCCAGCAGGATAGCGCGGCGTATTGCCGCCAGTATCGGGGCCGTTCTCCTTGTGCTGCCGCTTGCCTCCTGCACCGGCGCCCCCGGCACGGCACCCGGCTCCGTAACATCCTCGGCCGCCCCCAGCGCAGCCCCCACCGCGCTCTTCACCTTCGGCACCGGCTCCGATCCGCTGGGGCTCGATCCCGCCCTGGTCTCCGACGTCGAGTCCTACCGCGTCACCCGGCAGGTCCTCGAAGGCCTGGTCGGCGTGGACCAGACCACCGGTGAGCCCACACCGCTGCTGGCCACCGAGTGGTCCCAGAGCGATGACGGCCGCGCGTACACGTTCAAGCTGCGCGAGAAAGTCACGTTCCAGGACGGGACGCCGTTCAATGCCGCCGCCGTCTGCACCAACTTCAACCGCTGGTTCAACTTCCCCGCGGCCCTCCGCCAGCAGGCCACTGGCACCACGTTCAAGGGCGTTTTCAAGGCCCACGCCGACCAGGCGCCGCTGTCCATCTACAAGAGCTGCACCGCCGTGGCGCCGGACAACGTACGGATCGACCTCACCCAGCCCTTCACCGGATTTCTCCAGGCCCTCACCCTCCCGGCCTTCGCGATGTCCTCCCCGCAGGCCCTCGCCGCCGGACACGCGGACGTCCTGGACCAGAACCGCGGCGGCCAGCCCGTGTCCGCCTACGGCCTCCACCCGGTGGGCACCGGCCCCTACTCCTTTGGCTCCTGGGACACCGGCAGCGTCACCCTGACCAGCAACAAGAACTACTGGGGGGACAAAGGTCAGATCGGGACCATCAAGTTCGTGACCTACGACAACCCGCAGACCCGGATGCAGGCGCTCCTCGACGGCAAGATCGACGCCTACGACGCCGTCACCGTGGGGAACTTCGACCAGCTGGTCAAGAGCGGCAAGCAGATCATCCAGCGGGACCCCTTCTCCGTCATGTACCTGGGCATGAACCAGCAGGTTCCGATCCTGCAGAACCTCAAGGTGCGCCAGGCGATTGAAATGGCGCTGGACAAGGACACCCTGATCCGCCGGTTCTTCATCGACAACACCGCGCAGGCATCCCAGTTCGTTCCGCCCAAGCTCAGCGGCTTCAACAACAACGCCCCGTCGCTCGGCTACAACCCGGACAAGGCCAAGGAACTGCTGGCCGAGGCCGGCTACAAGGGCGAGGAACTGAAGTTCTACTACCCGCTCAACGTCACCCGGCCGTACCTGCCGACGCCGGAGAAGGTGTACGCCGAGATCAGCCGGCAACTGACCGCCGTCGGGCTCAACATCAAACCCGTGCCCGTGGACTGGACCGACGGCTACCTGCAGAAGGTCACGTCGCCCGGCGACCACGCCCTGCACCTGCTCGGCTGGAACGGCTCATACGCCGACCCCGACAACTTCGTTGGTCCGCTGTTCGGCGAGGACACCGGCGAATTCGGCTACCAGGATCCCCAGGTCTTCTCCAAGATCGCCCGGGCCCGCGGATTACCGGACGGCAAGGACCGCACGGCGGAGTACCAGACCATCAATGCGCAGATCGCGGCCACGGTGCCCGCGGTTCCCATTGCCTTCCCGATATCGGCCCTGGCCTTGTCCGACCGGGTCCTGAAGTACCCGGCCTCCCCGGTCTTGAACGAAGTTTTCACAAAGGTCGAGCTAAAGCCTTGACGCCCGGGCCCAATTTCAGTTAGTGGGCCGTGCGGGGATATTCTGTGACAGCCAGAGCCGCTGCTATCGGAGACTGATTGTGACTTTCATTTCCAAGACCCAACATGCCGACGTCGTCCTGATTGGCGGCGGCATCATGAGCGCCACGCTCGGCGCTTTCATCAAGCAGCTTGAGCCGAACTGGACCATCTCGCTGTTCGAACGGCTCGACGAGCCCGGACTGGAAAGCTCCGGCCCCTGGAACAACGCCGGCACCGGGCATGCCGCCCTGTGTGAGCTTAATTACTCCCCCGCAGCCAAAGACGGCTCGGTGGACCCCGGCAAGGCCCTGAACATTAACGAGCAGTTCCAGCTGTCCCGCCAGTTCTGGTCCCACCTCGTCTCGAATTCCCTGATCGGCTCCCCCAAGGGCTTCATCAACACCGTCCCGCACATGAGCTTCGTGATCGGCGAGGACCACTCAAAGTTCCTCCGCACCCGCTATGAGGCGCTCAAGCCGAACCCGCTGTTCCGTTCCATGGAGTACTCCGAGGACCAGGCCCAGATCGCCAAGTGGGCCCCGCTGGTCGTCAAGGGCCGCGACCCCAAGCAGCGCGTCGCGGCAACCCGCGCCGCCGAAGGCACCGACGTCGACTTCGGCGCCCTGACCCGGGAACTGACCACCTACCTCGGCAACAACGGCGTCGAGATCAACTACGGCCACAACGTCAGCGACATCAAGCGCGCGTCCGACGGCGGCTGGGACCTCTCGCTGAAGCACCCCCGCAGCGGCGAGCACGGCTCGATCCACGCGAAGTTCGTGTTTGTCGGCGCGGGCGGCGGCGCCCTCCACCTGCTGCAGGCCTCCGGAATCCCCGAAAGCAAGGGTTTCGGCGGCTTCCCTGTCTCCGGACAGTTCTTCCGCTGCACCGACGAGACCATCGCGGCCCAGCACAGCGCGAAGGTCTACGGCCAGGCATCGGTCGGCGCCCCGCCCATGTCCGTGCCGCACCTGGACACGCGCTACGTCAACGGCAAGCGCTCCCTGCTGTTCGGCCCGTACGCGGGCTTCTCCACGAACTTCCTCAAGAACGGTTCCTACCTGGACCTGCCGCTGTCGATCCGCCCGTCCAACATCATCCCGATGCTGGCCGTGGCCAAGGACAACATGGACCTCACCGCCTACCTGGTCAAGGAGGTCGCCAAGCGCCACGGCGACAAGGTCGAGGCCCTGCGCGAGTACTACCCCGAGGCCAAGGACGGCGACTGGGAGCTCATCACCGCCGGCCAGCGGGTCCAGATCATCAAAAAGGACCCCAAGAAGGGCGGCGTGCTGCAGTTCGGCACCGAGGTCATCGCCGGACGCGATGGCAGCATCGGAGCCCTGCTCGGCGCTTCCCCCGGCGCGTCCACGGCCGTGCCGATCATGATAGAGCTGCTCCAGAAGTCCTTCCCCAAGAACTTCAAGGGCTGGCAGTCCAAGCTCAAGGACATGATGCCCGGCTACGGTATCAAGCTCAACGACAACCCTGAGCTCGCCGCGCAACTCGAGGCCGAGACGGCCAAGACGCTGCAGCTCGAACAGGTCGCCGCCCACAGCTGACCCCGGTCCACAGCTGAACCCGGTCCACAGCTGAACCCTCCGGGCGCGGGCCGCGGCGGCCCCCTGGTTGGGGAGCCGCCGCAACGCTTTAGTTCTTCCCGTTGTGCACCAGGGCTGTGCAGTACATCTGGGCACTACATCTGTGCAGTACGTTTGTGCAGTACATCTGTGCAATACGTCGTCGACCCGCCAGGAGACCATGAGATGTTCCGGCTCGCCAAGCTGTCCCTCGCCAACCGGGCCCTGATCGCGCTGGTCACAGTGTTCGCATCGGTGTTCGGCGTGATCACGATGTCCTCGCTGAAGCAGGAACTCATCCCGTCCATCGAGTTCCCGCAGATCACGGTCATCACCTCGATGCCCGGTGCGTCTCCGGAAGTCGTGGACAAGCAGATCAGCGCTCCGCTGGAAACGGCGCTCAACGGCGTCGAGGGGCTGGAGTCGACGTCGTCCACGTCCCGCAACGGCGTTTCCCAGATCACCCTGGCGTTCACGTACGGCACCAACCTGGACCGGGCCCGCAACCAGATCGACCGGGCCATCTCCAACGCCCAGCAGGCCCTGCCGAAGGACGTCCAGCCGCAGGCCATCGCCGGCAGCATCAGCGACTTCCCGATCGTGTTCCTCGCCGTGTCCTCGGACAAGCCGCTCAGCGAACTCAATGCCGATCTCGCCCGGCTCAGTGTCCCCCGGCTGCAGAAGCTCGAGGGCGTGAGGGGCGCCGACGTCACCGGCGGCGCCACCCAGCACATCCAGATCCTGCCGCGGCCACGGGACATGGCGGCGTCCGGCGCGAGCATCCAGTCCATCAGTGATGCGCTGAAGAACAACGGTTCGCTGGTTCCGGCCGGCACCGTCGAAGAGCAGGGCAAGACCCTCTCGCTGCAGATCGGCAGCCCGGTGGACTCCCTCGAAGCGATCAAAGCCCTGCCCCTGGGCGCCGCCCGCAACGCGGCAACGATCGGCAGCGTTGCCGATGTCAGCCTCGTCGAGGATGCCCGCACCTCAATCACGCGAACGAACGGCAAAGAAACCCTCGCCCTGTCCGTGACCAAGAAGCCCGAGGGCGACACCGTCGCGATCTCCCATGCGGTCAAGGACGCCATCCCCCAGCTCGAGGCCGAACTCGGCTCCAACGCCAAGTTCACTCCGGTCTTCGACCAGGCGCCGTTCATCGAGAAATCGATCAAGGACCTCACCACCGAGGGCCTGCTGGGCCTGGGCTTCGCAGTGCTGGTGATCCTGGTGTTCCTGATGTCCGTGCGCGCGACCCTGGTGACGGCCGTGTCCATCCCGTTGTCCCTGCTGATCACCTTCATCGGGCTTTCGGCGACCGGCTACTCCCTGAACATCCTGACCCTCGGAGCACTCACCATTGCGATCGGCCGCGTGGTGGACGACTCGATCGTGGTCATCGAGAATATCAAGCGCCACCTGAGCTATGGCGAGGACAAGATCACCGCCATTGTGACCGCCATCCGCGAAGTCGCCGGCGCCATCACGGCGTCGACCCTGACCACCGTGGCCGTCTTCCTGCCGATCGCCTTCGTCGGCGATCTGGCCGGTGAGCTGTTCCGGCCTTTCGCCCTCACGGTGACCATCGCCCTGCTCTCCTCGCTGCTGGTCTCGCTGACCATCGTGCCGGTGCTGGCGTACTGGTTCCTGCGCGCGCCCGCCGTCACGGACCCCCCGGCCGGTTCTGCCGCTGGCATTGCCGCCAAGGCGCACGAGGCCGAGCAGCGCACGCTGCTGCAGCGCGGCTACCTGCCCGTCCTGTCCGGGACGCAGCGCCATCCGGTCCTCACGCTGGTCGCCGCCGCCCTGGTGCTCGGCGCCACCGTGGCGATGTCCCCGCTGCTCGCCACCGACCTGCTGGGCCGTTCCGGCGAGAACAGCATGACCGTCCGGCAGGCCCTGCCGGCCGGCACGAGCCTTGCCGATGCCAGCGCTTCGGCCATCCGGGTCGAGAACGTCCTGCGGGGCATCGACGGGATCCAGGACGTCCAGTCCACCACCGGCAACGCCCAGACCGGTTTCTCGGCCCTGCTGTCCACCGGCGCGTCGAATTCGACGTTCACGGTGGTAACGGACGAAAAGGCCAACCAGGACAAGCTCCAGGACACGGTCCGCGGCGAGCTCGCCAAGCTCGGCGACGCAGGCAAGATCACCGTCGGTTCCCAGCAGGGCGGCTTCGGCACGTCCTCCACCGTGGATATCACCCTCAAAGCCGCGACGACCGCCGACCTCCGCACCGCCAGTGACGCGATGGTCAAGGCCATGGACGGGGTCCCCGGCAGCAGCGAGGTGGCCACGAACCTGGCCGCCAGCCAGCCGGTGGTCCAGGTCAAAGTGGACCGGGCCAAGGCCGTCGCGGCCGGCCTGAACGAAGAGCGCGTGGCCGGGGTCCTGGCCGCCACGATCAGCCCGATTCCCGCGGGGACAGTGCGGATCGACACCGATGACTTCCCGGTCCGGATCGGCGAGGGCACCCGCTTCACGAGCATCGACGCCGTCCGGCAGATCCCGCTCCCGACTGCGGCCGGCGCCGTGCCGCTGGGCAGCATCGCCTCCGTGGAACAGGTCGACGTCCCCGTCTCCATCACCGCCAGCAACGGCCAGCGCACCGCGAAGGTTTCCGTGACGCCGTCGGGCGCAAACCTTGGTGCGGTGAGCACCGAAGTCCAGATCCGGCTCACGTCAGTCCAGCTCCCGCCGGGGGTTACCGCCACGATCGGCGGCGCCACGACGCAGCAGGCCGATTCGTTCCGCCAGCTGGGGCTCGCGCTGCTGGCCGCCGTCGCGATCGTCTACGTGATCATGGTGGCTGCGTTCAAATCCCTCGTGCAGCCGCTGATCCTGCTGGTCTCCATCCCGTTCGCGGCGACGGGAGCCATCGCCCTGCTTGTCGTGACCGGGGTGCCGCTGGGGCTGCCGTCACTGATCGGCATGCTGATGCTCGTGGGCATCGTGGTGACCAACGCAATTGTGCTGATCGACCTCATCAACCAGTACCGCCAGCCGCGCAACGGCGAACCCGGAATGAACGTGGCGGACGCGATCACGCACGGCGCCCGCCAGCGCCTCCGCCCCATCCTCATGACAGCGCTCGCCACAGTGTTCGCCTTGACGCCGATGGCGCTGGGCCTGACCGGCGGCGGCGGGTTCATCTCCCAGCCCCTGGCGATCGTGGTGATCGGCGGCCTGATCTCCTCTACCGCGCTCACGCTCATTCTGGTTCCGGTGCTGTACCGGCTGGTGGAAGGACGTCGTGAGCGGAAGGCGCTGCAGAAGTCGCTCCCCCGCGGACGCCATTCCGGGCCGGCCGTGACCGAGGATGTCCCCGACGATTTCCCTGACGATTTCCCCGAGGACGCTCCCGTACCCAGCAGTTCGCGCTAGGAGGGGGATCCCGGTGCCGCAGCCTTGGCCCGCGCTGCCCTGTGTGGCCTGTGGGTTCCCCTCGACAGCCTGAGCAGACCGCCGGCCGGATCGACGGCGTCCCTGTGCCGGGGGCCGGCGTGGCGGGGTCCGCCATTGCGGGGTGCGCCGGGGATTCCGGCAGGACGCCGCTCGGCTGTGGCGGGGGTCATCACTTCGCGCGCCGGGTTGCCGGTATATGTTGCATTTTCCGGGACGTCTTCGCCCTTCATCAGGAGAGCATCGGCCCCCAGCACTGAACCGTCGTGCATTGTCACCCCGTAGTTGACCCACGAATCCACACCCAGGGTGCAGCGGTTGCCGATAACAATGTGGTCGGACTTGAACGTGCCGTCTTCCATGGAGTGGCCCTGAACGTGGGTTCCCTCGTTGAACGTGCAGTCATCGCCAATCGTCACGAGGGTCTTTTCCGGCATGTTCAGGCCGCCGTCGTAGAGCCGCTTTCCCACCTTGACGCCCAACAGTCTCCAGATCACGGGCTTGAAGGGGGTCCCGTTGAACTGCCCCACGGCCAGCAGCTTCCAGAGACGTTCATGCCGCCAGAAGTAGCGGTCGTAGATGGAGCAGTATTGCGGCTTCAGGCGGCGGAAGCCCATGACCGAACGCTCCACCAAGGCGGTAAACAGCACCCGGAACACGAGCAGGCCGAGCATCGAGCCCGCGACGGCCAGCACACCGAGGAAGCCGTGGCCCGCGACGGCAACGGCGCCGAAGAGCGCGGCGGCAAACAACAGGAACCAGCGCACGGCCAGGAACAGCACCATGCTCAGGATGTTGTGCCGGTTCTTGGCCGGCAGGCGCCTGTTCATGGCGTCCGCAATCTTGAGTTCGTCAAACTCCGCGTCACGCTGAACGGACCGGGGAATTTCGAAGGCGGGTGACCCCAGTAGCCCCACATCCCGGCGGACCGGGCCGTCAATCGGGATCATCACCTTCGTGGCCAGCAGACAGTTCTCCCCGACCTGCGCTCCCATCGGAAAAGTGATGCTGTTCCCCAGGAAGTTGCGGCCGGCAATGTGGACCTTGGAGAGCCGGAAGGAGGTGCTGGTGAAATCGGCGTTCATCATGTTCAGGCCGTCCGACACCATGGTGCCGGTTCCTACGGAACTGAGGAATGGCGACTCGTGGGACAGCGTGGGGCCGAAGTTCGATCCTGTTTGTTGCACCTTGCCCAGGTCCCAGCCCAGGACCCGCAGGTAGTGCACGATGTAGGAACTGTCGCCGAAGATGTCCTTGTACAGCCTGACATTCGAGAGACGGGCAATCAACCGATGGATTGAAAAATGCCAGCCGTAGAGCGGATACACCACATCAGGCTTGAGGAAGTGGTTCAGGAAGCGCGGAACGCAGATGACCGTCACCAGGCCGGTGATCAGCCCGACAATGAACAGAACCAGCGTTGAAGCCAGTACATCGGTAAAGAACGTGAAGGCTCCCAGTTGCAGGTGGCCGGTGCTCAGATAGGACGGAAGGAGCGCGGCCAGCAGGAGAACACCTGACGGAACAACCAGGACCAGCCGGTTGAGCAACTGGAGCAGGCTGTAGATGACTCTCCGGCGGGTGCCGCACTGGGCAGCCGGGACCCGCAAGTAATTGGCGCTGGTCCGGGCGGCAGGGGAACCGTGCCAAACCTGTCCTTCGGGCACGGCCTGCGACGTCTGCAGCGATGAAGCATGCCCGAGCTGGGAGTCGTTGCCCATTGATGTTCCGATGTCGAGAGCGGTTCTCTCTGAGACAACCACGTTGCTTCCCAGCGTCACACGGCCCTTCTCGATCATGCCTGACCGTGCCCGGTAGCACAGGAACGAGGAGTCTTTGTGGATCACCGTATTGTCACCGATAGTGAGCAGGTCCGGGCACGCCGGCACCTTCCGAGAGAAGATCACCACCCCCTTGCCAATCTTTGCGCCCAGGAGCCGCAAGTACAGCACATAGAGCGGAGAACCGGCGAACAGGACGAGGGGGTTCGCCCGCGTCAGGGTTTTCACAGTCCAGAACCGGAGATAGCCCGGGCTCCAGATCCGGATGATGCCCGGCTTCCACCGCCCGACGAGAACCCATTTGGCGATGATCGGGGTAACAGATAGGACAACGAACGTGGCGGCACCAAACCCGATGGAGCGCATCCACATGTCAAAGAGGGTGCTTGCCCCCGTCGTCCATTCGTAGCCAACAACCAGCAGCCAGGCGGCATACATCATGTAACCGAAGAAAACCAATAACTGGATTGCGCCGCACAGTCCGTACTGGAATGAGCTCACCGGGGGCATCGGTGCCGGGAGCGCAGTGCCGGTGTTCGGCACGGCCGCGCTGAGAACCGATGCGCTGTGCCTGGCTTCCAGGCACGTGGCGAGCTGCCGGACCGTCGGGTTCTCGTAGATATCCTGCATTGCTGCCGGCGGCAGGGCCGTTTCTTTTCTGATGCGGGCGCAATAGCGCGCCATCAGCAAGGAGTCAGCCCCCAGGTCGTTGAAGAAGTGGGCGTCTGTGGACACCTTGTCAAGGCCCAGCACGGCGCCAAGCTGCTTCGCCAGGGCCTCTTCGGCCGGGCTCGTCGGGGCGGTGTAGGAACCGGCGGCCGCCTGACTGATCCTGTGTTCCGGGCGGGGCAACCGCTTCCTGTCCACCTTGTCACTGGCCATCATGGGAAGGGCATCCAGTTGTTCAAAATAGGCCGGAACCATGTACCCGGGGAGCCTTGTGCGCAGCATCCGGTGAAGGTCATGGGCATCAACGCCCGTGACGTCATGGCGGAGGGTGTAGTAGGCGGCCAGTTCCACCGTTCCGGGTTCCGGTTCATAGGTTTGAACGACTGCCTGCGCAATTCCGGGAAGTTGCAGGAGGACGGATTCTATTTCGCTCAGTTCGATGCGGTAGCCGCGTATTTTGACCTGCGTGTCGATCCGTCCGAAGTACTCGAGCTCTCCGTCGTCGTTGATCCGTCCGAGATCCCCGGTGCGGTAGATCCGGCCGGAGGGGTTGTTCTTGATGCCCAGGAAATCGGGGATAAAGGCTCGTTCCGTCAGGTCCGGCCGGTTGACGTAGCCCCGTGCCAGCCCTACTCCTGCCAACCCGATTTCCCCGGTTTCGCCCGCCGGCAGGGCCCGGGGCTCCACGGGATCAACAATGACGGCCGTGTAGGTGGGCAGGGGCACGCCGAGGGACACGGGTGTGTCCGGGTCAAGGAGGGACCAGGTGGCAGTCACCGTCGCTTCGGTAGGGCCGTAGACATTCAGGAATCGGCGGCCCGGGCGGTGCCAGCGCTGGACGAGGTCCCGCGGGCAGGCCTCCCCGGAGACCAGGAGAAACCGGAGACCGGGCAGATCATCCTCAAGGGTGGCCAGCAGGGTCGGAACACAGCAAAGGGCTGTGATCCGTTTCTCCTGCAGGTATTCCGCGAGCTCGGCCCCCAGCATGCTCGAACGTCCGGGTTTAGGTACCAGCGTCGCTCCCACCATCCAGGCAACCCAGATTTCCTCCACTGAAAAATCAAAGGCGATCGTCATGCCCTGATACACGCGGTCCGTGGGTTCCATGCCGTAGACGTCAGCGGCCACCCGGACAAAATTGCAGATGCTGGCCTGGTCCACCGCCACACCCTTCGGCCGGCCCGTCGAACCGGACGTGTAGATGATGTACGCCAGCTCATCCTTGGTTCCGCCCTTGGCCGCACCGTTCAGGCGCGACGGGTCCTTGGCGTCGACCTGGGCCTGCACATCGTCGAGACACACCGTCACAGCGGCCACCTCGGGCACCAAGTCCTTCAGGTGCGACAGTGACAGGATCATCGCCACATTGGCGTCTTCCACAATGTACTGGAGACGGTCGGGGGGAAACCCTGCGTCCAGGGGAACGTAGGCCGCGTGGATCTTCAGAACGGCGAGCATCGCGACGTAGGCACGCCACGGCTGGTCGAACAGCAACGCAATGCGGTCGCCCGGGCGGGCACCGCAGACCAGGAGATGCCGCGCCAGCTGGTTCGCCCGTTCATCCAGTTGCAGATACGTCAGGACGATGTCCCCTGAATCCACGGCGACCTGACCTTCCAGCCCCTGTTCCCGCAGGCGGTCACAGCGATCCTCAAACAGTTGGTCCAGCCGTTCCCCCCGTTGCCAGCGGGCGGTCTGGTCCGGTGTGGCCGATGTGAGGATCGTTCCCCCCTCAGAACCGCCGTTCACCGACATCTTTCCGCGCAACTCAGGGGGTCGAGTGAGGCCGTTGCCGATCCTCGCGGTCTTGCCCATCCTTTAGCTCCTTCGCTAGAAGTGACGTGCCACGGCTCTGCCGCCTCGCGCGACAGGCGTCCTGTCTTTGCCGGATATCGCAATCCACGTGCCGACCGGGCGGCCACCGGCGGGCACGAGGGTGCCCATGCGACCCGTCACCGCCGCCCCGTCCGCCGTCGCAATGCCAAACGCCAGGCGGACGGCCCGTTCGGCATCCGCGAGCCGGTCGGTGGGCGTAGAGGCCCCCAGGCAGGTCTCCGAGATATCGACCAGATCGAGGCCGACATCGGCGTCGGAAAGGGCCTTCAGGAATGTGCAGAAGATTTCCGGCGAGGACCTCATGCCCAGGCCGGTGACGGACACTCTGCCCATCTCACTGTCGTGCTGCAGGCCCTGAAATCCGATGACTCCCTTGGCCGCGTTCAACACGGCAAGGGCTTGGGCCGCCTGGGCTGCCGGAAGGATCAGGGCAACGTCCGAGCGTCGCGAACCCGGGCCGGCCGGTGTCTGGCCGACCGTCTGGACGTTGGTCCCGGACCGCGAGAGCACTTGGAAGATGCGCGAAATGCTGTCCGGTTCGTCCGGAATGCCAACGACGATGATTTTGGACGCCGAGTTGACCCCGGCTACTGCAGTCACCACGGGTTGCTCGCCTGCCGGCTGGTGCCGCGCACCGCGGTCAAGGCCAGGCAGGATCAAGGTTCCTGGGTCCGGCACGAAAGAGGACCTGACATGGATCGGAATGCCGAACCGGCGGGCATATTCAACGCACCGGAGGTGAAGTACCTTGCACCCGGAGGCCGCGAACTCAAGCATCTCTTCGCTTGAGAGGACGTCCAGCTTGCGCGCAGTCGGGACAACACGGGGGTCCGCGGTATAGACACCGTCAACATCCGTATAGATCTCGCAAATGCCGGCGCCCAGTGCCGCGGCAAGCGCCACCGCGGTGAGATCCGAGCCACCGCGCCCGAGGGTGGTGATTTTCCGCCGCTTCTTGGTTCTGCCCTGGAAACCCGCAACGATCGGCACTTCGCCGCGGGCCAGACTCGTGCGGACACGGCCCGGCCTGACATCAGTAATGTGGGCCTTGCCGTGAATGTTGTCGGTGATAAGGCCGGCCGCGCTGCCGGTGAACGTCCGCGGCACCTGGCCCAGATCTGCCAGAGCGATCGCCAGCAGTGACGAGGACACAAGTTCGCCGATGCTCAGGAGGGCATCGAGGTCGCCGGGAAGCGGCCGGGTGGAAACCTCGGCCGCCAGGTCGCAGAGATCATCCGTGGTGTCGCCCATGGCGGACACCACCGCCACCACCCGGAATCCCTCCTCACGCGTCTTGGCGATCCGCTCGGCGGCCCGGATGATGCCGGCGGCATCGGCCAGCGACGAACCACCGAACTTTTGCACAATGACACTTCCCGGGGGGACACTTCCCGGGGGGATGCCCTGTGTTGCTTCCTCTGGATCGCCATCGTTAGCCGCTGTGGCTTTGCGGGTACCCATTTCTCCCCCGAAATCTACTTCGATTCTTGCGAGCGGTCCTTGCCCCACTGCCGGGGTGTCCGTACGGATGATCAAACAGTGGATGCCAAGGCGACGGGAACGCCGGTGACGGCCTCTGCGGCCCCGGCGAGAATATCGAGTCCCTTCTGCAGATTCGCGTGGCTGATGGTCAGCGCGGGCATCGCCTTGATGACCTCACCCTGCGGACCCGAAGTTTCCACGAGCAGGCCACGGGCGAACGACTCAGCGGCGATCTTTTCCGCAGTCCCGGGGTGGGGGTAGTAGACGCCCGCGAGCAGGCCCCGGCCACGGACGGTGGCGCCGTCGATGCCGGCCGCGATCTGCGAAAGCCCCTCGTGCAGTTGCGTAATGAGCCCGGCGATATGCGACTCGAACCTGCCGTCCTGCCAGTAGTGCTCCAGGGCAGCGGCTCCGGTGACGAAGGCAGGGTTGTGGCCCCGGAATGTTCCGTTGTGCTCGCCGGGTTTCCAGATGTCCAGCTCGGGCTTGAACAGCGTCAGGGCCATGGGCAGCCCGAACCCTGAAATGGACTTTGACAGGCACACGATATCCGGGGTTATGGCCGCATCCTCGAAACTGAAGAATGTTCCGGTGCGTCCGCATCCGGCCTGTACATCGTCAACAATGAGCAAGATGTCATGCTGGTGGCACAGCTCCGCGAGGCCCTGCAGCCACGATGCCCGGGCGGCCCTGAGCCCGCCCTCGCCCTGGACGGTTTCCACGATCACGGCGGCGGGTTTGTCGAGTCCGGATCCGCTGTCCTCCAGCGCGTGCCGGAGCCACAGGAAGTCCGGCGTCTGACCGTCGAAGAATCCGTCATAGGGCATGCTCGATGCATTCGTCAGCGGCACACCGGCGCCCTGCCGTTTCATGGAATTGCCGGTCACCGACAACGAGCCCAGAGTCATCCCGTGGAATGCGTTGGTGAAGCTGAGGATATGTTGCCGGCCTGTGACTTTACGCGCCAGCTTCAGGGCCGCTTCCACGGAGTTTGTTCCAGTGGGACCGGGGAACATGACTTTGTAGTCCAAATGCCGGGGCTTGAGGATGAACTCCTGGAATGATTCCAGAAAGCGCCGCTTGGCAGGCGTTTTCATGTCGAGCGAATGAACGATGGCACCGGAAAGCAGATAGTCGACGAGCGGCCGGAGTAGTACCGGGTTGTTGTGGCCATAGTTCAGTGCTCCGGCCCCGGAAAAGAAGTCCAGATATTCCCTGCCATCCTCACCGTAGAGGGTGCTGCCGGCGGCCCGCTCAAACACGGTGTCCCAGCTGCGGCAATAGCAGCGGACTTCAGATTCCAAAGTTTCAAAGATGTCCATCTTTCGATGTCCCCCGTACTTCTGCGACTAGCGAAGTGTCCCGAGCGTGGATTCAGCTCAGGCTCCCGGATGACGGGCAACGGAAGGATGCAGCACGACATCTGTGGCGTGCTGATCACTGCTCCCACGGAGCCCGTATTTTTTTCACCAATGGAGGAGTTCCATACGTGAACGTGGCAGATAGTGTCTGCCCGAATGTGTTGCTATGCCTAGGCTAGTCTCAGGCAGCTCTCAGCACCTGAGTATTAGGTACTTGTTTTTTCCACCCAAACGACCGGTCGACTACCCGCTTCGGTGGAGATCCAATAATTCTGCCAGCGCCTGGCAATGTCGAATAAGGACGTCCGGCCCTTGCGCTGTTGCATCAGCCCTGCCGGGCTTTGGCGTCTGACACGATCGCGGACGTCAGGCCTCCGGACATTTCCTTGAGCAGGTCCGGGCTGGTGTTGGCGAGGGTGCCGCAGGCTTCGTGGCAGCAGGGTGTCAGCAACCAGGATGGGCGCAGCGGCAAGGTAAGGGAATATCCCGCCGCTCCGGGCGTTATACCCACCGATACATGCAAATGCATGTAAATCGGTTATAGTGGAAACAGTTCCCGGATCACCGGCCATGGAAAGGCACATCATGCAGATCGGCGTCTTCAGCGTCAGCGACATCACCACCGACCCCACCACGGGCCGCACCCCCACGGAGCACGAGCGCATCAAGGCGTCCGTGGCGATCGCCAAGAAGGTCGAAGAGATCGGCATGGATGTCTATGCCATCGGCGAGCACCACAACCGTCCGTTTTTCTCCTCCTCCCCCACCACCACCCTTGCCTACATTGCCGCCCAGACAGAACGCATCATCCTGTCCACGGCCACTACGCTGATCACCACCAACGATCCGGTCAAGATTGCCGAAGACTTCGCGATGCTCCAGCACCTGGCTGACGGGCGGGTTGACCTGGTGCTGGGCCGCGGCAACACGGCCCCCGTCTACCCCTGGTTCGGCAAGAACATCCAGGACGGGATCGAACTTGCGATCGAGAACTACAGCCTGCTGCGCCGCCTGTGGGATGAGGACACCGTCAACTGGTCCGGCAAGCACCGCACTCCGCTGCAGAACTTCACGTCCACGCCCCGCCCGCTCGACGGCGTCGCCCCCTTCGTGTGGCACGGCTCCATCCGTACGCCGCAGATCGCCGAAGTGGCCGCCTACTACGGTGACGGCTTTTTCGCCAACAACATCTTCTGGCCCAAGGAGCACTACCAGCAGCTGATCGGCCTCTACCGCGAGCGCTACGAGCACTACGGCCACGGCAAGGCGGACCAGGCCATCGTGGGCCTTGGCGGCCAGTTCTTCATGCGGAAGAACTCCCAGGACGCCGTCAAGGAGTTCCGTCCCTACTTTGACAACGCCCCGGTCTACGGCCACGGCCCGTCGCTGGAAGACTTCACGTCCCAGACCCCCCTGACGGTCGGCAGCCCGCAGGAAGTCATCGAGAAGACCCTCACGTTCCGGGAATACTTTGGCGACTACCAGCGCCAGCTCTTCCTGATCGACCACGCCGGCCTGCCGCTGAAGACGGTACTGGAGCAGCTGGACCTGTTCGGCGAAGAGGTCCTGCCGGTGCTCCGCCGGGAATACGCCGCACTCAAGCCCGCGCATGTCCCCGAGCCTCCCACGCACGCCGGCCGGGTGGCCGCCGCGCTGGCCGCGGGCACCGGCGACGGCGCAGCGGCAGAGACAGCGACAGAGACCACCAGCCAGGACGCGTGATGCACGCCAAGACCACAGAATCGCCGGTGCGCCTGGCCGCGGAAACCTGGGAATCGCTCTTCCGCGCCCAGGTGGCGGTGATGCGCAAGCTACAGGCGGCGCCTGCGTTCAAAGCCCTGGCCCTCAATGAATACGACGTCCTGTTCACGCTCTCCCGCTGCCCCTCCGGGTGGCTGCGCCTGAACGAGCTCAACGACAACGTCCTGCTGAGCCAGTCGAGCCTGAGCCGGCTGGTGGAGCGGCTCGAAAAGCGCGGCCTGGTGGAACGGACGCCGGCCCCGGACGACGGCCGGGGCATCCTGATCCGGCTCACCGATGCCGGACGGGACCTCCAGAAGCAGATCGGCCGGGAACACGTCCGGGACATCGCCTCGCTGGTGGGTCCGGCCCTCTCGCCGGCCGAACAGCAGGAGCTGCTGCGGCTGACGGAGAAGCTCCGCGCCTCGGTCGCCGCACGCTGACACCCGGGGCGGCTACCGGATGGCGACGAGCTTCGCCGGGTCTTCCGTCGGCAGCACATCCACGATCGCCGTGACTTTGATTTCCTGCAGGGACAGGCTTCCACCCACCGTCGAGAGGAATGCCGTGTCCGAGGAATCGCGCCCGGCCGTGATTCGCAGCATGCTTTTCCGCGGTGCCAGGCCGGTGGGGTCGATGATGTGCCAGGCTCCGTTGATGTGTGCCTCGGCCACCGCATGGAAGTCCATCGGGCTCAGGCCCGGCGCATACACAGCTGCCAGCCGGGCCGGGACGTTCTTGGACCGCAGCAGGGCAATGGCGAGGTGGGCGAAGTCCCGGCAGACACCGCGACGGTGCAGGAGTGTTTCGACGGCGCCGTCGGTCCCCCGCGAGGAACCGCTGACATAGCGCAGTTCGCTGAAGACCCAGTTGCGGACGGCGTGGAGCAGCTCTTCACCCTGAAGGCCGCCGAATTCGGCATACGCTGTGGGCAGCAGCCGGTCAGACTCCGCGTAGCGGCTGGGCCGGACATACCGGATCAGTTCCATGAGCCCCGGTTCTTCGGGCAGGGCCACACCGGTGACCGTGGCCGAGTACTCCACCACGACTTCGGCGGGTTCGGCGAAGTCCATGTAGTGGAACCGCCCGCCGTGGTGGTCCGAGAGCTCGGTCAGCGGCACCTCCCCGCCGCCCGCGGTCACCGACAGCGTCTCCTCCAGGGAGTCGTACCCGGCGTTCCGGGCCACGGCCACGGCGAGCGCCACCTTGGTCTCGGCGACGGTTTTGAAGGCCAGGCGGGCGGCTACGGTGCGTTCCATGTATCTCCGGGATGTGAGGTGAGGGCAGGGTGAAGTCGCCGTCGACGGCCCGGGGATGTGCGGGTGTGCGGGACTAGTTTTTGATCTTCAGAGACATTAGCATCCGCTGGACGTTGGCAAATTCGGACCCGTCGTTGACGTACTTGGCGGCCTGGTCAAGGGTGTCGAACGCCTTTGCCGGAGCGACCTTCTGGTCCGGAGCCAACGGCTTGAGCACCGTCAGGTCGGCAAAGGAATAGTCGCCCTTGCCGTCCGGGCCTCGGACCACGTTCGGCAGTGCGCAGCTCTTGCCGCCGGCGCCGCCCAGCACGTTCGTGATGCCGTAGGAGCCGAAGTACTTGTAGCCCTGGATGACCCGGAACACCACGTGCGGATCGATGGTCCCCTCGCCGCCCTGGTGCGGCAGGTCGACGGGCACGCTGCTGACCACAACGTAGTTCCGCGCGTCGCCGTCCGAGCAGGCCGGGACGGGCTGCGGCGCGAGCCCCGTCTGGAGGGTGGCCAGATAGGCGCCTTTGGCGTCTTTGACCTCGATTTTCAGTGCGCCCGGGAGCGAGCCGGCGTCGGGGGCAACGGACTGGACAATCCAGTCCTGCGGCACCTCAAAACTGACGGTCTTTGCCGGATCGGTGAAGACTTTCCAGGCCGACGCCGTGGAGCCCGGGGTGGCCGACACGCTGGCGGACGGCGTCGGGCTCTGGGCGGGAGCCGACGTCGTACTTTCGGTTGCGCTGCTGCCGGCCGTCCAGACCGGTGCCCCCTTGCCGTCGCTGCTGCAGCCCGAGAGCGCCACCGCGGCGACCGCGAGCGCGACGCCGGCGCACAGCGCGGCGTTCCGGGTCCCGGCGGTGCCTGATCCTTGGGCGGTGGCTGATCCTTGAGCGAGGTCCCTCCCAGTCATGAAGTCAGCGTAGCTTGGGTCCGGGTCCAGTGCCGGGATCCGGGGCAGAAATACGGCACAGGGAAAGCGGATACTCTGGGGGCATGGCCGAACAGCACTTTGACGGAACGCATTTTGGGGAGCACGGCGATGCGGCAGGCATGTCGGCGCTCGATATCGCGGACTGGCGGCTGCGGACCTTTGCCCTGTACGCCACCACGCGCAAGATCGCGGCCGACAGCCCGGCGGAGGCCCATTCCTACTGGCGCCAGGAACGGGACCGCATGTTCGGCACGCACCCTGCGTCGGCGCTGACCGCCGAGGCCAAAGCCAACTTCGGCGGATTGAAGACGGCGGACTACGATCCGATCTACCGGTTCTATGTCCCCCTGACCAAGGAAGGCGCAGGCCGGGAAATGAACGTGGAGACCGGGACCGACGGGCTGGTGCGGTTTGTCCGGCTGGGCACGTTCGATCTTCCCGAGATGGGACAGCTCGCGGTCTGGAAGCTCAGGGGCTACGGGGGCGGCATCTTCGTGCCGTTCCGCGACGCCACGGCCGGTCAGCCGGGCGGCAGCTACGGGGCCGGACGCTATCTGCTGGATACCATCAAGGGCGCTTTCCACGGTGTGCGGGGCTCCGGACCCGACGCCGAATTCATCCTGGACTTCAATTTCGCCTACAACCCCTCGTGCGCCTACAACGAAGCGTGGGCCTGTCCCCTTGCGGGTCCGGCAAACCGGCTGGCCGTGGACATCCCCGTGGGCGAACTGTACTGAGCGGATGGAGTCCCAGCTCGAACAGCAGTCCCCCGCACCCGGCGTCGTCCGTGGGCCGAACACCCGGCGCCACCGCGGAATCCTGCGCTACCCCGTGGTCCGGCAGCTCCTCCGGTTCACGGGCGTCGGCATTGTCTGCACGCTGACGTCCCTGGCCTTGTACGCCCTGTCCCGGCCCTGGCTCGGTGCCCAGCCGGCCAACGCGACGGCCCTGGTCCTTACCTCGTTCATGAATACCGCACTCAACCGGCGCCTGACGTTCAAGATCACCGAACGCCGCAGGATGAAGCGCGACCACCTCAACGGCCTGATCGTGATCCTCGTGGCGCTGCTGATCACCGGCGGCAGCCTGGCCGTCCTGCACTGGGTCCGTCCCGAGGCGACTGTGGCCGAAGAGCTCTGGACCACCACCCTCTCCGGCTTCGCCGCCACCGCGGTGCGGTTCACGATGCTGCGGCACTGGATCTTCCGCCGCGCCCGCCACCGCTAGCGTCGCCCCGGCTGAATACCTCCGTTGGTCTATCATTTATGGCTGCTCCGGGCGCCCCGGAACAGCCATAAATGATAGAGCAACGATTCAGGCGCCGAGGGCCTGGACCCCGGCGACGGCGATGCCCACGGCAGCGGCGGCCTGGCGGAGCTCCTCCGCGGTCACGGTCGCATCGAAGCTGAACCGCACGGCCGTCTGGGCGACCTCGGGTTCGATCCCCATGGCCAGCAGCACAGGCGACGGCGCGTCCGAGCCCGCCGCGCACGCCGATCCGCTGGAGCAGATCACACCCTGGCGTTCGAGTTCCAGCAACACGGACTCGCCGCTGGTGCCCGGGAAGCAGAAGGAAGCCACGGAGGGCAGCCGCTCGGTGGGGTGCCCGGTGAGGATGGCCCCGTGAACACCGGCCAGCACGGCCGCAATAAAGTCATCGCGGAGGTCCGCGACGCGCCGGGCCCGGTCCTGAGCCGGTTCTGCCGCCACGTCGGGAGCAACGCCCTCGGCCGTTTGTTCCGCCGGTCCCGGCTGTGCGGCCCGGGCAAGCGTCAGCGCCGTCGCCAACGCCACGGCCCCGGCGACGTTTTCCGTGCCGGAGCGGCGCCCGCGTTCCTGGCCGCCGCCGTGGACCAGCGGTTCCAGCCGGATCCGGCCGCGCACGAACAACGCGCCGCTGCCTTTGGGCGCGCCCAGCTTGTGGCCTGAAATGCTCAGCGCGTCCACACCCAGCGCGCCCGTGTCCAGCGGCAGCCAGCCGGCGGCCTGGACAGCGTCGGTGTGGAACGGGATTCCGCGGCCGCGGGCCAGCGCCGCAAGCCGGGCGATGGGCTGGACCGTGCCGACCTCGTTGTTGGCGTACATGATGCTGACCAGCGCGGTCCGGGGCCCCAGGACGTCGGCCAGCGCTTCTTCCGTGACCTGCCCGTAGCGGTCCACGGGAATCACGTCGATGCCGAAGCCGTGGACGCGTTCGAGGTACCGGGCGGATTCTTCGACCGCGGGATGTTCGACGGCGCTGATCGCGACCCGGTCCAGGCCCGGATCGGCGGCGCGCCGGGACAGGGCGATGCCCTTGACGGCGAGGTTGTCCGCCTCCGTGCCGCCGGAAGTGAAGATGATCTCCCCGGGCCGGCAGCCCAGGGCCTTGGCCGTCGCGGCTCGGGCCCCGGCGATGGCGGTGGCGGCCGCGTCCCCCAGGGAGTGGTGGCTCGACGGGTTGCCGAACTCGCCCGTGAGGTAGGGCCACATGGCCTCCAGCACCTCGCGGCGGACCGGCGTGGTGGCCGCGGCGTCGAGGAAGATCACGGCGAGCCTCAGCCCGCTGCCGGGTCGACGGCGGGGGCCACGGCCAGCTCGATATCGAGGCCGAGGTCCAGGGCCGTGACGCTGTGGGTCAGGCCGCCGATCGAGATGACGTCCACACCGGTGGCCGCGATGTCCGCCACGGTGGCGAGGTTGACGTTGCCGCTGGCTTCGACGCGGGCCCTGCCGCCCACCAGCCGGACGCCGGCCGCCAGCCCGGACAGGGAGAAGTTGTCCAGCATGATGGTGTCCACCCCGGCGGCCAGGACCGGCTCGATCTGCTCCATGGTGTCCACTTCCACCTCGAAGTGAGTCGTGTGGCCGAGCTGGGCCTTGGCGCGCCGCAGCACCTCGGTGAGCTTCGCTGGATCGCCCCCGGTGAGGACTGCCAGGTGGTTGTCCTTGGCCAGGACGGCGTCCGAGAGGCTGAAGCGGTGGTTGGCGCCGCCGCCGCAGCGCACGGCGTAGCGTTCCAAGACCCGGAGCCCCGGCGTCGTCTTGCGGGTGTCGGTGATCCGCGCGCCGGTACCGTCCACGAGAGCCACGAACTCGGCGGTCCTGGTGGCGATGGCGCTCATCCGCTGCACCAGGTTCAGCCCGACGCGTTCGGCCAGCAGCACGGCGCGGGCGTTCCCGGTCACCCGGGCCAGGGCCGTTCCGGCGACAAAAGACTCGCCGTCACTGACCAGGAGTTCGACGACGGCGTCGGGGTCGGTCAGCGTCATCGCCGCGGCGAACACCTCGCCGCCGCTCAGCACGCCGGGAACGCGGGCGTTCAATACCGCGCTCGCGCGCGCCTGTGCGGGGATGAGCGTCTGCGAGGTGATGTCGCCGTACGGGGCGTCCTCCTGCAGCGCCGTGTGGAGGACGGCCAGGACGGCGGCCTTGGGCAGGCTCCCGGCGAGCGCCGCGGTGCGGGAGGGCAGGGTTTCCGGGGCAGCGGTTGCTGTCATGGCTAGATCCTTTGCATGGGGCGGGCAGCGGCATGATGCCGGCCGCCGGAGGTCAGTGAGGCGGGACCGGACTGCACCGCAGCCTCGGCATGGTCTTCGTTGTGTGCAGTGTCGTTCGAGCGGGCGGCATCTGCCCGGCGGGAGGTGTCGGCCCGGGCGGTGTCCGCCCGGTAGTGGGCGCCGACGGACTGCGTGCGGTTGAGGGCAGCCGTCACAAGCAAGCGGGCCGCGAGGAGCAGGTTCCGGTCCTCGCGGGCACCCTGGTCCAGGCCGGCATCGGGAGCGGTCTCAGACTGGACAACGGCGTCCCAGGCCGCCAGCACGGTCTCCGCCTCCCGCAGTTGCTCCCCGCTGCGCATTACCCCGGCGTTCGCCGTCATCAACCGCCGAAGAGCGTCGCGCGAGAAAACCCCGTACGCGGATACCGACGTCACAAAATCTTCGGACACGCTCGCTGAAGTGTCCTCCCCTGACGTGAAGTCGTGCGACGGCGCTGCGGAAGCCTGCGTCAAGGGGAGGCCGCCCGCGGCCGAGACAGCACGCGGAGCAGTGGTGTCGTGCGACGGGTCGGCGCGCAGGAAGTCCTCGACGGCGCGGCGGCCGAACACGAGCCCCTCCAGCAGCGAGTTGCTCGCCAGCCGGTTGGCCCCCTGGGCACCCGTGCGGGCGACCTCGCCGGCGGCATACAGGCCCGGAACGGACGTGCGGCCCCACAGATCGGTGCAGACGCCACCCATCCAGTAGTGGGCTGCCGGGGACACGGGTACCGGCTCGGCGGTCCAGTCATACCCGATGGCCCGGGTGGCGGCTGTGATGGTCGGGAACCGCCGGGCGAGGAACCCGGTGCCACGGGCGGACTCGATGCCGCGCGCGTCCAGGTAGACCGGGCTGTCCGGCGCGGCGCCCGTGGCGGCCAGGTGGAGGGCGATGCTGCGGGAGACGACGTCGCGCGGGGCGAGCTCGGCGTCCGGGTGGTAGTCCGGCATGAAGCGGTAGCCCGCGGAGTCCAGCAGGACCGCCCCCTCGCCGCGGACCGCTTCGGAGATGAGCAGGGCCGGCGGGCCGCCCGGAACCTCCTCGGCGGCAAGGGTGGTGGGGTGGAACTGGAAGAACTCGAGGTCCCGCACCGCGGCGCCGGCACGCCAGGCCAGGGCGAGGCCGTCGGCGGTGGCGACGGAGGGGTTGCTCGTGCGGGCAAAGAGCCGGCCGGCACCCCCGGTGGCGAGGAGGACGGCGTCGGCGGCCAGCCGGTGGGTCCGGCCGCCGGCCAGATATTCCACGCCGGTGACCCGGACCGGGGTCGTGCTGCCCTGCTGTGAGGGCGATCCGGACTGGCCGTCCGGCCCCGCGTCGGTCAGGAGATCCGTGACGAACGCGCTGGTCTCCACCCGGAGCAGGCCCTGGACTGTGCGTTCCAGGACCGTGCGTTCAAGGACGGCGGCGACGAGCCCGCGGGCGATGCAGGCGCCCGTCGCGTCCCCGCCGGCGTGCAGGATGCGCGGCGCCGAATGCGCGGCTTCGAGGCCCAGGGCCGGGCCGCCGTCGGGACGGGCGTCAAAGTGCACGCCGTAGCGGCCCAGGCCGGCGATGTCACGGACTGCCTCCGTGCACAGGACCCGGACGGCCTCGGCATCGTTGAGCCCGGCGCCGGCGGCGAGGGTGTCGGCGATGTGGGCGGCCACGGAGTCCCCGGGGGCGGCGTCCCCCGGCGCCAGGACGGCAGAGACACCGCCCTGGGCATAGAAGGTGTTGCTTTGCTCCAGCGTCCCCTTGCTCAGGAGGACCACCTCGATGTCACGTCCGCTGCCGGCCGCGGCGTCGGAAGCGAGCAGCGCGGCGTAGAGCCCGGCAACCCCGCTGCCGACAATCACCAGCCGCCTGGTCACGGCCGCGCCGCCAGCATGCGTTCCAGCGCCACCCTTGCAGGGGCCGCGACGTCGTCCTCCACCGTGATGCGGTTGACCACTTCGCCCCGGACGAGCGCCTCCAGGACCCAGGCAAGGTAGCCGGGGTGGATGCGGTACATCGTGGAGCAGGGGCAGATCACCGGGTCCAGGCAGAAGATGGTGTGCTGCGGATACTCCGCGGCCAGCCGGTTGACGAGGTTGATCTCCGTGCCGACGGCGAAGGCGGTGGGCTCCGTGGCGGCGGCGATGGCCTTGCGGATGAAGTCGGTGGAGCCGGCGGCGTCGGCGGCGTCGACCACCTCCATGGGGCATTCCGGGTGCACGATCACCTGCACGCCGGGGAACTCGGCCCGGGCCTTGTCGATCTGTCCGACGTTGAAGCGCTTGTGGACGGAGCAGAAACCGTGCCAGAGGATCACCCGGGAGTCCTGCAGCGTCCGCTCATCGTTGCCGCCGAGGTCCTTGCGCGGGTTCCACATGGGCATCCGGTCCAGCGGGACACCCATGGCCTTGGCGGTGTTGCGGCCCAGGTGCTGGTCCGGGAAGAAGAGCACGCGCTGGCCACGCTCGAACGCCCATTCGAGCACGGTGGCGGCGTTCGAGGAGGTGCAGACGATGCCGCCATGCTCGCCGCAGAAGCCCTTGAGGGCGGCCGAGGAGTTCATGTAGGTGACCGGAATGACCGGAACCCGGCCGTCGGCGTCGGGTTCGGTGCCGAAAAGCTCCTCGAGCTGTTCCCAGCACTCGGTGACCGAGTCGATGTCCGCCATGTCCGCCATGGAGCAGCCCGCGGCAAGGTTGGGCAGGATGACGGCCTGCTCGGGCCGGGACAGGATGTCCGCGGTTTCGGCCATGAAGTGGACGCCGCAGAAGATGATGGCTTCGGCTTCCGGGCGGGTCAGTGCAGCGTTGGCGAGCTGGAAGGAATCGCCCACGAAGTCGGCGTATTCGACCACTTCGTCGCGCTGGTAGAAGTGCCCCAGCACGACGGCGCGCTCCCCTAGTGCCGCTTTCGCGGCGCGGATGCGGGCGTCGAGTTCGGCGTCGCTGGCGAGCTTGTACTCCTCCGGCAGCTGCCCCTGCCGCGGGGTCGACGCCGGGGCGGCGTCGGCGGACGAGGCACCGGGACCGTACGCGGGCACCCCGGCGAGGGCCTCGGCGAGGTCGAAGTCCCACGGCCCGCGCGCCAGGGCGGGGCTGCAGGTGTTGGCCGCCGCGCCGCCTGCCATGGTGGTGGCCTGCTCGCGCGTGATCAGCTGGATTGCCGTGTTGACGCTGCTCATGGTGTGCTCCTGTTGTCTGGGTCAAGGCCGGGGCGGCCGGTAAAGCGGTAGAGGCGGGGCGGGCGGTGCTTGCCGCCCTGCAGGTATTGATCGGTTTCTTCGATTTCCGGCGTGGCCTTGACCTGCCGGCGGAAGTTGGCCGGATCGAGTTCGCGGTCCAGGACGGCCTCGTAGACTTCCCGGACCTGGGCGAGGGTGAAGTACTCGCCCAGCAGGTGGTAGGCGATGGATCCATAGGCCATCTTGTTGCGCAGCCGCCACAGGGCGTAGTCGATGATCGCGTTGTGGTCGAAGGCGAGCTCGCCGAGCCGGTCGGCGCGGAACCAGCGCACGTTCTCCGACTCGTCCGCGAGCGCGGCCTCCGTTGGCTGGACCAGCGCCCAGTACACGATCGAGACGACGCGCTGGGTAGGTGAGCGGTGCAGGCCGCCGAAGGCGTAGAGCTGCTCGAGGAAGTTCGGGGCCAGTCCGGTGGTCTCGCGCAGGTTGCGGGACGCGGCGTCTTGGAGGGACTCGGAATGCGTGAGCGGGCCGCCGGGCAGTGCCCAGAGGTCCTTGAACGGTTCCCGGATGCGGCGCACCAGCGGAATCCAGAGGGTGGGCCGTCCGGACCGCTCGCTGGGACGCAGCGCAAAGATCACAGTGGAGATGGCCAGCGACGGCGGGGCGAGCTGGCGCTCCGAGACGTTGGCAGCTGTCGTGTAAACGGCGATTCACCCCGCATTCCAGATTCCCGGGCGGTCCCCGTGCGGACCCCCGGAAGGTGCCGACCCGACCGGCGGACTAGTTATAGTCAATATGACCAGAACTAATTCTACGACCATTGGCCCCTGAAGCGAAATGTTGCAGCCCTGCCATCACTGCCGGCGCGGTTGGAAGCTCACGCCGGCGGGACAATAATCGGCGGTATGGATGCTGTGGAGATTAGATTCTGCTACCACGGAGCGGCGCGTGCGTTCCTGGAACTGGTGGAACACGTGCCCGATTCCGCCTGGACCAGGCCGGCACTGGGCCAGTGGGACGTCCGCGCACTGACGGGCCACACGAGCCGGGCGTTGAGCACCGTCGAGACGTACCTCTCCACCCCAGCCAGCGGAGACAGGCTCGACGGCCCGATGGCCTATTTCCTGGCGATCCGCGGCGGCGTGCCGCCCGAGGCCATCGCCGCGCGCGGCCGGGAGGCCGGCGAAGCCCTCGGGCGGGACCCGGCCGCCGCCGTCAGGAAGCTCGTGGATCGGGTCACGGAACTCGTCGGGAAGACCCCGGACGACGCGCCCGTCGCCACCGCCGCCGGGGCAATGACCCTCATCGACTACCTGCCGACCCGCAGCTTCGAACTGGCCGTGCACGGCCTGGACCTGGCCCGCGCACTCGGCCTCCCGCCGCCCGATACGCTCTCCCCCGCTATCGCCGCGTCCCTGGAACTCGCCGGGGCCATCGGCGCGCGGCTGCCCTCGGCCCCGGACCTGCTGCTCCTGCTCACGGGGCGCTCCGGACTGCCCGGGAACCTCAGCGTCGTGTAGGGCCGCCGTCGATTCACCGGCGTCCGGCCGCGGCCTCCAGCAGCGGCAGCGTGCGCCCCTGGAAGTGGGTGTTCAGGACGATCACGGAGGAGGAACGCAGGACGGTCCTGGTGGCGATCATGGCATCGAGGACGCGCTGGAGGTCCGAATTGGAGCGTGCGGCTATGCGGGCCATGAGGTCCGAACTCCCGGAGACGGTGTGGATTTCGATCAGCTCGGGGATCTGCGCCAGGGCCTCCACGACGGCGTCGTGCCCGAGGTCCTGGTTGATGGTGAGGGAACAGAACGCCACCACGGGGAAGCCGAAGTGCGCCGGGTCGGGCTGCGGCACCCAGGAGCCGATCACGCCCCCGTCCTGCATCCGGTCCAGCCGCGACTGGACGGTGGCGCGGGCCACCTTCAGGACCCGCGAGGCTTCCAGGACAGAGGCCCTCGGTGAATCCGTGAAAAATCGGACAATCTTTGCATCCAGCGGATCGACATCCATGGGTTCTTCCCTCCCAAGCGGCCCGGGCCGGACAAACCGCTGCCGGATTCCCGATTTCAGTGAGCAGACTGCCACCATGCTCTCACGGCCTTGGCACTGCGGCGGCCGGAAAGGCCGGGCCAAAGACGGTAAATTCAATAAGTCCCATAAGGACACCCAGATCAAAAACCACACGAAGGTTCGCCACATGACAACGAAGTCCACCGCGAAGTTACCCATCGCCCGCCCGGCCCCGGCCCTGGGGCACAGCATGAAGCCGCGGCAGCTGACCATGATGGGACTGGGCAGCGCGATCGGCGCCGGCCTGTTCCTCGGCTCAGGCGCCGGAATCCAGGCGGCGGGCCCGGCCGTACTGATCTCCTACCTCGTCGCAGGAACCCTGATCATTTTGGTCATGTGGGCGCTCGGCGAGATGGCCGCCGCCAACCCCAACAGCGGCGCGTTCTCCGTCTACGCGCAAAAGGCCATGGGCAAGACCGCCGGCGCGACCGTCGGCTGGCTCTGGTGGCTGCAGCTCGTAGTGGTCATCGCCGCTGAGGCCCTGGGTGCGGCCGCCCTCCTGTTCACTGTGTGGCCGGTGATCCCCGTCTGGGCGCTGTCCCTGATCTTCATGGCCCTGTTCACGGCGGTCAACCTCGCCGGCGTGAAAAACTTCGGCGAGTTCGAGTTCTGGTTCGCCATCCTCAAGGTGGCTGCCATCCTGCTGTTCCTCGGCATCGGGGCGGCCCTGCTGCTGGGCTGGCTGCCGGACGTCCCGTCCCCGGGACTGAGCAACTTCACCTCCAATTTCGCCCCGGCGGGCCTGGGCGGCATCGCCACCGCGCTCTTCGTGGTGATCTTCGCCTTCGGCGGCACGGAGATCGTCAGCGTCGCCGCGGCCGAGACGGAGAACCCGCAGCACAGCGTGGCGCAGGCGATCCGCACCGTGGTCTGGCGGATCCTCGTGTTCTACATCGGCTCGGTATTCGTCATCGCCGCCGTCCTGCCCTCAACCTCGGCGGCCTTGAAGTCCCCCTTCGCCGGCGTGCTCGACACCGCCCGGATCCCCGGCGCCGGCGCCGCGATCACGCTGGTCGCCGTCGTCGCACTGCTGTCCGCCCTGAACGCCAACCTCTACGGCGCATCGCGCATGGTGTACTCGCTCGCCGAACGCGGCGAGGCCCCGCGGTTCCTCTCGAGGCTCAACACGGCCCGGGTCCCGGTGCTGGCCGTCAGCGTCTCTGTCGCCTTCGGCTTCCTGGCCGCCGTCCTGGAGTTGCTCTTCCCGGACCAGATCCTGCCGGCCTTGTTCCAGCTTGTCGGGTCCACGTGCCTCGTGGTGTGGGGCTCGGCCCTCGTGTCGCAGCTGATCCTGCGCCGCCGTGCGGACCGGGACGGCACCCCGCTGCCTCTGCGGATGAAGGGCTTCCCCGGGCTGACGATCTTCGGCCTGGCGCTCCTGGCGCTGATCTTCGCCGTCGGCTTCAGCAGCCCCGAGAGCAGCAAGCAGCTCTTCAGCACCCTGGCCCTCGTCGCCGGCATCGCCGCGGCATGCTGGATCGGCGCCCGCGTCACCCGCAACCGGGCCGCCGGCCGGCAGTCCGAATAGCCCGGAGGGAGTGCCGCTTCGCCCCCGCGCAGCGGCACGCCCCCGGCACGACAGTCACGCCCGCGCGGCACCCGGTCGGCGGGGCACGGCCATGGCAGGCCGGATTCACGGGACGCAAGACAAATTGCCATATGTTTGGGCCTAGGGTGCTACAGAATTATGCAGTCTGGCCAGCAATACCTAGGCTGATTGCCCACCCTGCCGCCGGTGACTAGGGTCACAGGCATGGACACACTTATCCCCGTGGCTTCCGGCGCCGATGCCGGGGCCCTTACTGCCGATGAGCTCCGCGAGCTCTATTCGCTGATGGTGGCCGTCCGGCACCTCGACACCTCGGCCATCGCCTGGCAGCGGCAGGGCATCATCCCCGGCTACGCGCCCGAACTCGGCCAGGAAGCGGCCCAGGTGGGCAGCAGCTACGCCGTGGACACCACCCGCGACTTCGTCTTCCCCACCTACCGTGAGATGGGTGTCGCCCGCACCATGGGCGTGGACATGGTGGCCTACATGTCCACCCACAAAGCCACGTGGCATGGCGGGCTGTACAACCCGGTGGAATCCCGGCTGGCCCCGATCCAGGCGGTCGTCGCCGGTTCCGTGCTGCACGCCGTCGGCTGGGCCCACGGCCAGACGCTGGACGGCAAGGACGGCGTCGCCCTGACGTATTTCGGCGACGGCGCGTCGTCCCAGGGCGATGTCCATGAGGCCATGAACTTCGCCGCCGTGATGAAGGCGCCCGTGGTGTTCTTCATCCAGAACAACGGGTGGGCCATCTCCGTGCCCACCGAACGTCAGGTGGCCGGCGGTTCCGTCGCCGCCCGCGCCGCCGGGTACGGCATCCCGGCACTGCACATCGACGGCGACGACGTCGCCGCCGTCGTCGATGCCACCCGCCGCGCCTTCGCGCACGCCCGGGCCGGGAACGGACCCGTCGTGATCGAGGCGATGACCTACCGCCGCGGCCCGCACTCCACCTCCGATGATCCGGGCCGCTACCGCTCCCTCGATGAGGAGCGCGACGGCGCCGGCATCGATCCGCTCGAACGGCTCCGCCAGCGGCTGCTCGCCGACGGCATCGCCGACGAGGCCTTCTTTGCGGAGGCCCTCGCAGCGGCCAAGGCCGAAGAGGAACAGATCCGTACGGGCATCCAGGCGCTCGGATCCCGGCCCGGAACTGAGATGTTTGATCTGGTCTTCCAGGAAACCACCCCTGCCCTGCAGGCCCAGGCCGCCAACTGGCGCGAGGAGTCCGAACATGTCTAACTCGATGCTTGAAAGCGATGCTTTAGTGGAAAATCCCGCATCAACTACCGTGATGTCCATGCAGCAGGCGCTGAACCGCGCCCTCGACGAGGTCCTGGCGGACAACCCGAGAACCTTGATCTTCGGCGAGGACTGCGGCCGGCTCGGCGGCGTCTTCCGGATCACGGACGGCCTGCAGGCCAAGCACGGCGCGCAACGGGTCTTTGACACTCCGCTGGCGGAATCCGGCATCCTCGGCATGTCCGTCGGCCTGGCGATGGCCGGCTTCCACCCCATTCCGGAGGTCCAGTTCGACGGCTTCGCCTACCCGGCTATCAACCAGATCGTGTGCCAGATCGCCCGGATGAACTACCGCAGCCGGGGCACGATGCCCATGCCGATCACGCTGCGCGTGCCCAGCTTCGGCGGCATCCGGGCGCCCGAACACCACGGCGAAAGCCTCGAGGCGCTCTTTGCCCACGTCCCGGGCCTGAAGGTGGTCTCGCCGTCGAACCCGCACGAGGCCTACCACCTGCTCAAGTACGCCGCGACGCGGCCGGACCCGGTCATCTTCATGGAACCGAAGTCCCGCTACTGGCAGAAGGGCGAGGTGGACCTCGCCCGGCACGATGCGGCCGGTGCCTCCCCCACCGGAGCCAAGGTCATGCGCGAGGGCCGCCACCTGACGCTCGTCGCGTGGGGTGCCATGGTGGCCCGCTGCCTGCAGGTGGCCGGGCTCGCCGCGGAAGACGGAATCGACATCGAGGTCCTGGACCTGCGCTGGCTCAAGCCGATCGACGCCGAGGCGCTGGCCGCCTCCGTGGGCAAGACGCGCCGCGCCGTCGTCGTCCATGAAGCGCCGCTCACCTCGGGCCTCGGCGCCGAAGTGGCGCAGCTGATCACGCAGAGCTGCTTCGGTACGCTCAAGGCGCCGGTGGAGCGCGTCACCGGCTTCGACGTCCCGTATCCCTCCGGCGACCTGGAAGACGAATACATCCCGAACATTGACCGGATCCTCTTCGGGATCCAGCGAGTATTGGAGTACAAACGTGGCTGAAATTTCCTTCCCGCTGCCGGATCTCGGCGAGGGCCTGATCGAAGCGACCGTGCTGGAATGGCTCGTTTCCCCGGGAGACCAGGTGGAGCGCAACCAGCCGCTCGTGGAGGTTGAAACCACCAAATCGGCCGTTGAATTGCCCAGCCCGCAGGCGGGTAAAGTGGTGCGTATCCACGGCGGGCCCGGTGACAAGATCAATGTCGGCGAGCCCCTGATTGTGTTCGAGGTCCCGGATAATACCGCCGGCATCGTGGGCACGGTCCCGAAGGAAGAGGCACCGAAGCGCCGGGTCCGCCTGAGCGCCGTACTTGATGAGGACTGACACCATGAGCGGCAGACACACCGGCGAACAGCATTCCCACACCGTGGAGGGCACCGACCCCCAGCTGTATGTGGAGGTGCATGAGCCCCAGAACGACGCCGGGTTCCGTCCGATCCTGCTGCTGCACGGGTTTTCCTCCTCCTCCAAGCTCAACTGGGAGGACACCGGCTGGCTCACCGCGCTCCTGGACGCCGGCCGTCGCGTCATCACCGTGGACCTGCCAGGTCACGGCCGCAGCGGTGCCCCCGAGGACATGGACTCCTACTCCCCCAGCCGGATCCGTGCGGACCTGCTCCAGATCGCGTTCGACGCCGGCGCCCGCCCCCTGCGCGACGGCGACCCGTCGAGCGGGCTCGACGTGATCGGCTATTCGCTGGGGTCCCGGCTGGCCTGGGAGTTTGGCGCCACCCAGCATGAGCTGGTGCACCGCCTGGTGCTGGGCGGGCCGAACACCGCGGATCCGCTGGCGGACTTTGACCTCGTGGCCGCGCAGCGGTACCTGGCCGACGGCACCCCGATCGCCGACGCATCGACCGCCGAACTGCTGAAGATGGCCCAGTTGCTGCCCAGCAACAACATTTTCGCGCTGCTCTCGCTCGTGGAGGCCATCAAGGGCGAGCCGTTCGATCCCGCCGAGGCAATCCCGCCCATGCCGATGCTGCTGGTGGCCGGGGAGAAGGACGACCGCGCCGCCTTCATGCCGGACCTCGCCGCCCTGGGGGCCAAGTCCGGCGCGATGGTGGAGCAGCTCACCCTGCCCGGCCGCAACCACACCAATGCCGTCACCAGCCGCGCCTTCAAGCAGGGGGCCATCAGCTTCCTGGCCGTCTAGGTCCCCTTAAACAGCAACGCGGGGTCAAGTGACCCCGCGTTGCTTTTGTGGGAACTAGTGCTTGCTGAGGCCCAGCGGGCGGCCTCGGGTTTCACCGGCCAGCAGGACGCCGACGGCGGAAATGACGCACAGGATCATGATGTAGATGCCGATGGAGCCGGTCCAGTGGGTGCCCTGCAGGAGCGCTTCGGCGATCATGGCCGCGAAGGCGCCGCCGAGGATGGCGCCGAACGCGTAGCCGATCGAAATGCCGGAGTAGCGGACCTTGGCCGGGAACATCTCGGCGTACATGGCGGACATGGGGCCGTAGGACAGGCCCAGGCCGATCGTGAGGACGAACAGCGCCACGCCGTAGAGCACGATGTCCTTGGTGTCGATGAGGGCGAACATCGGGATCATCCACGCGAAGACGATCGCATAGCCGAGCAGGAACGTCTTGACGCGTCCGATCTTGTCCGAAAGCCAGCCGCCGACCAGCGTGAAGATCAGCCAGCCGAAGGAAGCCAGCGTGGTGGCCAGCAGGATCTGCGGGGTCTGCATCTTCAGCGTCTTGGTGGCGTAGGAGATGAAGAAGGCGATCAGCAGGTAGCCGGCGGCATTGTTGCCGATGAAGATCATCGTGGAGTACAGGACGGCCTTCTTGTGCTTGCGGATCAGCTCGCCCAGGGGTGCCTTGCTCTCTTCCTTGCGGTCTTGCATCTCCTTGAAGACGGGGCTTTCGGACACGGCGCGGCGGATCAGGTAGCCGACGACGATCAGCACGATGGAGAGCAGGAACGGCACACGCCAGCCCCAGGAGGCGAAGTCTTCCTTGGACATGCTGGTGTTCAGGAAGTACAGCAGGCCCGTGGCGAGGATCATGCCCACCGGCACACCGATCTGCGGGTAGGCGCCGAAGAGGCCGCGCTTGCTCAGCGGAGCATGCTCCACGGCCATCAGCGCGGCGCCGCCCCATTCACCGCCGGCGGAGAAGCCCTGGATGACGCGGAGCGTGATGAGCAGGATCGGGGCCCAGACGCCGATCTGCGCGTAGGTGGGCAGCAAGCCGATCAGGGCCGTAGCGGCACCCATCATGACCAGAGTAAAGACGAGCATGGCCTTGCGGCCGAGGCGGTCGCCCAGGTGGCCGGCAACGATCGCGCCGAGCGGGCGGAACAGGAAGCTGATGCCGATGAGGGCAAAGGACAGGATCTGTGCCAGGCCGGGGTTGGATGCGTTCAGCGGGGCCAGGAACAACGGTGACAGCAGCGTCGCCGTCAGCTGGGCAAAAATAAAGAAGTCGTACCACTCGATGGTGGTGCCGACCAGCGTCCCGGCGAGGACCTTGCGTTCCTCATGTTTGCTGCTGGGACCCGCTACTGAATCTACGGATGAAGTTACGGTCATTGGAGCTCCGTTGCTGGGGGCAGAGGTACTGCCCGGGGTGGGTGCGAAGTGACTAGCTGGTGCCTTGTGGAACTCGTGCCGCAGGAGCTGCGGATCACGCTAATTACTGATCGAACGGTCAGTTGGTATGTAGGATACTACTATGAAAATGTGATATGACGCACACATTTCCGGGGTGCGTCTTTCGCGCGTCAGTCGGTGCGGGCGAGGAAGTCACGGATCCGGGCGCGGACCGGCTCACGGTCGTAGCTGTTCACGAGGGCGCCGGCCATGCGGACCGGGTCCCCGAAGAAGAAGTACTCGTAGAGCGACTGCCGCCCGGAGAACCCGGAAATCGAGGCGTCGAAGGCCAGCTTGAAGAGCCGGACGCGCTCGGGACCGGTCAGGGTCTTGCCCTGCAGGTACAGCTCGATGTCCGCGCGGGCCTCGCTGTTCACGTCCGCCTCGCCCGGCAGCGCCATGAGGCCCGACGCCGAGAACTTGCGGATGATCTGCGGGAAGCGCTGGGCGATCTTCGGGTACCAGTTGCGGGCGGCGTTCAGGGTGGACCACTTGGGCAGCATGACGCCGGCGTCGTTGAGCTCGGCGTCGGCCTCGGAGGCGCGGACCAGCGCCCGGCCGATTTCGACGTCGATAATCAGCTCCGCGATGTCCTCCTGGATGTGCTGGAAGCCGTCGATGCCGATCGACTCGGCCAGCTCGGATGCCAGGCCCAGGAAGAACTCGCTCTTGGCGATGGTGCGGGTGACCACCTGGTGGGTCATGAGCGCGCCGGCGCCGGTTTCGGAGTAGAAGCTGTTGCACAGTTGCGGGTTGCCGAGCATGAAGATGCGCTCGTTGGGCACGAAGACGTGGTCGAAGACCGCGACGGCGTCCATTTCCTCATAGCGGGAGGCGAGCGGCTCGTCGTGGGTGCTGCCGCCGTTGTAGAGCGAGGTACGGCAGAGGTAGCGCAGGCCCGGGGCATCGTTGGGGATGGCGAAGGCGTAGGAGTAGGGGGCGTCTTCCGGCGTGCCGCGGAGCACCGTGGACGGGAAGACGAGGAGCTCGTCGGCGATCGGGGCGATGGTGGCGAGCATGCGCGCGCCGTGGATGACGATCCCGTCCCGGCGCTCCTCGATGATCCGGGCCGAGAGCTGGCCGCCGAGCTGCTCCGAACCGGAGACCGAGCGGTTCACCTGCGGCGGGATGAGGGTGTGCGTGGCCAGGACGTCGTTCTCCCGGGCCCACTCGTAGTAGTTGCGGATGTTCTCACCGAACTTCGGATCCGCCTGCGAGAACCACTTCTCGGCCGTGCTGAGCGCGGTGAGCGAGGAGTTCATGTAGTCCCCGGAGCGGCCAAGGAAGCCATTGGAGGACTCGGCCCACGTGGAGATGGCCCGGCGCCGGCGCTGGAGGTCCTCAATGGTCCTCGGCACCAGGAAGGACGCGTTGACGAGGTCGCCGGTGCTCGGCGAGGTGTAGGTCAGCGCGTCCTGGTACTTCGGATCGTGCTGCATGTCGAACAGCCTGGCGTAGGAGCGGGCCACGTTGCGGAAGGCAGGGTGTTCGGCGATCTTCTCGCTGACCACCTCGCCGTCGATCACGACATGCGGGGTCATGGCGTTGAGCTTGTCCAGATACTGCCGTCCGGTGCGGATACCCATTGGTCTTTCTCCAGTCGTCGTTGAGCTGAGCGGTCTTGAAGGGGGTGTGGGGGCTAGAGCAGGTCTTCCATGCCCAGCTGGCTTTCCGGGATGGTGGTGAACGATCCGTTGGCGAACGCCAAGGCATCGCCGTTGCGGTAGTTGAAGTCCGCCACCTCGCCGATGTACAGGGTGTGGTCGCCGCCGTCGTAGGCCGCCCAGGGCCTGCACGCGAAGTAGGCGAGCACATTGGACAGCCGCGGCGCGGTCTCGCCTTCCACCCACAGCGGCTCGGGGCCGGGGCGGCCGGCGAAGTGCATGGCCAGGTGCCGCTGCTCGGCGCCGAGGATGTTCACCGTGAAGGGCCGGCCGGCGAGTTCATCGTGCGCCTTGGCGGTGCGGGCGATGCTCACCAGCACCAGCGGCGGGTCCATCGAGACGGACGTGAAGGAGTTGACGGTGATGCCGTGGCGCTTCGTCACCCCGTCGAAGGTGACGATCGCGACGCCGGTGGCGTACCTGCCGAGACTGCCCCGGAAATGGTTGGCCCGCCGGTCGGCCACCCGGCCGTGGACACGCCCGGCGCCCGGGGCATCCCCGGCATGGTCGCGAGGCTCGGCAATCATCGATGATCCCTTGGGTTCGGTGGCGGTCTTCCAGGCTGCGCTTTCAGCACGTGCTCTCACGGGCTGAAGTTTCCTGGCGCTGTATCTTCTCTTGGGCGTTTCATACTCGGGCTTTTTGTGCTTGGGCTTTTTATGCTTGAGCTTTTTATACGTCAGTGTTCTATAATCGAACAAATAGTTCCCATATAGAACGCTAGCGGACCGTGAGCCGGAACACAAGAGCCTCCGGCGAACCCGTCTTCCCGCGACCCCGCACCTAGGATGGATCCCATGACCCCGAACGCCGGCAGCGCCCAGGCCTCCCCGTCCCAGACGCTCTCCCGCGGCATCAGGGCCCTGGAGATCCTCGCCGAAGCTCAGCAGCCGCTCACCATCGCCGAACTCGCCGACGCCATGGGCGTCCATCGCTCCGTGGCCTACCGGATCCTGCGCACCCTCGAGGACCATTCGCTGCTGGTACGCGACGACGGCGGCCGCGTCCAGCCGGGCCCGGGCCTAGCCGTCCTGGCGCGGGGAGTCTCGCGCAATCTGCAGTCCGCGGCCCTGCCGGAACTGACCCAGCTGGCCAACACCCTGACGATGAGCGCCTTTGTGGCCGTCTGGGACCGGGAGGAGTGCGTGACGCTGGTGACCGTCGATCCGCGGCACAGCGGCCCCGCCGTCGTGCAGCACCCGGGGTCGCGGCATCCCATCAGCGCCGGCGCGCCGGGCATCGCCATCCAGTCCGCCTTCACGGAGCCGGAGTGGCAGGCCCTGGCACCGGGCATCCCGTACCGGGCCGAAGCGGACGAGGCCCGGCGCCGCGGCTTTGCGGCGAGCCATGACGAGGTCATTACCGGGGTGTCCTCGCTTGCGGTGCCGCTGCGCGTGCCCGGGGGCCGGCCGGCCGCCCTCGCGGTGGTCTACATCCGTGCGGCGCAGGATCAGGCAGAGGTCGCCGGCGCCCTCACGGAGGCGGCCCGGCGCATCGAGGCGCAGTTGGGCTAAACGCCCGCGCCCTGGCCCGCCGTCCTGTCCCAACTGACTCGCAGCTAGGGCCGTTTTCAGCGCTCAAAACGACCATAGCTGCTAGTCAGTTGGGGGTGTTCTTCCCGCGTTGCCGGAGGACGACGGCGGCGGCCGTCCCCAGGAGGAACAGCGCCGTGGCGGCGCACACCGGCACGAGGAACGCCGTTGAATACCCGAAGTTTTGGGCGAACTGTCCGGCGATGGAGGATCCGAGCGCGGTGCCTGCGACGATGCCGCTGGCCAGGGCCGTCATGACCGTGCCGAGCTTTCCGGCCGGAGCCACGAGGCCGCCGATCGCGAAGACGGTGACCATGAGCGGGCCGACGGGCAGGCCCAGGACCAGCAGCACGAGGACCATGGGCAGCGCCGTAGCGGGCAGCAGCAACAGCGGAGCAAGGCCGGCCATGAGTGCCCCGCCGGCGATCCAGCGGGCGTTGACCGTGAAGCGACGGGGCCAGTACGCGACCGAGAGGGCGGCCGCGGCAGAGCTGAGTCCCATGGCGGCGTAGAGCAGGCCCGCGAGCTCGGACGTGGCGAAGCTGGCGGAGAAGGAGCTCAGCGCTGTCTGGGTGGAGCCGAAAAACGTGCCCATGCACACCATCGCGAGCACGGGAAGGGCGACGGCGGCCAGGGTCCGGAGCCGCCGTGCCGGCGTCGGGGCGCACCGGTCCCGCTCCCCTGCCGTCCCGGCGACGGAACCGGCAGCCGGCCGCCGGGGGGTGCGGACCACCGCATGGTGCGTGGGGTGGACGGCGAAGGCGGGCACGAGGACGACTGTAAGTGCCGCAGCGAGGGCCAGCGGCAGCCACGGCGCGAGCAGGCTGGCGAGGACACCGACCAGTGCGGGACCAAGCACGAACGTGAGTTCGTCCGCGGTGCTCTCATAGGACAGGGCAGTGTCCAGGGCCGCGGAGGTTGCGCCGGCCGCGCGGCCGGCCCCCGACGTCCGGGATGTCAGCGCCATCCAGCGGACCCGGGCGAGCGGGCCGACCTGCGGGCAACTGGCCCCGGCCACGAAGGCCGCGGCGAGCGCTGGGGCGCCAGCGGCGAGGTCCTGCACGCCGGAAATCAGGTACGCCGCGAGGATCAGGGCGACAATGGCCGCGGTATTGGCGATGGCGGACACCAGCAGGACTCCGCGCTGGCCGAGCCGGTCCGCGAGGACGCCCAGGACGGGAGCACCCAGCGCGGAACCGATGCCGACCGCACCGGCTGCGGCGCCGCCCACGGCATAGGATCCGGTGACGGCGGTGACAAGGGTGAGGGCGCCGACGGTGAGCATAGCCAGCGGCAGTCGCGCGAAGAGCCCCAGCGGGATGAAAGTCCGCCCGGCCAGCAGCGGCAGGCGGGCGAAGCGGCCGCCCTTCCCGGGCGCGGGGGCGGGCAGCGCGGGGGCGGGCAGCGCGGGGGCCTGAACGGCCGGTGGGGGCATGGTGTCGGCAGCGGTGGTTTGGCCGGCCGAGGGGGTCGCGTCAAGAGCAGACGCCACTGAAGACGGTGAAGGGGACATGGTTTCCGGGTTCGTTCAATGGTGCGCATCGTCCCTCCTCCCGATGCGCGCGACCCGGTAACGAGTCCATGGTAGCTGACCCGGCGCCGCGACGGCAGGTCCTGGTCAGGCCCGGGCGTCGTCGCTGATGTGCAGGGTGGAACCGTTCCGGCCCTTGACCACCTGGAGCTGGGTGCCGATGCGCTGCTTCATTTCCGCCACATGGCTCACGAGCCCCACTACCCTGCCGCCGTCCCGGAGGCCTTCGAGTGCGTCCATGACCTGTTCCAGCGCCTGGTCGTCGAGGCTGCCGAACCCTTCGTCCACGAAGAGGGTTTCGATGTCCACGCCGCCGGACTCGTGCTGCACGACGTCGGCCAGCCCCAGCGCCAGGGCCAGCGACGCCATGAAGGACTCGCCGCCGGAAAGGGTGGCGGTGTCCCGGCGCTGGCCGGTCCACTCGTCGACCACTTCCAGGCCGAGGCCGGACTTGGCGCCGCGCGCGGCCTTGGCATCGGTGTGCTGCAGGGTGTAGCGGCCGTCGCTCATGCCGATCAGTCGTTCCGAGGCGGCGACGGCCACCTGCTCCAGCCGGGCGGCGAGGACGTAGCTGTTCAGGCTCATGCGGTAGGTGTTGTCGCCTCCGCCCCTGGCCGCCTCTGCCACGGCGCCAAGCAGCGCGGCCCGTTCCCGCGGTTCCCGGCCGGCCGCGGCAAGTTCTGCATACTCCCCGGCGATGCGCCCGAGGGTCCGGACCGAGTTTTCTGCCAGGCCCGCCGCGAGCTCGGCGTCCCGGGATTGGCGTTCCGCCGCGGCCGACGCCGCTTGGAGTTCTTCGAGGGCGGCCTCGCTGACCAGCTCCCCGGCCGCCCGCTCGGCGGCGGCCAGGGCGAGCTCCTCTCCGGCGAACAGCTCCTGGATCCTCGCGGCCTCGTCCTGTCCCGCCCGGATGGCGGCTTCGAGCCCTCTCGCCTCCGGAGCCGGCACCAGGGCAGCCCGTGCCGCGGCTTCGGTGCTGAAACCCGTGGCGGGGAGTGCCTGGTCCAGCTGGCGGCGCGCCTCCGCGGTGCGTGCGCCGGCCTGTTCCAGGACCGACTGGGCGGCGTCTGCACGCTCCAGGACCGCTGTTGTTCCGGTGAGGGCGGCGATCCGCCCCTCAAGGCTGGCGTGGCCGGCGCGCAACTTGTCCAGGGCGTGCTCGAGAACTTCTGCCTGTTCGTCGACTTCGGCGATCGTGGACTGCGTTTGGGCGATGCCGGAGGCGGCCTCGGCCTGCGCCCGCTCTGCCGAGGCGATTGCCGTCTCGAGTTCTGCCAGCCGGGCCCGGCCAGCGGCAAGGTCCGAGGCCGCGCGGGCGGCATCGTCGGCCCGTGCACGGGCAAGTGCTGCATCGGCACGGGCTTCCTCGGAAGGCGTGCTGCCGCCCTGGGCCGCCAGCACGGCGACGTCCTGCCGGGCCTCGGCGAGTTCGCGCCCGAGGGCGGCCAGCGCCGCTTCTGCATCGTCGCTGGCTTGCTGTGCGGCCTTCTCCGCCTCCGCGACGGCCAGTGCAGACGCCGCGGCCGGAGCCGGCTCCGGGTGCTCCTGGCTGCCGCAGACCGGGCAGGGCACTCCGGCGCGGAGTTGCGCGGCGAGCTCGGCGGCGGCGTTGGTGAGCCGTTGTTCGCGGAGGTCGAGCCAGTGCTGCCTCAGATCCTGGTGGTCGTTCCGGGCCGCTGCGTGACGTTCAGCGATTGCCGAGGACGCGGCCTCCGTAGTGAGGTAGCGGCCAACAATCGCCACGAGTTCGTCCGCCGCCGTGGCCTCCTTGGCGCGGAGCTGGGCTTCGGCGGCGAGCTCCTCGAGGGGGACGATTCCGGTGACCAGCGCCTCCGATTCAGTGCGCAAGGCGTCCAGGGCCGCGGCGCCGGTCCGCTGCTGTGTTTCCAGGGCCGTCAGTTGCAGGCGCAGCCGGCTGCCGCGGTCCGTGAGCCCCGTAAGCCGGGATTCGTCGGGCAGGCGTTCGGTGAGCACGGCGCGCAGTGACCGCAGCTGTCCGAGGCCGTTCCGGAGGGCTGCACTGTCGAAGGCTTCGGGCTCGCGGCCGGTGTCCGCCCCGGCGTCGACGAGGTCCAGCCCGGCGAGTTCGGGGTCGGCGACGGCCGCGGACCGCAACTGCCGGGCGGCCTCCAGCAGGGCCGTTCCCGCCAGGTCCTCGGCGGCCCCGGCACTTTCGACGGCCCGCAGCTGGCCGCCGAGCACTTCGGCTTTCCGGTGCAGGCCCAGCGTGATAGCTTGTTCCGCCAGGGCGGGTGCGGCGGCGTCGGCATCATTCCGCCGCTGTTCCGCGGCGGCAAGTTTGGCGTGGCGGCTAGCCCGCGCGGTGGCGGCTTCCAGCAGTGAGGCCTGGTCCGCGGCTTGTTGCCCGGCTGCTGCGGCCGCGGTCCGGCGCCCGGTCGCGGCGGCTGCCGCCGCGTCGTCCAGCCAGGCCAGGAGGGCATCGGGGGCGTCCCGGCCGGGGGCATCGGCCGGGTCGAGGTCGAGTGCCGCGGTTTCGGACTCGGCCTGGGCCAGCAGCAGGTCGAGCCTCGCGGTGAGGCTTGCCACCTCCGCCTTCGCGTCCTGCGCCTGCCGGGACAGTTCCTGCTCCACGGCCTCGAAGCGCTGGGTCCCGAAGAGGCTCTGCAGCAGCTCCAGCCGGTCGGATGCCTTGGACCGCAGGAAGGCCGCGAAGTCGCCCTGCGGCAGCAGGACCACGCGT
Organism: Arthrobacter sp. ok909; assembly: GCF_900104405.1. NCBI lineage: Bacteria > Bacillati > Actinomycetota > Actinomycetes > Micrococcales > Micrococcaceae > Arthrobacter > Arthrobacter sp. ok909. The sequence goes on along the minus strand of NZ_FNJS01000016.1, from coordinate 45,719 downwards.
GTGAACTGCTCCCGGTTCATGCCCAGGACGTCGGCGATCTCAGCCCCGGCCTCGTCATTCCGGCCGGATTTCTCCACCCACACGCCGTCGACGCGTTCGCGCAGCAGCGTGTTGGCCTGCTGGACCGTAAAACCGTTTTTGCCCCGGGTGCTCGGCTTGTCCCAGGCGGGCGAGCGGGAAACTTCGAAGTGCCGGCCCTTGGCCGAGAACTCGCAGGTGACGCGGGGCTCGGCGGCGGCTTCCGCGTGGTCGCTGCGCAGCCGCTTCCCGTCCTGCCGGGCTCCGGGAACCGAGCCGTACAGGGCGAAGCAGATGGCGTCCAGGACGCTGGTTTTTCCGGCACCGGTGGCGCCGTTGAGCAGGAACAGCCCGTGTGCGCTGAGACGGTCGAAATCGATCCGCTCCGTGCCGGCGAACGGGCCGAAGGCGGAAATTTCAAGGCGGTGGATCCTCACAGGGACACCCCTTCCAAGCGCACGGCTTCGAGGGCCTCGGCGAGAACCTTTGCTTCGGCGTCGGACGCGGGCCTGCCGCGGACGTGGTCGAGGAATCCGCAGCAGACGGAGAGGTCGTCGTCGGCCTCGGCCAGCCGGCTGCTGTAGCTGGCCTTCGGCGCCGCGCCAGGGCCGTCGGGATCGAACCCGAGCACCAGGGTGTCGGGGAACCGTGCCCGCAGCCGGTCCATCGCCTGCGCGGGGCGCGCGGCGTCCGTCAGCGTGATCTGGCAATAGGCGCCCTCCGCCCACGCGAATTCCTCCGCCGCCAGGAGGTCCTCGATCTTCCCCCGCAGCACGGCGAGGGCCCGGGGCGCGTCCCACAGCACTTCGCGCACCTCGCCGATTCCATCGGCGTCGACCTCCACGAGCCAGCCGCCCTTCTTGTGCTTCGCTTCGGAGAAGGAGTAGGCCAGCGGCGAGCCGGAGTAGCGCACCGCCGTCGAGAGTTCCTGCCGGCCGTGCAGGTGGCCCAGGGCCGTGTAGGCAAAGCCGTCGAAGAGATCCAGCGGGACAGCGCCCACGCCGCCGATGCTCAGATCCCGTTCGCTGTCAGAGCTGATGCCTCCGCTGGCAAAGGTGTGCGCCAGGATCACCGAATGGACGGTCCGGGTCTCGCTGCGGCGGCTCACGTCTGCCCGGATCCGTTCGGTGGCGGCCCGTGTGACCTCAAAATGGCTCGCGGTCTCGACGCCCAGCTGTTCAGCTACGAGCCGGGGCTCAAGCCACGGGATTCCGTAAATCGCCAGCACCGGCCCTGTTTGGTCCCCTGCATCCCCACCGGTAACCCCACCTGCGGCGTCGTCCGCTGCGGCATCGCCGAGAGGAAGGAGCACGGGCTGGTCCAGTTCGTTCAGCCGCGTGCGCAGGTGCACTCCCCCGCGCTCAAGCAGCCGTGAGGCGAATCCCAGCCGGATGGCGGAGTCGTGGTTGCCGCTCGTCAGGACGACTTGGGCGCCGGTTCCCGTGAGACGCACCAGGGCGTCATCGAGCAGGCCGACGACGTCGACACCCGGCAGCGCGCGGTCATAGACATCCCCGGCGATGAGGACGACATCCACTGCCTCGTCCCGGACAAAGGTGACGAGCTGGTCGATGAAGTCGCGCTGGGCATCCAGCATGCCGACGCCGTGGAAGGACCGGCCCAGGTGCCAGTCGGAGGTGTGCAGTAACCGCATATTCCTACGGTATCGGCTGGGGCCGACACTCTTGCGCCACCACCCCGCAGGGGTGACCGCGGTTACTCGCGGCCCTTGCGGTCGAAGAAGCTGCGGGCCTCGTCGTCCCCGGCGCGGGCGGCGCCGGCCGGCCGTGCGTCGGCCAGCTCTGCGTTGTCCATCTCAGCGTTCGCCGGCTCTGCCTCATCCGGCGCTGCGTTCCCGAGCTCCGGGACCGCCGTGCCGGCGGTGGCCTTACCGGCGGACTTGCCGCGCGCGGGCCGCGCGGGGCGGGCGTCCGGCCGGGGAGCTGCCGGGGCCGTCGACTGGGCAAAGCCGCGGAAAACGAGTCCGGCGATGGCCGCACCCACCACGGGCGCTACCCAGAACAGCCACAGCTGCCCCAGCGCATCCGGACCGCTGAAGATGGCCGACGCCGTGGCGCGGGCCGGGTTGAACGGAACATTGCCGATCGCCTGCCCAAACTGCAGGAGCATCGCCGTCGTCAGGCCGACCGCGAACGGGGCCGCCGCCTTGGCGGGGTTCCGGCCGGCCGTCGTGGCGAGGAAGACGGCCACGAGCAGGGCCGTGCCGAGCACCTCAACGAGCAGGACGCCGGCCATGGGAACCTGGATGATCGAGTGCTCGCCGAAACCGGCCGTCACGGTGGAAAACGCGGCCTGGCTGTCGTCAATCTTCGGCACCGTGCGCAGGACGCCGAACAGGGCGACGGCGCCGAGCACGGCACCCACGAGCTGGGCGCCGATGTACGCGGCGGCGTCGGCCAGCCTAATCCGGCCCGCGATGACGTTGCCCAGGGTGACGGCGGGGTTGAAATGGCCGCCCGAGATGTAGCCGACGGCCAGCATCGCCGCCGTCAGGGCCACGCCGGCGGCAAGTGCGGCGGGCAGCGGGTTCGACTGCGGAATGGTGAACAGCGGCACGCCCAGACCTGCGACCACGACGATCAGGGTCCCGAACGCCTCAGCGGACAGCCGGGCCAGGAGCGCTGGCCGGGGCGCATCGTCGCTGGCGGCCGGCGGCTGGACGCCGACGGTGTCGTGGGATGGCACAGGCAGGGTCATGGTCAGGACTTCCTTCGCTGGTGGCGGCGCGCCCTGGGGCTGAAATTGCGCCGTCGCTGGCCCGCCGCCGGGTCATGGACCGGGTACGGCATCGGGCCGCCCGGAGAATAGCTTCGCCAGCAGTCTGCCAGCGGAATCTGGATGTTCGCTGGGTTGCGGCTTAGCGCCCGAGCGCTACCGCGGCCACGGCGCTGGAGGCAAGGGCCATGACGGCGGCTGCGGCCCAGCGCAGCAGCGTTGCCGAAGGCGCGGTCGTGGACCGCCGGAGTTCGTGCCCGCGGACCAGCACGCACACGCTCAGAATCAGGGTGGCGGCCATGGCGACGAATGCGCAGACGCCCAGGTAATCGACACGCCCCGAAGGACCGCCCCGGGACGCCGCGAGCGCCCAGCTGCGCCAGATCAGCAGGTCCGCGACTATCAGGGCCAGCAGGGTCCGGCGCCAGGCCAGGGACGTCCGCTCGGGCTGCAGCCCGGGATCCCGGGCCTCTTCGGGATTCACCGCGCCAGCAGGATCAGGGCGGCAAACACCAGGGCCGCGGCCGCGACGCCGATGGTCATCACCAGCATCAGCCCGGAGAATGGCAGCTCGCGGTTGTTCCGCATGGCCGCCTCCATGAGTCCCCACCGCTGGTAGGACAGGGCGGCCAGGCCGGCGCCCAGGAATGCGAGGATGACGCACAGAATAATCCGAATCGGTGCGGGCGCAATTTCCGGGGCCAGTTGGTCAATCGCGAGGGCCCCGGCGATCAGGGCCAGGGACGTGCGGATCCAGGCCAGGAACGTCCGTTCGTTGGCCAGGGAGAATCTGTAATCGGGCGTGGTTCCGGTCTTCCGCCACGTCGGTTCGCGCATTCGTGTCCTCTGGTCGTCCTGTTTGGCCTAGTTGTCCTGTCTGGCCTGGTTGTCGCGTCTGGCCTGGCGACGGCACCACCGGCGGTTGCTTCGCCCGACCGCTGGACGGGTCCTAACAGCACCCTACCGGCGTTCATTGGGTAGTGCGCGCGGCGCCGGGTAAATTTGAAGACATGAGCACCGAGCCCGGGACCACGCCCGCACCAGCCCCAGCACCCGGCCTGTCACATTCCCCGGCCCCTGCCCACGGCTCGCGCATTCACGGCTGCCTGCTGGGCGGCGCGCTCGGCGATTCGCTGGGCTACGCCGTCGAGTTCGACAGCATTTCCGCAATCCGCGCCCGGTTCGGCCCCGCGGGCCTGCAGGACTTTTCCGCTCTCGACGCCGCCAGCCCGTTTTCGGACGACACGCAAATGACGCTGTACACGGCGGACGGCCTCCTTGAGGCGCTCGAATGGGCGAACGACGGCGTGTCGGCCGACATCAACGCGTGCCTGTGGCTCGCGTACCTGCGCTGGCTGGGCACCCAAGGGGTCGCTGTGCCGGCGTCGGCCCCGGTCCAGCCGCCGCGCTGGATCGACGGCCAGGACGTTCTGAAGAACCGCCGGGCGCCGGGCAACGCGTGCCTGAGCGGACTCGCCACGGGCGAGATGGGGACCGTGAAGCGGCCGGTCAACCCCGAGTCGAAGGGCTGCGGCACCGTGATGCGTTCGGCGCCGTTCGGCCTGATCCCCCACCTCGAGCCCGAGACGGTCTACAAGCTCAGCTCCGACGCCGCGTCGCTGACCCACGGACACCCCGCGGCACGGCAGAGCGCCGGAGTGTTCAGCCTGGTGATCCATGCCCTGGCTACCGGACGCGGGCTGCGCGAAGCCGCGGAATCGGCCCTCGGACAGCTGCGCGGCGGCGTCCTGCGCAGGGACGAAGGCCCGGACGCGGACGTCGTGGCGCGGCTGGAGGCGGCCCTTCGGCTAGCCGGGGACAGGCCGGGGTCCGGGGACTGGCTCAGCCCGGAGGACCTGGTCCGCGAACTCGGCGAGGGCTGGGTGGCAGAGGAAGCCCTCGCCGTCGCGCTCTACGCCGTGCTGGCCACCGCCCCGGGAACCGGGACAGAAACAGCGACGGGGGCCGGTGCCGCCGAGGCCCACTTCCGCGCGGCCATCGCCGTCGCGGTGAACCACAGCGGGGACAGCGACTCGACGGCGTCGATCGCGGGAAACATCCTGGGGGCGTACTACGGCGAGCAGTGCCTGCCGGCTGGCTGGCTGGCGGCCCTGGAGGCACCGGAGGTCATCCGGGGCATGGCGTCACGGCTGGCAGCCGTCACCGGCTCGTAACGTCACTTACTCGTATCCTGGGCCGGCGGCGGGCCTTAGGCGCGCCGGAGCGAGACGTTGTTGCAGGCCTCGCAGACGTCCTCGGGGATGACCCCGCGGCGCTGCAGGAATCCGAAGATGGTGCAGCCGAGGCAGAACCCGGCGAATGCTTCCAGGGACGCGGCGGCGATCAGCACAGCCAGCAGGACCCATGCAGCCGGCGCGAGGCCGGCGGCCAGCAGCAGTGCGGCGGCCGTCGACACGGCGGCGCCGATGCCCTGCGCGAACCGCTTGGGCGGGCCGGCAACAAGCCGCGTGCGGCCGAGCCAGGGCGTGATGACCTTGACCGAGAGCTGCGCCAGCGGCGATATCCGCGGACCGAACAGCACGCGCAGCCAGAACCCCGCCGCGATGATGGCGAGCCCCCAGCCGAAACCGGTCAGCAGAGTCGCTGCGGAGAGCACCACGACCAGTGCCGCGGTAATGCGGGCGGAGTACTCGTTCACCGGGTTCGGGAACGCGAACACCTTGCCCCAGTCAATTCCGCGCTTCGACGCCACTGATGTCGACCGAACGGCGGGAGTCTGTGCATCCATCAGTTTGCTCATCCGCCAAGGCTACGAGCGTGCGCGCCGCAGGGGGAATGATTGTTGCGCCATGTGACTGCCGGCAGGTTCATGCCGGCCCGGGCCGGCGGGGTTATCCGGGCCCCGGGCTGTCCGGTTCAGGCGGTGGCGGCGGCCACGTGTCCGCCGACCATCTGGAGGAATTCCCCCTCGGACAGGACTTCGATCCGCTGCCCGCGTTCGTGCAGTTCCAGGACGCGACGGGCTTTGCCGGTGATCCGGCCGGAGCGCAGGTCCGCGGCCACGAAGCCGTCGCCCACCACCAGGACGGTGGTGCGGGCCGTGACCCGGCTTTCGGGCCGGGCGCCGAGCTCGGCGGAGCGGATTTTGGCTTCGGGCCGGGGAATCGCCAGCTCGCCGGTGAACACGACGGTCTGGCCGAACAGCGGGTGGTCAGGGCTGGCGCCGGGATTGGGTTCCGGGTTGGGACCTTCCTCGGGCCAGCCGGCAACGAACCGGCGGCCCGACGGCGCCCCAACATTTCCCCCGGCGTTTCCCCCGGCGAGCGCCTCCAGTGCGGCCAGGGTGGCCTTGGACAAAGGGTCGTGCCGGGGGTCGAAGGCCGGCTGGTGCGAGACCTCCATGCCCAGGGACAGATAGAGTTCGGCAATGCTCGCCGCCCCGTTGCGGGCGGCGATGTCGATCAGGATGCCCGCACACGCGCGGGCGTCCTCGGCCGCATCATGGTGGTTGACCAGCGGCACGCCGGCTTCCTCGGCCGCGTACGGCAGCGAATTGGACACCAGCGAGTAACAGCGCCGGGACAGCACCACCGTGCAGACGTAGTCGTAGGCGGGACCGGGCAGCCCGGACACCTCCAGGCCCGAGCGGATCACGCCGAGATCGAACGCCGCGTTGTGGGCCGCCAGCACATCCTCGCCGATGAACGCCCCGATCTCGGGGAACAGCTCCCCGAAGCGCGGCAGGCCGGCCACCTGGTCCGGGCGGATGCCGTGGATCCGGACGTTGTGGTGGTCGAAGGTGTCGTGGTTCTCCGGCGGCCGCATCAGCCAGGAGGCTTCCTCAACAACGACGCCGTCGCGGACCTTGCTCAGGCCAACGGCGCACGGTGAACCGCGGAAGCCGTTCGCGGTCTCAAAGTCGATCGCCGTAAAGTCCAAACCCACGGCTCAACTTTACCGCCCGACGGCGGGACCTCCGCACCGGCGCGGCCGGCCCCGGCAGCACTGCAGGGGCCGGCCGGCGGCCGTCAAGTACCCTTAACAGGTGAACCTTATAGCTATGAGCGACTTTGCCGTGTCCGCCCTTGGCGGCGCCGGTCCGGTGCAGCCACATCTGGCCTCCTTCCTCCCCGACTGGCTCAACCCGCAGGTCTTCCTGGCGAATCCGGCCTTTGCGCCGTGGGTGGTCCTGCTGGTCTGCGGCATCATCTTTGCCGAAACCGGGTTGCTGATCGGCTTCTTCCTGCCGGGCGACTCCATGCTGTTCACGGCCGGGCTGCTCGTGGCCACCGGCACCATCCAGGTCAACATCTGGGTCCTGACGGCGCTCATCATCGTCGCCGCGATCATCGGCAACCAGGTGGGCTACCTGATCGGGGCCACTGCGGGTCCCTCCCTGTTCAACAAGCCCAATTCCAAGCTGTTCAAGCGTGAAAACGTGGAAAACGCGCACGCCTTCTTCGAAAAGCACGGCGGCAAGGCCCTCATCCTGGCCCGCTTCGTCCCGATCATCCGCACCTTCGTCCCGGTGATCGTGGGCGTCGCGCAGATGAGCAAGCGCAAATTCTTCACCTACAACGTGATCGGCGCCGTGCTGTGGGGCGGCGGCGTCACCCTCCTTGGCTACCTGCTCGGAGACAAGGTGCCGTGGGTCAAGGACAACCTCGACATCATCTTCATCGCCATCGTGCTGGTCTCCGTCATCCCGATCGCCATCGAAGTCATCCGGGGCGCCATCGCCAGGCGGCAGGCCGAGAAGTACGGCACGGACGTCGTGGAGGAGTTCATCGAGGAGCACGAACCGGAAGAAGAGCGCAGGACCCCCTGACACACCGCACGCAAGAGAGGCGCCCCACAGTGTGGGGCGCCTCTCTTGCTTTAAGCACTCTCAGCGGGCATCACACCGCGCCTGCCGCGGCGGCCTACGTCCCGGCCAGGGCCTCGACGATGGCCGGCAGGAGTGCACGGAACGCATGGCCCCGGTGGCTGATGGCGTTCTTCTCCTCGGAACTGAGCTCGGCGCAGCTGCGGTCCAGTCCGCTGGGCTGCAGGACGGGGTCGTAGCCGAAGCCGCCTTCCCCGCGCGGCTCGCGCAGGAGCATCCCTTCCAGCTGTCCGTACTCCACGACTTCCCGGCCGTCCTCAGGCGCGGACCCGGGCACCGCCAGGGCCGCGGCACAGACGAACGCGGCCCCGCGATACTCATCCGGCACGTCGGCCAGCTGGGCCAGGAGCAACTGCAGGTTCGCGGCGTCATCTCCGTGCCGGCCGGACCAGCGCGCCGAGAAGATCCCGGGCGCACCGCCCAGCACGTCAACGGACAGTCCGGAGTCGTCGGCGATTGCCACGAGCCCGGTGGCCGTCGCCACGGCCCGCGCCTTCAGGAGCGAGTTTTCGGCGAAGGTCACCCCGGTCTCGGCGACGTCGGGGGCTCCGACGGCGCCGGCATCCACTACCTGCGTGTCAACGTCAAGTCCGGGCACCTGGCCGCGCAGCAGCTCGCGGAGTTCCCGCAGCTTGCCTTTGTTATGGGTGGCGAGGACAAGCCGGGGCGCCGTGCTGCCGGCATCCGGCAGGTCCGCCGAGGGCGCCTCTGTCACGGGGCTTCAGCCAGGGTGTCGCGCTGGATGGCGGCGAGCTGCTCCGTGCCCAGCAGCGCCAGGTCCAGGAGCTTGTTCAACTCGTCGCGGTCGAAGGGCGCGCCCTCGGCGGTGCCTTGGACTTCCACGAATTTTCCGGAGCCGGTCACCACGACGTTCATGTCCGTCTCGGCGCGCACGTCTTCGACGTAGGGCAGATCGAGCATCGGCACGCCGTCGATGATGCCGACGGACACCGCGGCGATGGTGTCGATCAGGGGCTCGGCGTTCTTGGCGATCATCTTCTTCTCGCGCGCAAAGCGGATGGCGTCCGCGAGGGCCACGTAGGCGCCGGTGATGGCCGCCGTGCGGGTGCCGCCGTCGGCCTGCAGGACGTCGCAGTCCAGCACGATCGTGATCTCACCGAGGGCTTTGGTGTCGATGATGGAGCGCAGTGAGCGGCCGATCAGCCGGGAGATCTCGTGCGTGCGGCCGCCGATTTTCCCCTTGACCGATTCGCGGTCGGATCGGGTGTTCGTGGCCCGGGGAAGCATGGCGTATTCGGCGGTGACCCAGCCGCGGCCCTCGCCCTTGAGCCAGCGCGGGACGCCCTCCGTCAAGGAGGCCGTGCACAGCACGCGGGTGTTGCCGAACTCGATCAGGGCCGATCCCTCCGCTTGCTTGGACCAGCCGCGCGTGATGCTGATCGGGCGCAGCTGATCGGCGGTGCGGCCGTCGGCGCGGATGACGGGGACAGTAGGAGCTTGGGAAGTCATGTCTTTAGCTTATCGACTTGCCCGGCCCCGGCTGTGCCGGCGTCGAAACAGTGCCGGCGTCGAAACAGTGCCGGCGTCGAAACAGTGCCGGCGTCGAAACAGTGCCGGCGTCGAAACAGTGCCGGCGTCTAAACGGTGTAGTGCACACCCGCGACGGCGACGGCCACGTCCTTGCCGAAGACCTCCTTGGCCTCGGCCATGACGGTGGTCGGGGACGTCCAGACGGGGATGTGCGTCAGCAGCAGCCGCCGGGCACCGGCGGCGACGGCGGCCTCCCCCGCGCGCTTGCCTGTCAGGTGCACGTCCTTGATGGCGTCGTCGCGGCCTTCCTCGAAGGCCGCCTCGCACAGGAAGAGGTCGGCATCGCGGGCCGCGTCCTCAAGCCCGCTGCACGAGTCGGTGTCCCCGGAGTAGCTCAGGACGCGGGTGACGGGGTTGCCGTCCTTGTCCGGTTCGGTGACCTCGACCCGGAGCGCGTAGGCCTCTTCCACCGGGTGGTTGACGGCGTAGGGGGTGACGGTGAACGGACCCATGGTCACCGGCTTGCGCTCGGACCAGTTGCTGAAGTCGAATTCCTCGTGCATCCCGGGATCCAGGTCCAGGCCGTAGGCGGTGGCCATGCGGTCGGCGGTGGCGGCTGGTCCCCACACCGGAATCCGGCCCTTGCCCCAGCCGCCCGGCTTCCAGCGCACGGCAACGTGCAGGCCGCACAGGTCCATGCAGTGGTCCGGGTGCAGGTGGGTCAGGAAGATCGCGTCAATGTCCTCCAGGTCCGTGTAGCGCTGGATCGCGCCCAGCGCGCCGCTGCCGATGTCCAGGACGATCTTCCAGTTCCGCTCACCGTCGTTGGCGGTCAGCAGATAGCACGACGCCGGCGAGCCGGGTCCCGGGAAGGACCCGGTGCAGCCCACGATGGTCAGCTTCACAGCAGCGTTCCCCCGCCCGCGGATCCGCCCACGAAGTTGGAGATCCGCGGCCGGCCCGTGCCGGCCTGGGCGGCGGCGATCATCTCCGGGGTGATCCGGGCGAGGCTGCCGGTGGGGTACTGCGCCGCGACGTGGTCCACGTGGCGGACGCTGAGGACCTCGGGGCCGAGAAAGCGCCGGGCGAGGTGTTCGAACTGGGCGGCATCCCCGGTGGCAATGAAATTGTGCTCGGGGGCCGCGGCGTCCATGCGCTCGAGCCCGCGGGAGGCGAGGGCACGGTAGACATCCTTGGCCGTTTCCTCAGCGCTGGAGACCAGCGTGACGTCCTCGCCCAGGACGAAGGAGATCACGCCCGTGAGTAGCGGGTAGTGCGTGCAGCCGAGCACCACGGTGTCCACGCCGGCGGCTATGAGCGGTGCCAGGTAGTCGCGGGCGACGGCGAGCAGTTCCGGCCCCGTGGTGATCCCGGCCTCCACGTAGGGCACGAACGCCGGGCAGGCCACGGACGTGATTTCCAGGTCCGGGGCGGCCGCGAAGGTGTCCTCATAGGCGCGCGACCCCACGGTGGCCGAGGTCCCGATCACGCCCACCCGGCCCGTGCGGGTCGCCGCGACGGCGCGACGCACCGCCGGCTGGATCACTTCGATCACCGGAATCCCGTACCGGGCCGTGTACCGCTCCCGGGCATCGCGCAGCACGGCGGCCGAGGCGGAGTTGCAGGCAATGGTCAGCAGCTTCACGCCGGAGTCAACGAGCTCGTCCATGACGCCGAGGGCGTTGGCGCGGACTTCGGCGATGGGAAGGGGCCCGTAGGGGCCGTTGGCGGTGTCGCCGACATACAGGATGGATTCGTTGGGAAGCTGGTCGATGATCGACCGGGCCACCGTGAGCCCGCCGACGCCGGAATCGAAGACCCCGATGGGGCGCGATCCCAGCTCCGATGCCGGTTCGGGGCCCGTGGGGCCGGTGGCGGTATTGCTCGCTGGGGAGTCCGCGGCAACAGCTGCGGCCGGGTCCATACTCGATGCTGAAGTCATGATTATTCGAGGATAGGACAACGCCTGCGGGGCGGCCATCACATTGTGGCGTGCAACTCGTGTCTCATGTGTCACACGCCCGCGCTCAGCGCCGGGCATCGAGCGAGTGCACCATCGCCTGGACCAGAGACTCCTGCAGCCACGTGGTGAAGTTGTATACGAGGGCCAGGTAGCTTTCCACGTCCTCGGCCTGGGACCAGTCCTGCATGAGGTGGACGTTGTCCGCGTCGGCGTCGTCGCGGATGTCGAGGCGTTCGGCCAGGACCAGCCGGACATCGTTGAGGGCCGTGGCCCAGTGCCGGGCGTCGGCCGGGGTCAGGACAAGGTCGTCCCTGTCCAGGCTCAGTGCGGCCGCCTTCAACGCGCCGATCTTGCTTTCGCGCAGCGAGCGCTCGGTGTACCGGCGGAACTCGAGGGAGGCGCCGTCGTCGTTCTTCATCACGTTCGGCAGCAGCCGGCGCAGGGCCCGGTCCGAGGGCTCGCGGGCGTCGGCGTCCAGTCCCACCAGGGCGGCCAGCGGGTCCTCGTTGGCCCGCTCGGCCGGCTCGAGCATGGAGATGACGTCGGCAAAAAGGCTGCGCAGCAGTTCCCGTTCAGCCGGCTCCAGATAGCCCTTGATGCCCTTGAGCCCGTACTTGAATGCCTTAGCCACGTTTTCCCTTGCCTTTGCCTGAACCGCTCCCGCTGCCGCCGGTGGCTTTTTCCACCGTCGCCCAGAGGCCGTAGCCGTGCATGGCGACCGCGTGCTGCTCCACCTGTTCCTTGCTGCCGTGCGCCACGATCGAGCGGCCCTTCTTGTGGACCTCCATCATGAGCTTGTTGGCCTTGGCCTCCGAGTATCCGAAATAGCTGCGGAACACGTAACTCACGTAGCTCATCAGATTCACGGGATCATTCCAGATCACGAGGTTCCAGGGGATGTCCGGGGCGGTCAGGACGTCGGTGGACGTCACAGTTCCGGTCTGGGTGCTCTCCCGTGTGTCGGGGCCAAGCGCAACGCTGAGGGTCATCTGTCCATTCTATGGGGATGCACACTAGAGTGAATTTGTGAGTTCATCAGCTGGCTGGGACCGTCCCCGCACGTCCCTGTACACCGATCATTACGAGCTGACCATGCTGCAGGGTGCTCTGCAGTCCGGTGCGGCCCACCGGAAATCCGTCTTCGAGGCCTTCGCCCGGAGGCTGCCGGACGGCCGCCGCTACGGGATCGTCGCCGGCACCGGACGCCTGCTGGAGGGGATCGCGAACTTCCGCTTCGGCGAGCCGGAACTGGACTACCTGCGCCGGACGAAGGTGGTCAACGACCAGACGCTGGAGTACCTGGCCGGCTACAGCTTCTCCGGCGACATCTGGGGATACCCGGAGGGTGAGGCATACTTCCCGAACTCCCCCGTCCTGATCGTGGAATCCACGTTCGCCGAGGCCTGCATCCTGGAGACGTACCTGCTCTCCGTGCTCAACCACGACTGCGCCATCGCCTCCGCCGCGTCCCGGATGATCACGGCGGCCGGAAACCGTCCGTGCATCGAAATGGGGTCGCGCCGGACGCATGAGGAGGCGGCCGCCGCCGCTGCCCGCGCCGCGGTCATTGCCGGGTTCGACAGCACCTCCAACCTGGAGGCCGGATTGCGCTACGGGCTGAAGACCGTGGGCACGGCCGCCCATTCCTTCACGCTCCTGCATGACACGGAACGTGAGGCCTTCGAGGCCCAGATTGCCGCCTTCGGCCCGGAAACCTCGCTCCTGGTGGACACGTACGACGTCGAAACGGCGGTCCGCACGGCCGTCGACCTCGCCGGAGACAAACTCGGCGCGGTCCGGCTGGACTCCGGGGACCTCGTAGCCCAGGCCCAGTGGGTCCGCCAGCTCCTCGACGAGCTCGGCAATGACCACACCAAGATCGTGGTGACCTCCGACCTCGACGAATTCGCCATCGCGGCGCTGCAGTCCGCACCCGTGGACTCCTACGGCGTCGGTACTTCGCTGGTGACCGGGTCCGGGGCCCCGACGGCCAGCATGGTCTACAAGCTCGTCAGCCGCACCGACGACGCCGGGGACTTCATCTCCGTCGCGAAGGCCGCCAAGAACAAAGCCAGCAAGGGCGGCCGCAAGTACGCGCTGCGCAAGCTCAACGAGCGCGGGACCGCCACCCAGGAAATCGTCGGCGTCGGCCACCACCCGGAGGATGACGGCAATGACCGTCCGCTCCTGCAGCAGTTCGTCAAGAACGGCGAACTCCTGCCCGGGTGGACCGGCCCCGAGGGGGTCCAGCGCGCCCGGCGGCGCCACGCGGAGACCATGAGGGAGCTCCCCGCCGTCGTCAACCGGCTGCAACGCGGCGAGGCGGCAATCCCCACCATCTACGAGGAGGACTGAATGTCCCGCGCCCTGATCATTGTTGACGTCCAAAACGATTTCTGCGAAGGGGGTTCCCTCGCCGTCGCCGGCGGGGCAGCCCTCGCCGGCGAGATCAGCGAGTACGTCGACGCCCACCACAGCCAGTTCGACCACATCGTGGCCACCCAGGACTGGCACATCGATCCGGGGGCGCATTTCTCGGAGGACCCTGACTTTGTCGACAGCTGGCCGCGGCACTGCGTGGCGGGCACCCGGGGGGCCGAACTGCACCCCGACCTGGACCCCGAGTACATCCAGGCTTACTTCCGCAAGGGCCAGTTCGCCGCGGCGTACTCCGGTTTTGAAGGACTCCTGGCCCCCGAGGACGACGTCCCCACCGGGGACCGGAAGCCCGGCGCCATGCCCGTTGCCGAAACCGGCCCCGGCGCTGAAGACGCCGAAGACTCATTGAGTGCCTTCACCGCCGGCGATGATGCGATCGGACTGGACGACTGGCTGCAAAGCCACGACGTCGAGGATATCGTGGTGGTGGGCATCGCCACGGACTACTGCGTCAAGGCGACCGCCCTGGATGCCGTCCAGGCCGGCTACTCCGTCACGGTGCTGCGCGGTTTGACGGCCGGAATCGCCGAAGACCTCGACGACGCCGTGGCCGAGATGGAGTTCGGCGGCGTCGATGTCCTGTGAGCCCGCCGCCGCAGTAGACTCGAAATCCTTGCCAAATCGCCAGTCTTGCCATTTTGACCGTCCCGTAGAACCCCGGAGTACACCATGAAGAAGACCCTGACCGTCCTGATTGCCGCCGGAGCGCTGCTCGCCGCCGCCGGCTGCTCGGCTTCCCCGCAGCTGACCAACGAGGAAACCTGCGCCCGGGTCAAGACCGTGGTCTCCGCCCCTTCGGCCACGTCTGACAAAGCCGGCATGAACAGGGTCGCCAACCAGTTGCGGCCCATCAAGGCCGCGGCATCGGATGACCTCCGGGCTCCGCTGCAGACCATCATCGAATACTTCGACGAGTCCGCCAAACCCAACCCCGACGCCGCCAAGCTCGAAACCATGAAGGCCGATTACACCGCGGCCGGCCAGACCTACGGCAAGATCTGCGGCAACGGCCAGTAACCGGAGCGCAAGAGACTGTTACACACAGCGAAGGGACCAGGCCACCGGCCTGGTCCCTTCGCTGTTGCTGCCATGCTGAGCGGCGCCGGCGGCTATTTCCGCCCGATGAACCAGTCCTGCAGCTTCCGCAGTCGGGTCTGCAGCTGTTCCTCGTTGGCCTGGGCGACGGCGGGGCCGCCGCAGACGGTCCGGAGTTTGGTGTGGATGACGCCGTGCGGGGTCCCGGTCCGGGCAGACCACGCCGCCACGTTCTTGGCCAGCTCGGTGCGCAGGTCCATGAGCATCCGGTGGTCGGGCACGGCCGGCACGGCCGCCTCGGGCGCGGCACCGGCCTGCGGGGCGCGCCTGTTCTTGCGGTTCAGCTGCTCGTGCTGGCGCTGGCGCAGCAGCGTGCCGACCTGTTCGGCGTCGAGAAGTCCGGGGATTCCGAGGAAGTCGAGCTCATCCTCCGAGCCCACCTCGCCGCCGGTGCCGAACTCGCCGCCGTCGAAGAGCACGCGGTCAAAGGACGCCTGCGAGTCGAGGGCCTCGAACTTGCCCTTCATCAGGGTGTCGGAGGCCTTCTCCTCACGGTTGGCCTCGTCCATGAGCGAGTCCTCTGGATTGAACAGACCGTCGCCGTCGTCCTTCTCCGGGCGGTCCAGGGCGTGGTCACGCTCGGCCTCCATGGAGTTGGCCAGCGCCATCAGCTGCGGCACCGAGGGCAGGAACACCGATGCCGTTTCGCCGCGCTTGCGGGCACGCACGAAGCGGCCCACGGCCTGGGCGAAGAACAGCGGGGTGGAGGTCGAGGTCGCATAGACGCCGACGGACAGCCGCGGCACGTCGACGCCTTCGGACACCATCCGCACGGCCACCATCCAGCGCTTGTCGCCGGCGGAGAATTCCTCGATCTTGTTGGAGGCCTTGGCGTCGTCGGAGAGGATGACCGTGGGCGATTCGCCGGTGATCTTCTTCAGCTGGCCGGCATAGGCCCGGGCGTCCTCGTGGTCGGTGGCGATGACCAGGCCGCCGGCATCGGGGACGCTCCGCCGCACTTCGCTCAGACGCTTGTCCGCTCCGGCCAGGACGGCGGGGATCCATTCGCCGGCGGGGTTCAGCGCGGTGCGCCAGGCCTGCGAGATGATGTCCTTGGTGACGGCCGACTCGCCCAGGGAGGCGGCCATTTCATCGCCCGCGCTCGTGCGCCAGCGCATCTGGCCGGAGTAGGCCATGAACATGACCGGGCGGACCACGTGGTCCCGGAGCGCCTTGCCGTAGCCGTAGGTGTAGTCGGCCTTGGAGCGGCGGATCCCGTCCCGGTCCTCGGCGTACTCCACGAACGGGATGGGCGAGGTGTCGGAGCGGAACGGGGTACCGGTCAGGGACAGCCGGCGGGCCGCGGGGTCGAACGCCTCGCGGAGGCCGTCTCCCCAGGACAGGGCCTCGCCGCCGTGGTGGATTTCGTCCAGGATCACCAGCGTGCGGGCGGCCTCGGTCTTGGCCCGGTGCAGCATAGGCTTGCTGGCCACCTGAGCGTACGTGACGGCGACTCCGATGAACCCGCGGCCGTGCTGGCCGTCGGCGTTCTTGAAATTCGGGTCGATCGCGATACCCACCTTCGCGGCGGCGTCGGCCCACTGGCGCTTCAGGTGGTCGGTTGGCGCCACGATGGTCACGCGGTTCACGACGCCGGACTCGATGAGCATGGACGCCACCCGCAGGGCGAACGTGGTCTTGCCGGCGCCGGGGGTGGCGACGGCAAGGAAATCCTTGGGATGGGTGCTGAAGTAGCTGTCCAGCGCCTCCTGCTGCCAGGCGCGCAGCTTCGGGGCGGTGCCCCAGGCGGCCCGCTCGGGATAGGCGGGGGGAAGCACGGGTCCGCCGAAGAGTGTCTCTGTCACTGGGGCGCCCCCCATCCGCGCATGGCTGCAGCCGACGGAGAAACCCAATTAAGCACAAAAACACCAATCTTTTTCGGATGGACCGCGGGCAGTACAAAAGCGCGGCGGCGCAGCGGCGCGCCGCCGTAGAGGGACATTACACGGGCACTACAGGGCGCTTCCGGGGACTACAGAAGCGCCACAGGGTGACGCCTAACGGATCCAATGCGGTCCGTTAGCCCTCACGTGCCGCTACTTATCGCCGGAGCCCTTGCCGCCGTCGTTCCCGGGGCGCAGGCCCTCGTAAACTTCCTTGCATTCGGGGCACACCGGGAACTTCTGCGGGTCGCGGCCGGGCGTCCAGACCTTGCCGCAGAGCGCGATCACGGGCTCGCCGGTCAGCGCGGATTCCATGATCTTTTCCTTGCGCACGTAGTGCGAGAAGCGCTCCCGGTCACCGGGCTCCACTTCCTGGCGCAGTTCCTCGCGCTCGATCGTGGCCGTTGACGTCCCGGCTCCGGAGAGCTCGCGCATCGGGTCGTTTTCGAGAGGATCGGTCATGCTAGTCATGACACCCATCTTAGCCGTTGGAAGCGCGCGACCGGACCTGCGCGCCGCCCGCGGCGGGGCTGCGCGATGCTCCTGCGATGCTTCCGCGATGCTTCCGCGATGCCGGCGGCGGGACTCAGAGGCCCTGCCAGGCAGGTTTGTGGTCATAGCTGTGGCGGTAGTAATCGGCCAGCCGCAGCGAGGACGCCGCCGCCTCGTCCACGAGGACTGTGGCGTGCGGGTGCAGCTGCAGCACCGACGCTGCACAGATGGCGGAGACCGGGCCCTCCGCGAGATCCCGGACGGCCTGGGCCTTCTGCGCGCCGGTGGCGACGAGAATCACGTGGCGGGCGTCCAGGATGGTGCCCAGACCCTGCGTCAGGACGTGGCGGGGGACCTCGGCGAGGCTGCCGAAAAACCGTGAGTTGTCCCGGCGTGTCTGCTCGATCAGGGTTTTGATCCGGGTCCGGGACGCGAGGGACGAGCCCGGCTCGTTGAACCCGATATGGCCGTCGGTTCCGACGCCGAGGAGCTGCAGGTCCACTCCCCCGGCATCGCGGATGGCGTCTTCATACCTCTGGCAGGCCGCGGGGATGTCCGCCGCGGCGCCGTCGGGCACGTGCACGTTGGCGGGGCTGATGTTGACCCGTGCGGTGAATTCGCGGGCGATCACCTGGCGGTAGGACTCCGGATGGTCCGCCGGGAGTCCCACGTACTCGTCCAGGGCGAAGGCCCGGACCTCGCTGAAGTCCAGTCCGTCGCGCTCGTGCCGCAGCGCCAGCTCGCTGTAGATGGGCAACGGGGTGGAGCCCGTCGCCAAGCCCAGGACGGCGCCGGGTTTGCGGCGAAGCAAGGCTTCCACCGCATCGGCCGCCAGCGATGCGATCTGCTTGCTGCCCGGAAGGATGACAACTTCCATAATCCCTGCCTTTACCTGGCTTACCTGGCGTTCGGGTCTGCGCACTCCCAGCATGCACCCGTCAGCGGTTGACGGCCAGTTGTGCCAGCAGCTCCGGCGCCCGGCGGTCGAGCCAGATGCCGCCAACCCTGACCCCGGTGGCGAACAGCGCGAGCCCCAGCACCGGCCCAAGGACCAGGGCGATCCAGCCGGGCACGGTGCTGCCGGTGATGAACTGTGCGGCCACGAGCGCCGCTTCGGGTGCCACGAGGACCATGAGGACCGCCATGCCGCCGAGCTGCACGGCAAGGGTCTGGGCCACGTTGCCCGGCGGTTTCTTGAACGGGCTGTCTCCCGGCAGCGGGACGCTCACCGTGTAGCGCGCCGAGACCACGGAGGACAGGCCCAGCCCGCTGAACAGCACGCCGAGCGAGAGCCCCAGGACCGCGGGCAGCTTGGCCCAGTCGCCCGTGACGAAGAACGGCCCCACGCTGAACAGGAGCACGACGGGCAGCGCGAAGCTCAGGCACGCCAAGGCCCGGCCGAGCCGGTCGTCGGCGCCGCGCACTCCGGTGGCCACGTGCAGGGCGAACGCGGTGCTGTCGTAGGACACGTCCGTGGAGATCGACCAGGCCAGGAGGAAGGCGGTCAGCGGACCGACAAACTGGAACGGGCCGTAGAACCCGCTTTGGCTGCCCTGGAACAGGAACAGCACGGGCAGGAGCGGCACGACTACGAGGGCGCCGGCGTACCGGGGATCGCGCAGCCAGTAGTACAGGGACCTCGCGGCGACGGCCGCGGCCGGGGTCGCCGGGAGCACCCCGAACAGGCCCGGACCGCCGGAACGGCGCTTGGAGGTTCCCGCGTAGGGCGGGGTCACCAGGGCACGCTGCAGCAGGACCTTCCAGGCCAGGGCGAGCCCGGCCAGGGTGGCCACGGCGATGAGGAATTTCACGGCGGCTGCCCCGTAGTGGCCGGCGGCGAGCTCGCCGCCGAGCGAAAAGGCCGCGCCGGCGGGTGTCCAGGACAGTGTCCGGGCCAGGCTGGCCAGGAAATCGCCCGAACCGGCGATTCCCTTCGCGATGCCTGCCACGATGGGGCCCATGAGGACCAGCGGGATGAGGAAGGCGACGGCACTGATGTCCTTGAAGCGCCGGGAGCTCGCCAGCCCTGCCGTCGCGGTGGTCACGACCTTGGACAGCACGACGCAGCTCAGCACGCCCAGCACCGCGCCGATGAGTGCGCCGGCCGCGGCGGGCACGCTGCGGGACCAGGTGCCCACGGTGGCGAGCGCGACGAGGGAGGTGGCAAGGCCCGGTATGCCGATCAGGCCGCCCAACGCCAGCCCCGCCAGCAGTTGCGGCTTGGGCACGGCGAAGGTGGTGAAGCGGGCCGGATCCAGGGTCATGTCGGCGGCAGAGACCGCGACCGGGATGATGGCCCAGCCCAGGAGTGCTGCCGCGCCGCCCAGGACCACGACCGTCTGGGCGAGCTCAATCTCCTGGCCGCGCAGGAGCAGCAGCCCGGCCACCAGGAGCCCGACGATTCCCAGGGCGTACAGGGTGCCGATGCCGAGGCCCACCAGCTGCCAGGGGCTGCGCCTCACGCTGTTGCGCAGGAGGGTCAGCTTGAGCCTTAGAAGGTGCGCAACCATTCCAGTCCCTCCGTGTGGTTGCGGCCGCCCACGAGCTGCACGAAGCGGTCCTCGAGACTCGCCCCGGCACGGACTTCCTCCACCGTGCCGGCTGCGAGGACCCGGCCGCTGGCGACGACGGCGACGTGGTCGCACATGCGCTGGACCAGGTCCATGACGTGGCTGGAAACGATGACCGTTCCGCCGGAGGCGACGTAGCGGTCCAGGATGTCGCGGATGTTGGCCGCGGAGATGGGGTCCACCGATTCGAAGGGTTCGTCGAGGACCAGGAGCCGCGGCGCGTGGATCAGTGCCGAGGCCAGGGCGATCTTCTTGGTCATGCCGGCGGAGTAGTCCACCACCAGCGTGCCGGCGTCGTTGCCGAGGTCCAGGGCTGCAAGCAGCTCCGCCACGCGCGCGGCCACCGTCTCCCGGTCCATGCCGCGCAGCAGGCCGGCGTACGTGACGAGCTGTTCGCCGCTGAGGCGGTCGAACAGCCGGACGCCGTCGGGCAGGATCCCCATCAGCTTCTTGGCCTCCAGCGGATGCTGCCAGACGTCCACGCCATGGACCAGCGCGGTCCCGAAATCGGGGCGCAGCAGTCCCGTCGCCATGGACAAGGTGGTGGTCTTGCCGGCGCCGTTGGGGCCGACGACCCCGTAGAAGGATCCGGCTGGAACGTCCAGGGTGATGCCGTCGACCGCGATTTTGTCGCCGAAGCGCTTGGCGAGGCCGAGCAGGGACAGGGCAGGGACCGTCGGCGCGGACGGGCCGTGCGGCACCGGGGGCTGGTAAGTCATGACGCTAGACTAACCGCCCCCGGTCGCGAAAAGGATCGTCCGCAAGGCGTAGCTTCCCCCGCGCCCGCACCCGCACCCGCACCCGCACCCGCACAGCAACTACCCGCACCCCCAACCGTGGAGTTCTAGAACGAATGCCGGGGTATGGCGCGCTCGTACTGCGGCGGCCAGGCAAGGTCGTGGCCGAGCTCGAACGCTGCCCGCAGCCACCAGTGCGGATCCCGCAGGGCGGCCCGGGCGATGAACACGCCGTCGGCCTGGCCGGTCGCAACCGCGTGCTCGGCCTGCCCGGCCGAGGTCAGCAGTCCCACCGTGCCGGTCTTGACCCCGGTTTCGCGCCGGATCCGGGCCGAGAACCCGGTCTGGTAGCCGGGACCGATCGGAATTTGCTGGTGCGCCACGGCGCCGCCGGAAGAAACGTCCACCAGGTCCACTCCGTGCTCCGCGGCGGCGCCGGCCAGCCGGACAGAGGCCTCGGCCTCGATCCCGCCCGGCGCCCAGTCGGAGGCAGAGATCCGCAGCAGCAGCGGCATGGAGTCGGGGATGACGCCGCGGACGGCGTCCACCACGGCAAGCGTCAGCCGGTTCCGGCCGGCCTCGTCCCCGCCCCAGCGGTCCGTGCGGTCGTTGACGAGCGGGCTCTGGAACTGGTGCAGCAGGTAGCCGTGGGCGCCATGGATCTCGATCGTGTCAAAACCGGCAGCGACGGCCCGCACGGCAGCTGCGGCGAAATCGGCGATCACGCCGTCGATCTCCGCGTCAGTCATGGCCGACGGCGGCGCGTAGCCGTCGAAGGCACCGTTGCCGGGACCCACGGTGTCCCAGCCGCCCTCGGCCGCCGGTACGCTGCCCGATTTTCCGGAGAACGGCCAGTAGGACGACGCCTTGCGGCCGGCGTGCGCCAGCTGGGTGCCGATCCTGGTCTCCGCAGTGCCGTGCCGGTGCACGAAGGCAGTGATGCGTTCCCAGGCCGCGGCCTGGCGGTCGTTGTAGATGCCGGCGTCGCGGGGGCTGATCCGGCCCTCCGCGTTCACGGCATTGGCCTCGGTGAGGATGAGGGCCGCTCCCCCGGTGGCGAACGAGCCCAGGTGCATGAGGTGCCAGTCGGTGGGCACCCCCTCGCCGGTTTCGGGCTCGCAGCTGTACTGGCACATCGGCGAAACCCAGCCGCGGTGCTGCAGCCGCAGGGACCTCAGCTCCAGCGGCGTGAAGAGTGCGGATCCCACTAGAACAGCACCCGGGCCAGTCCCTGACGAGCCTTGGCGACGCGCTCGTCGCCGGTGCCCACGACGTCGAAGAGTTCGAGCAGCCGGACCCGGGCGGTCTCCCGTTCCGGGCCGAAGTTCCGGCCGATGAACGCCACGATCCGGCCGAGGCCGTCCTCGATGTGGCCGCCGGCGATGTCCAGGTCTGCGACGCCAAGCTGGGCGTCGAGGTTGTCCGGCTCATCGGCGGCGAGCCGGCGGAGGGCGTCGGCGTCGGGCCCGGAAAAGGACTGGAGGCGTGCCATGAGTTCCACCTGCGCCAGCCCGGCCTTGGCCTCGGCGTCAGAGGGCATCTCGTTCAGGGCCTGACGGTAGGCGGCAGCGGCCGCGTCGTAGTGGCCGGCCTCGATCGCGTCGAATGCGGCCTGGTGCAGCGGCGACAGCGGCGGAGCCTCCGGTTCCCCGCTGCCGGGACCGCCGGCGCCGATCCGTCCGGTCACGCCGTTGGCCGCGGCAACCTTGAGGAGTTCATCGAACAGGCTGCGCACCTGCTCCTCGTCGGCACCGCCCTGGAAGAGCGGGACGGGCTGGCCCTTGACGACAGCGACGGCGGTCGGCACGGCCTGAACCTGGAAGGCCTGGGCCAGTTGCGGAAAGGCATCGATGTCCGCGGCGCCGAGCACCAGCCGGCCGTCGTAGCTTTCGACGATGTCCTCCAGGACGCCCACCAGTTGCCCGGAGTCCGGCGAATAGGAGGCCCACAGGGCGATCACCACGGGCACCTGCGCCGAGAGCTCCACCAGCTCCTGGAAGTTGCCTTCGGTGACGTCTACCCGCAGCGGACGGCTGGCGTGTTCGGCGCCGCCGGCTGCAGGAGTGGGCGGAGCGTCGGTGGAGCCTGTCCGGCCCGCACCTGCAGCCGGCGGCGCCGGGCGCTGTTTCAAGGCGGAGAGATCGACGGCGCCGCGCAGGTTCAGCGGGTTGGCGGCAACTGGCGGGACCGGTCGGGAAGCTGGCGTTGTCATAGCTCCACTCTAGCCATTGAAGCCCTGCCCGGCGCCACCCGCGCCGCCGGTAAGGGCTACTTGAAAGCCGCTCCGACCAGGCCGCGGGTGGCGGCCACGAGCTTCATCGGATCCTTGGACCCTGCCGGCGGAACATAGACCGCCACCGACTCGGCGAAGTTGAGCACCATGCCGGTGCTGGTCTCCTTACCGCCGGCCAGGGCAGCCGCGTCGTCGCCGATCGTGAGCTTGTCGCCCTCAGCCTTCGGAGTGCCGTCGAAGGAGAAGTTCAGGCGGCCCAGGACCAGCGCCCCGCCGTCGGCCGTACGGAACACGACAGTGTTCTCCGGGGCTACCTTGTGCGTGAAGGCAAAGGTGCCGTTGACCCCGGACGTGACGACGTCGGCCTGGTAGGCGAGGGTGTCGGCGATGTACGGGGAGGACTGGCCTTCGACGAGCTTGTCCTTGAAGGCGGAGTCGGCCTTGGTCAGGCGGTCACCCAGCCCGGCGAGCGCTTCCTCGCCGCTGTACAGCAGGCCCGACTTGTCCGAGGGCGCCAGCGTCTCCGTGCCGCCCCGCCCGATCGCCGGGAACGTGGCTCCGGGCTGCAGCGGCGTGCTGCTGACGAGCTTGTAGTTGTCCCGCGGGGAGGCCTGCGTCAGCGTCAGCACCTGCGGGACAACGTTGCCCTCGCCCTGCGTCACGGCCATGACGGACCGGGGCCAGCTGCGCTTGTTGGTGACCACGGTGGTCAGGAGCTTCGTGGAGCGGACCGGCATGCGGGCCTCGTAGGAACCCACCTGGGACCGGATCTTGTAATTCTGCGTGCGCACCTCGAGCTCGGACTGTGCCACGCGCGGCTGCAGTTTGGCGGCGTCCTTGGCGGCGTCGCCGGCATCGACGGCACCGGCAACCTGTTCCAGGACGCGGCGGAACTGGGCGTCCAGGAGCACCGGGGCATCGGCGGCCTGGTCCGGGCCCGAGGTGCCCGGAGTCGCGCTGGCCGAGGCAGGGGCACTAGAGGCAGGGGCACTGGCAGCCGGAGCACTGGATGCCGGGGCGCTGGCGCTCGGCGAGGGGGCCGGCGTCTGGCTGGCATGGGCCGCCACGGAGGTTCCGGTGACGGCGGCGGCCGTCAAGAAGGCAACCATGACGCCGGCACGGCGTGCGGTGCGGGCACCCCGCTTCTGCTCGGGCACAGTTTGTTCACGCACGGTTTGTTCACGCACGGTTCTTTCGGGCGCAGTCTTCCCTGGAGCGGTTTTTTCGGGCGCGGTCTTTTCAGGCATGGCCGGCTGCGGCGCGGTGTCGGGGGCAGTCTCTCCAGGCGTGGCCGGCTGCGTGCCGGCCGTTGAACCCCGGCTTCCGCGGCGTGCCGCGGCCTTGGCCTGCGCGCGGCGGACGAACGGGCTGCCTTCGCCCCCGCCGGTCGGGGTGCCGGAGCTCCGGTTGCCGGCCTTGGGCTTGAGGACCAGCTGTGCCACGCCGGCGATGATGAGCAGGCCGCCGAGCACCATGAACGGAATGGCCCAGGGCGTGGAGGTGTCGTTCGGGAAGGTCATCGTGATGGTGCTCGGCGCGGGCTTGGTGCCGTCCGTTGCGAGGAGGAGGGACCAGTCGCCGTCTGCCGGCGCGTTCC
This sequence comes from Arthrobacter sp. ok909, assembly GCF_900104405.1. Classification (NCBI taxonomy): domain Bacteria; kingdom Bacillati; phylum Actinomycetota; class Actinomycetes; order Micrococcales; family Micrococcaceae; genus Arthrobacter; species Arthrobacter sp. ok909. The sequence continues at coordinate 21,619 of NZ_FNJS01000016.1, read as the reverse complement.
AGGAATAGTTCATTTCACCGCTGGCGTTTTCGGTGGTGACCCAAAGATCCGATCCGGCGGGCGACGGCGCGGTTGCTTCGCCGTCGGTATGCGTCAGCTGCAGCGCCTTGCCGTCGCCGGACACGCCGGCGACCGTGTTGTGCGCGGTCTTGCCCACCCAGGCGTTGACGTCGTCCGGGCGTCCTGCTGCCAGCATGAAGCTGCCCTCGCCCTTGACGTTGATCTTCACGGTCCCGGGGTGCAGCGTCCTCAGCTTCTCGTCGAAGACGGTCAGCGGCGCCGCAGTACCGGCCGGAGCGGTGGCCGTGATGGTCTCCGGAGGAGCCCAAAAGGTCTTCTGGCCAATTCCAGCCAGCAGTGTCAGGAGGCCGAGCAGCACCAGGGCGACTGCAGTCTTGAAACGCAAAATACACCAATCATCAGCGGACACGTAGCTTCAATAGTAACCGTTTTGTTACCCGCGAGTCAGATCGGCGGCCCGGCCCGCCCCCGTCCGGGACCCCCGCGCCGGCGCCCCGCCTTTGAGCTGACAAGCCTGCTGATAGTGTTTGCGGTGATCATCACACCAGCGCAGCCGCCATGGCGCCGCAGAGAATTAAGGGCATTCACCGCAGTGACTGAAGATACGGATTCGTCCTCCGCAGGACCGGAAGAAGCCCAGGAATCCGGCAACCAGAAACCTGCCCCGCAGCCGATTGCCTCCCGCCCCCGGGTTGCCGCCGCCGGAGTGCTTTTGTCCTTGGCCCGGCGGTTGCGTCAGCCCCTGCCGGGAGCCCAGCCGCGGCTCCGCTTCGAAATGCCTCCTGAGCACGAGGCCGAGGACGAAGGGGTAGGCGAGGCCGGTGACGCCGGACGCTTCGGCAGTCCCGGCCCCCGGATGTCCGCCCAGCATCCCCTATATATGGGCTTCATGGGCACGGTGGGCGTGGGCGTCGCACTCCTGGTCTACTGGATCGGCTCGAATACCACGCAGCTGCTCCTGTGGATCGTCACGGCGCTGTTCATCACCCTCGGACTGGACCCGGTGGTGCGCTGGCTCGAAGGCAAGAACGTCCCCCGGGCCGCCGGCATCCTCATGGCCGTTGCCACCCTGGCCCTGGCGGTCGCGGCGTTTTTTGCCACCCTGATCCCCACCATCGTGCAGCAGGTGACGCAAATTGTGCAGCAGGCGCCGAAGTGGGTCCAGGAGTTCGTTGACTCAGACTTCTTCCGGAGCATTGACCAGCAATTCGGCATACGGGACCGCATCACGCAGGAGCTCGAGAAGTTCGTCAACAACCCGGATGCCATGGGCGGCATCTTCGGCGGCGTTGTGGGCTTCGGCTCCACGGTGGCCAACGGGCTGTTCGGCGCGCTGATCGTGCTGGTCCTGAGCCTGTACTTCCTCGCGGCTTTGCCCGCCATGAAGAAATGGGGTTACCGGCTCGCGCCGCGCTCGCGCCGCCACCGGGTTCAAGCCCTGTCGGAGGAAATTACCGGTTCGGTGGGCAACTACGTGATCGGCCAGGCCGTCGTGGCGGTACTGAACGCCACCTTCGCCTTCATCGTGATGTCGATCATCGGCGTGCCGTTCGGAACGCTGCTGGCGTTCGTCGTGGCCCTGCTGGCGTTCATCCCGCTCGTGGGCGGCATGATTGCCGGCTGCCTGGTGACACTGGTTGCGCTGACGGCCGGCTGGCAGACGGCGCTCGTGTTCGCCATCTGCTATTTCGCCTACCTCCAGTTCGAGGCCTACTTCATCTCGCCGCGGATCATGCAGAAAGCCGTGGCGGTGCCCGGTGCCGTCGCCGTCATCTCGGTCATCGCCGGCGGCAGCCTGCTCGGCGTGCTCGGTGCCTTGATCGCCATCCCCACTGCGGCGGCGGTCCTACTGCTGCTCAAGGAGATCTTCATCGCCCGCCAGGACAACCGCTAAGTCGTTTTCGCACCGGCAAAGGACAGTCGCACCGTGGATCCACGGTGCGACTGTCCTTTTTCGGTGCGGTTTCGACTATTTTGACTATGAGGCGCGGCGTTGCCGGCTCAGGCGTGAGCCGTGGCCACCGGCCCGTCCCATTCCTGGGGCAGCACGGTTCCAGCGCTTCCGGTTCCGGCACTGCCGGTCGCGGCGCGTCCAGGCAGGACCTCGTCCACGATTTCGTTAAGCACGCGCCCGGCGTACTTCTCCCCCACCCACAGGTGCTTGGCGCCGTCGACGCCTACCACCACGGCCTGCGGGACGACGGCGAACCTCTCCGCCGCCGCCGCGGGCTGCAGGTAGTCGTCGTGTTCGGGGACCAGGACCTTGAGCGGTTTGCCGGCCTCGGCCCACTCCTTCAGGTGCACGTCCGTCGCCCGGTGCAGCGGGGGTGAGAGCAGGACAGCCCCCTCGATCTCCGAGGCCACCGGCTCCGTGGCGCCATACATGAGGGCGAGCTCGGTACCGAAGGACCAGCCAACGAGCCATCGGTTCGGCAGGCCGCGGTCCACTGCGAACTGCACGGCAGCCTCGACGTCGAGACGCTCGCCGATGCCTTCCTCGAAGGCGCCCCCGCTGGTCCCCCGCGGCGAGGACGTGCCCCTGGTGTTGAAGCGCAGCACGGCGATCCCGGCCAGGGCGGGCAGCCGGTAGGACGCCTTGCGGTAGACGTGCGAGTCCATGAAGCCGCCGTGCGTCGGCAGCGGGTGCAGCGTAATGAGCGTTGCCTTGATCTCGCCCGATTCCGGGACCGCCAGCTCGCCCACCAGCCGGTGTCCGTCCGAGGTCCGGAGTTCGACGTTCTCGCGGCGGGCCGGCAGGACGGTGGAAGCGCGGATGGGGGTGGGCGCGGACGGCTGGGTGAAGACGTACGACGCCGGATCAAAAGTCATGCTGACAAGCTTAGCGATAACGGTTAGCGATACCTGTCCTACCCGTTAGCGATACCGGTACGTCCGTGACCGCCAGCAGTTGCTGTGCCAGTGCCGGCGCTCCGCTAGGCCAGCGGCGGCGCCAAAGAGGTGATCATCGGACCAGACCACCAGGTGGGCGATCCCGGGCAGCACGGCCGTGGAGCAGCCGGGGCAGATGTAGGTCTTCTCGGCACGGCTTGCGGTGATGGAGCGGACCATCCATTCGCCGTCCGGCGCGCTCTCCCGGCGGGCAAAACCCGAGCGTGCCCGCTCCAGATCAAGTTCCGGCGCCGGACCGTTCCTGGCTCCGTGTTTGGCGCCGGAGCCCGATTTTCCTGACACGGTCTTTCCTGACACTGTGCGACGGGGTCGGTTGGAACGCGGCATGGTTCCATTCTGCCCCAGCCCGGCTGCCTCCCTGCTCCCCCGGCACAGACGGTAGAGTGGACCGGGTGCGTTTAGTCATAGCCCGTTGCTCTGTCGATTATGTCGGCCGCCTCAAAGCCCACCTCCCGCTGGCCACCCGCCTGTTGCTGGTCAAGGCCGACGGCTCGGTCCTGGTCCATTCCGACGGCGGGTCCTACAAGCCGCTGAACTGGATGAGCCCGCCTGCCTCGCTGCGGGTCTCCACCCCGGACGAGGTCGACGTCGAGGTCGGCGTCGTCGAGCAGTGGACGGTCCAGTCCGCCAAGACCGATGACCGGCTCATCATCAACATTCATGAGCAGCTGCACGACACCTCCCACGAACTGGGCCAGGATCCCGGCCTGATCAAGGACGGCGTCGAGGCGGACCTCCAGCGACTGCTGGCTGCGCAGATTGAACTGCTCGGGACCGGGTTCTCCCTGATTCGCCGCGAATACTTCACCGCGATCGGCCCGGTGGACATCCTCGCCCGGGACGCCGACGGCGCCACCGTGGCCATTGAGCTCAAGCGGCGCGGTGACATCGACGGCGTCGAACAGCTAACCCGCTACCTGGAACTGCTCAATCGGGACCCGCTACTGGCACCGGTCCGGGGGATCTTCGCGGCCCAGCAGATCAAGCCGCAGGCCAAGGTCCTCGCCAAGGACCGCGGAATTGACTGCGTCACCCTGGACTACGACGCCATGCGCGGCGTTGACGACAGCGAGTCCCGGCTCTTCTAAGTACGCCCCGGGCAGGCTTTTCCGGGCGCGGATTCGCGTTAAGGGATTCTTTGCACAAAATTTATGCAATTCTCGCTTGCGCCCGTTGACCTGAAGCAAGTGTCATGAAATTCTTATACGAGTCTTTGTGTAGGTGTTTTTTCATGCTCGCAAGACATGTTGCGAGCGTGAAGCTCCTGCCGCCACGGTCCGGGATCCGGGCCCGAAGCCAAGGTTCTTCTCGCAGAGTGACCAAGGCCGGTGTGAAGTGCGCCGGACTTATTCAAGATCCACAATGAGGAGAAACAAATGGCACAGGGAACCGTCAAGTGGTTCAACGCAGAAAAGGGCTTCGGCTTCATCACCCCGGATGACTCCGATGGCGATGTCTTCGTTCACTACTCCGAGATCCAGACCGGCGGCTTCAAGACCCTCGACGAGAACCAGCGCGTTCAGTTCGAGATCGGCCAGGGCGCCAAGGGCCCCCAGGCTACCGGCGTGACGCTGGTCTAGTCTCCCGCACGGAACTGCTGCGGCAATTCCCGCAATAAATGGTCCCCGGCATTAGTGCCGGGGATCATTTTTTGCATTGTTGGGCGCCCTGCTTTGTTAGGCGCCCTGCTTTGTTGGGCGCCGTGGTTTTTCCGTCCCGCTGCTTTTAGACGCAGCTGCAGATCATTTCGGCCGAAGGACCGCACGGCGCCGGATTCCCGGAAAGCGGACCCGTCAGGGACGAGTCACAGGGCGTCGTCGCCGTCGACGGCGGCAGGAGGCCGGTCTTTGTCTTCGGCGGCACGGATTGCCCAGACGGCGTTGACGAGGCCGATATGGCTGAAGGCCTGCGGGAAGTTTCCGAGCAGCTCGTTGCTGTCCGGCGCGACCTCTTCGGCCAGCAGGCCCAGATCGGTGGCGAATCCCGCAGCCCGTTCGAAGACGGTGCGGGCGCGGCGGGTCTGTCCGGCAAGTGCCAGGGCATGGGCCAGCCAGAACGTGCACAGCAGGAACGTTCCCTCATCCCCGGAGAGCCCGTCGCCGGCCTGATACCGGTATACCAGGCCCCGGCTGTCGGTGAGCCGGTTCTCGATGGCGTCGATCGTTGCCAGCATGCGGGGATCATCGGCGGGGACAAAGCCGACGATGGAGAGCATCAGCGCGGACGCGTCCAGATCTTCGGAGCCGTAGGCCTGGGTATAGGCGCCGGCGGTCTCGTTCCAGCCGTTCCTGCGGATCGAATCGGCGAGCTGCTGCCGGGTCTGATTCCAGTGTGGAACCCTGTCTTCGGCATCCAGGACGTTGGCGAGGGCGATGGCCCGGTCCACGGCCACCCAGCACATCAGTTTCGAATGCAGGTAGTGACGGGGAGCGCCACGGACTTCCCAGATCCCTTGGTCCCTTGACTGCCAGCGGGATGCGGCGGCGTCGGCTGCGTCGGCAAGGAACTGCCGCGTCCCGGGAGCCATGTCGTTGAGATAGTCCGGGAGTGTGGCGGCGGCGTCGAGGAGTTCGCCATAGACGTCGAGCTGGCGCTGGTTCCATGCGCCGTTGCCCACCCGCACCGGGGCGCTGTCGCGCCAGCCGGGAAGGTGGGCGAGTTCACGTTCGGACAGGTCGCGTTCCCCGCCGATACCGTACATGATCTGCAGCTCGTCGCCGCCGGTCAGCCGATCGGCGGCAGCCTCCGCGAGGAACTGGAAAAACCTTCCGGCCTCGTCCGGGCAGGCGGCCACCCACAGTGCCTGAAGGGTCATGCTGGCATCCCGGATCCAGGTGTACCGGTAATCCCAGTTCCGGGTGCCGCCGGCGACCTCGGGCAGGGACGTGGTCGGGGCGGCGACAATCGCACCGGTCGGATAGAACGTCAGTGCCTGCAGGACCCTGCCGCTGGAAGCGACCAGGTCCTGCCACGGCCCCTCGTACCTCTGGTGCATCTGTGACCAGCTGCCCCAGCCCTCCAGCGTGTCCTCAATCCGGCGCGCGATGTCCCCCTGGCTCCAGAACGCCGGCGGTACCGGCCCGGCATTCTCGTGGTGAAGCGCGAATCCCAGGACATCTCCGGCGCGCAGAACCGGCTTCGCCATCGCTTCGCCAGCATCCAGGTCGAAGGGGACCGGGGTGGAGAAGGCCAGGACATCGGCTCCGCCGTGGACTAAGACGCCGCCGGCCGTTGCCTCAAGGAGGGGCCGGACCAGCCCGTATTCCGGCCGGGGTGCGAAAATTACCTCCATCGCGACTTCGCCGTCGAGGCAGGCCACCTGCCGCAGCAACGTTCCGGGCGCGCCCGCACCGAGCTCGTGGCCCCGGTTCCCGTCCCCCAGTACCAAGGCATCGGTGACCGTCACGGTCCCGTCGGCCGTGGTGTGGACCGTCTCAAGCACCATCGTGGGCCCGAGGTAGCGCCGGGTCGAGGAGTGCTCGTCCACTGGCCGGATCGACCAGAATCCCGCGTCCTCGCCCAGGATCCGGCCAAACACCGACGGACTGTCAAAGCGCGGAAAACACAACCAGTCCACGGAACCCGCGGCGCTCACAAGCGCGGCGGAGCGGCAATCAGAGAGCATCCCGTAGTTGGCAATGGGCTCACCAGTCATCGGTACACGCCGTCGGGTTCACTTAAGACGGCCCAACGCGTCATCAATGGCGCGGTGGAATGTTGGATAGGCGTAGATCATCCGCCGCAGCGTGCTGACCGGAATCCCGGCGTGGACGGCCAGTGTCAGGGCCGACAAGACCTCGCCTCCGGCAGGGCCCGCAGACGTCGCACCGACCAGTACGCCGCGGTCGGAGTCTTCGACGAGCTTGATGAAGCCCTGGTTGCCGGACTTGTGGATCCAGCCGCGGGCGGAGGTGGAAAGGTCCGTGAAACCGACACGCACGCTCAGGCCCTTCCCCCGTGCCTGGGCCTCGGTGATGCCCACGGAACCGATCTCGGGGTCGGTGAAGGTCACCCGCGGAACCGCGTGGTATTCGGCCGGGGCCAGGTCGCGGCCAAGGATATGCGCCGTGGCGATGGCTGCCTGGTACATGGACATATGCGTAAAGGCGCCCTTGCCCGTGATGTCCCCGATGGCGTAGACGCCGTCGGCAATCAGCATGTGCTCATCGGGGTCAAGGAACCGGGCAGCCGGGTCCAGGCCCAGCGCAGCCACGCCGAGGGATTCGAGACCGGTAGTGCGGCCCGTTGCGACCAGAAGCCTGCCGGCGCTGATGGTGAAACCGCCGAGGTCTACCGTGAACGTGCCGGCAGAGTGCCGGACGTTTCCTATCCGTGCCCCGACATGGACGTCGATGCCCTCCTCGCGGAGCACGTCCCCGAGGAGCTTGCCGGCCTCGGGCTCTTCCGGGGGCAGCAGGCCCGGTGCCGCTTCCAGAACGGTGACCCGGCTACCGAATCGCGCGAATGCCTGCGCCAGTTCCGCGCCGATGGCTCCTCCCCCGATAACGATGAGGGATTCCGGGACCTCGGCGGCGGCGATTGCCTCCCGGTTTGTCCAGTAGGGCACGTCGGCCAGCCCCGGGATCGGAGGAATCATCGGTTCCGTACCGGTATTGACCACAATGGCACGGCGGGCGGCGAACTCCTGGCCGGCGGCGCTGACAGTCCGCGGTCCGACGATTCGGCCCCGGCCGCGGACAAAGCGGCCGCCTTTGCCGGTGAAGCGGTCGACGGCGACAGTGTCGTCCCAGTCATCGGTCGCCTCGGAGCGGATCCGATCCGCCACCGGCACCCAATCGGGGCGGACGTCTGTCTCCCCGGCGAGGCCGCGGACCCTTCGCCCCTCTGCCAGGGAGTTACCGGCCCGGATCATCATCTTGCTCGGAATGCAGCCGTAGTAGGGGCATTCCCCGCCGACCAGGCGTCCTTCGATTCCCACCACCGAGAGGCCCGCTTCTGCCAGTTCCCCGGCGGCGGCCTCACCGCCCGGGCCCATCCCGATAACTACGACATCAATTTCCTCGGCCATGTAAATACCTCATCCTCGTCAATTCGGCACTACTAATTCGGCACTGCTAATTCGGCACTGCTGAAAACCCGGGTCCGAGCCGCGGCAGGCCAGTCTAGCTCAGACATTAGTCCGAGTTCTGCGGTCGGGGACACACAACGCGGCAACTACCGCACCAGGGTCCGCAGCAGGCGTGCGCTCTGCCGGACGGACAACCCGGGAAGGTAAGCCCGGCTCAGGGCCCGGCCCATCGCGGGCAGCTGCAGCGGATCCTGGTAGTACAGGTACAGCGTGCGGTAGTCCGGTTTGAAGCGCGACTTGAAGGTTGCCAGCGAACGGAAGCCGTAGATCGGCTCCAGGGCCCGGCCCACGACGTCGAGGATTCCGGCCAGGCCCTCCGGTCCCGCGTCGCCTTGTCCGCCGGCGCCCGGCGCCCCGTCGCCGTCCCCCGCGTTTCCTCCCCCGCGGCCGCCGCCCAAGGCACCGCCACCGTCGTCGCCTTCGCGCTCCCGCGCATCGTCTCCGGAGCGGTCCTTGGCCAGCGGTGAGCCGGACAGGGAGATGACCTCCACGGTGCGCTTGAGCTCCCGGACGGCGGAGGCGATGAGGAACTCCATGACGCCGGGGAAAGCGTCCCCGCGCCGGCGCATGAAGTCCAGGGTCCAGCTCACGATCCGCCCGTCCTCGAAAACCGGCAGCCAGCTCGTGACGCCGTGCACCCGTCCCGCGGAGTCCACGGCCAGGCAGCAGAGCACGTCGTCGTCGTCGAGCTCGTCCATGCTGCCGAGCGTAAAACCCATTTCGGGGACGTGCTTTTGAGCCGCCCATTCTTCGGAGACCTCGCTGAGCTGGGCGCGCAGCGGGGCCGGAAACCCGCTGTAGCGGCCCCAGACGGCGCGGACGCCGGTCTTCGCGGCACGGTTCAGGGCTGTGCGGACGTTCTGCCATTGCTTGCCTTTGAACTCGAGTTCGCGCACCGCAAGCCTGGTTTCCTGGGCCACGGCCACCCTGCGGAAGCCCCGGGCACTGAGCATCGGCCAGAGTCCGTCGGTGCAGGAGTAGAAGCACGGGATCAGGGCGTTTTCGGCGCAGTAACGCATGAAGCCGGCCGCGGTCTCCTGATGGAGCGCCGCGGGTCCGAACGGTCCGGCCAGCGTCAGGGCAATGTTGCCGTGCTGCTGGTAGGCGATCCCGCCGCGACGGTCCGGCGTGAACCAGTATTTGTTCGGTTCCCAGAGCGCCATCCAGGACAGTGAGTCGCCGCCCTGGCGGATGAGCTCACGGGCCGTGTCCCGGTCCCCGGAGCCGACGTCGGTACCGGTCATCCCGGTACCGTGAAGCCGCCGCCGCAGGACCAGCCAGACCGCGGCGAGGGCTACGCCCCAGAAGATGATGCCGGCATAGGCGAACAAGAAGGCCTCGACGGCGTTGCGGTTCTGGAACAGCCGGCTGTAGGCGCCCGGAATGGGCAGCGGCAGGTACTGCCGGGCCAGTTCCGCCACCAGGCCCAGCGGTCCGCCGTCGCGGTCCATCCCGCCGGCCGCCAGCCACGCCCCCGTGTAGGCGCCGGTGAGCGCCAGCCACGTGCCGCCGACCACCAGCCCCAGGGTCCGCCGGGCCAGCGGAGCCGTCTCCACCCTGAATTGCCGCCGGTTGAACCAGAGCAGCACCACGACCAGCAGCGGAACGGCCACGAGCGGGAGGACGTGGACGAAGCCTGAGCCCATGACGGCCGGGCGGGGCCCGTTGGGATAGTGCGGAATGCGGGCGAACAGGGCGAGGTACACAGCGGCGAGGGCCGTCACCCCCAGCTGGACAATGATGGCGATCCGCAGGGCAAGCCGGCGGCCCTGCCGCATGCCGTCCGCGCAGATCAGCAGGAGGACCACCGGGACGACCGCCAGCGCGAGGCCGAGCGGACCGGCGAAACCGGCGCGGCCGGCCTCCAGGCAGTTGACGTCAACGGTACCGCCGCAGTTTTCTTCCAGCTGGCTCAGCGTGGGCAACGGGTTCAGCACGACGTCGCGCAACAAGGCGAGGGGCCCGGTGGGGCTGCTGACAACGGCAGTAAGGATCGGTCCCACCGCGAAGATGGTCACCGTGAGGGCCAGCAGGTTCCGCGTTTCCCGTCCCGTTGAACGGTGGCGGTGCAGCGTGCCCCGGTCGCCCTGGATCCACCAGCCCGCGGCCAGGCCGGCGAGTGCCCCGCAGAGCCCCACCACGGTCTCCGCATGGCCCACATAAAGCACCAGCAGCAGGGAGACGGACACGACGGCGGTCCGCAGGCGCCGTTGCCATAGCGTCGGCAGAAGCCCGCTGGCCGCCAGGACGACGGCGAGGACGGCCGCGTAGGGGCCGATCAGCCGGGCACTGACCATGAGGCCCAGCCAGCCGTCGCCGAGGTAGCGGGCAAGCTGCGTGATCAGCAGGAACAGGGTCACCGCCGCGAACTGGCCGACGAAGAAGAACACGGCCGTCCGGAGCGTGCCCAGGTGCCGCTCGGCGAGGCCCAGCAGCAGCAGGATCATGAGCGACGCGGCGAGGTAGGCCAGCAGATTGCTGGCGAAGAACAGGGAGGTGAACAGCGACCACCAGTGCCCTGCCTTCAGGCCCGGGGCGCTGACGGACACAATGGGCAGCAACGCGTGCGGCGCCCCGGACAGGAAGCTGCCCGTGAGCGCCCCGATGGCCAGGAAGGCCGCGAGGACCGTCAGAGTGAACGGTACCGCCCGGAAATGCGCCAGCGTCCGGCGCACGCCCTGCTTCCAGACGCCCAGCCATGATGCGTCCACAGGCGCTAGCGCCAGGTGCCGACGCCGATGACCGGTCCGGCCTCAAGCCAGGAAGACAATCCCGTGTAGGCGTCGAACCGCATCGCAAGAAGGACCTCCTGGCCTTCGTAGCGGAGCTCCACGATCACGGCGTCAGGCTGGACCTTGAGGAGCTCTGATTCGGTGGGCTTGCGCCGGCCCAGCAGCTCCAGGGAGCTGCGCCGGAAGGTGTGCTTGGGACGGACACTCAGTGAGACCAGCCGGAACCACTCGAGCTCGTTGTCCTGATAACGACAAACCCCCATCTGCCAGCTTTTTCCAGCCGTGCAGATGGAGGCGTCCACCGTGCCGAGGGCACGCCGCAGATTGAAGCGGCGCACCCCCGAAAGACACAGTGCAAAGACCAGCAACGCAAACGCAGTTGCCAGGACGATGAACGGCAAACCAATATCGTTCATCAAGGTCGTGCTAGCGGATCCCCGCAGTAGCCGCTTCGCCCATTTGGGCGTTGTCAGCAACAATGACCACCCTGTTGTTGTCGACGGAGAAGAACCCGCCATCAACAACTACAGAGATGCGGTCACCGGACACCGGCTCGATTGCCAGTTCACCTTCGGCCAGAATCGCCAGCAGGGGCGAGTGGCCGGGCAGGATTCCGATTTCACCATCGCTGGTGCGGGCCTTGACCATCTTGGCCGCTCCGGACCACACGAAGTGGTCCGCTGCGACAATCTCAACCTCAAGCTCAGCCATATTACTTGGTCTGTTCCTGGATCTTGGCCCACTGGCGCTCGACGTCGTCCAGGCCGCCGACGTTGAAGAACGCCTGCTCTGCTACGTGGTCGAGGTCGCCGTCGCAGATCGCGGTGAAGCCTTCAACGGTGTCCTTGATGGACACGGTGGAGCCTTCGACGCCGGTGAACTGCTTGGCGGTGTAGGTGTTCTGCGAGAGGAACTGCTGGATGCGGCGTGCACGCGACACGACGATCTTGTCTTCTTCAGAGAGTTCGTCAACGCCGAGGATGGCGATGATGTCCTGAAGTTCCTTGTTCTTCTGCAGGATCTGCTTGACGCGGACGGCCGTGTTGTAGTGGTCGTGGCCGATGTACTGCGGATCCAGGATGCGGGAGGTCGACGTCAGCGGGTCAACGGCCGGGTACAGACCACGGGAGGCGATTTCACGGGAAAGTTCCGTGGTCGCGTCGAGGTGTGCGAAGGTCGTGGCCGGAGCCGGGTCGGTGTAGTCATCTGCGGGAACGTAGATGGCCTGCATCGAGGTGATGGAGTGGCCCTTGGTGGACGTGATGCGCTCCTGGAGGAGACCCATCTCGTCAGCCAGGTTGGGCTGGTAGCCCACGGCCGAAGGCATGCGGCCAAGGAGGGTGGAAACCTCGGAACCTGCCTGGGTGAAGCGGAAGATGTTGTCGATGAAGAGCAGCACGTCCTGGTTCTGCACATCGCGGAAGTACTCCGCCATGGTCAGGGCGGACAGGGCCACGCGCAGACGCGTTCCCGGCGGCTCGTCCATCTGGCCGAATACAAGGGCGGTGTCCTTGAGGACGCCTGCCTCTTCCATTTCAACCCAGAGGTCGTTACCTTCACGGGTACGCTCGCCGACACCGGCGAACACCGAGGTGCCGCCGAAGTTGCGGGCAACACGGGTGATCATTTCCTGGATCAGCACGGTCTTGCCGACGCCGGCACCACCGAACAGACCGATCTTGCCACCCTTGATGTACGGGGTGAGGAGGTCGATCACCTTGATGCCGGTTTCCAGCATCTCGGTGGAGCCTTCCAGGGTCGCGAAGGCGGGAGCCTTGCGGTGGATCGGCCAGCGTTCGGTGATCTGGAGTTCGGACTCGGCAACGTCGAGGGGCTGGCCCAGCACGTTGAAGATGTGTCCCTTGACGCCGTCGCCCACGGGCACGGAGATCGGGGCACCGGTGTCCACCACGCTGGTACCGCGGACAAGTCCGTCGGTGGCCTGGAGGGAGATGGCACGGATGAGGTTGTCGCCCAGGTGCAGGGCAACCTCAAAGGTGATGGTCTTGGTCTCACCGTTGAGAGTGATCTCGGTGGTGAGTGCGTGGTAAATCGAGGGGATTGCGTCAGCCGGGAATTCGACGTCGACAACCGGGCCAATAACACGTGCAATACGGCCGGTAGCACCGGACGTTGCGGCTACGTGTTCGGTAGCAGTGGCAGTCATCTCTCTCACTTCACTCAGTAGATGGCGTGGGGTTAAGTTTATCTTTTGGTGCAGGTACAGCTGGGTCCGGACCCGGGCTGGCTAGGACGCGTTCAACGCGTCGGCGCCGGCCACGATTTCGGAAAGCTCCTGCGTAATTTCAGCCTGGCGGGCAGTGTTGCGCAGACGCGTGTACTTCTTGATGAGGTCCGTCGCATTGTCGCCGGCGGACTTCATCGCCCGCTGGCGGGCTGCGAGCTCGGAAGCCGCTGCCTGCAACATGGCGGCGAAGATACGTGATTCGATGTAGCGCGGCAGCAGGGCATCGAGAACCTGCTCCGTTTCCGGCTCGAACTCGTAGAGGGGCAGCAGGTCCGATTCGGACGCGGCCGTCTCTTCGACAACTTCGAGCGGCAGCAGACGGACGACCGTCGGCTCCTGGGTCACCATCGACTTGAAGCGGGTGTAGACGACGTGGATTTCGTCGACGCCGCCCTCTTCGTAGGCGGCGGCGAAGTCAGCCAGCAGTGCTTCGCTGACTTCCCGAGCGGTCGCGAACTCCGGTGCATCCGTGTTGCCGGTCCATACGCGGTGGTACGGACGGTTCCGGAAGTCGAAGTACGCCTGCCCCTTGCGGCCGACCAGGAATGTCTTGACTTCCTTGCCTTCCTCGTGCAGCAGCTCGTTGAGGCCTTCGGCCTGCTTAAGGACGCTCGCCGAGTACGATCCTGCGAGGCCACGGTCCGAGGTGATAACCAGGACGGCGGCCCGGCGGATCTGCGCCGGCTCGGTGACCAGCGGGTGGTCGATTTCGCTCTGGCTTGCGACAGCAGAAACGGCACGCGTGATCGCGTTTGCGTAAGGCAGTGAAGCTGCTACGCGTGCGCGGGCCTTGCCGATGCGCGAGGTAGCGATCAGTTCCATCGCCTTGAAGATCTTGCGCATCGACGTCGTCGAGCTGATCTTCTGGCGGTAGACCCGGATCTGGGCTCCCATACTTATCCTTTCCTAAGATCCCGATGGCCGGGACTGCCGGAACCCGTGCGGGTCCCGGCAGTCCCTGCCAGCGAAACTAGCGCTTCTGCTTGACGATTTTTTCCTGGTCGACCTGATCCTCGCCGATGGGGGCGTGCTCCTCGTGCCCCGCACCGACCAGGAGGTTGTCTCCCTCGCCGAAGAAGCCCTTCTTGAAGTCCACGATCGCGGTCTTCAGTGCTTCTGCGGTGTCATCGTCCATGACGTTGGTCTGAGCCAGGGTCGTCAGGATGGAGGACTTGTGCTTGAGGTGCTCCAGGAACTCGGTCTCGAAGCGGTTGATGTCTTCAACCGGAACGTCGTCGAGGTAGCCGTTGGTGCCGGCCCAGATGGAGACGACCTGGTTCTCGACCGGGAACGGCGAGTACTGGCCCTGCTTGAGCAGTTCCATCAGGCGTGCACCGCGGGTCAGCTGCTGGCGCGATGCTGCGTCGAGGTCCGAGGCAAACATGGCGAAGGCCTGCATGTCGCGGTACTGGGCCAGTTCCAGCTTCAAGGTACCGGAGACCTTCTTCATGGACTTGACCTGGGCGGCGCCACCGACGCGGGAGACGGACACACCGACGTCGACAGCGGGGCGCTGGTTGGCGTTGAAGAGGTCCGACTGCAGGAAGATTTGGCCATCGGTGATGGAGATCACGTTGGTCGGGATGTAGGCGGAAACGTCGTTCGCCTTGGTCTCGATCAGCGGCAGGCCGGTCATCGAGCCTGCACCGAGCTCGTCGGAGAGCTTGGCACAACGCTCCAGCAGACGGGAGTGCAAGTAGAAGACGTCGCCCGGGTAGGCTTCGCGTCCCGGCGGGCGGCGCAGCAGTAGTGACACTGCACGGTAGGCCTCGGCCTGCTTGGACAGGTCATCGAACACGATGAGGACGTGCTTGCCGCCGTACATCCAGTGCTGGCCGATCGCCGAGCCGGCGTACGGTGCCAGGTACTTGAAGCCTGCCGGGTCGGACGCGGGGGAAGCCACAATCGTGGTGTATTCCAGGGCGCCGTTGTCCTCAAGGGTCTGACGGACGGCCGCGATCGTGGACGCCTTCTGACCGATGGCGACGTAGATGCAGCGGACCTGCTTGGTGACATCGCCGGAAGCCCAGTTGGCCTTCTGGTTGATGATCGTGTCGATCGCGATTGCCGACTTGCCGGTCTGGCGGTCACCGATGATGAGCTGACGCTGGCCGCGGCCAATCGGGATCATCGCGTCGATGGCCTTCAGGCCGGTCTGCATCGGCTCGTGAACCGACTTACGCTGGGTCACGCCGGGCGCCTGGAGTTCCAGGGCACGGGTGGTCTCGGCCTTGATCTCGCCGAGGTCATCGATGGGCTGGCCCAGCGGGTCAACCACGCGGCCGAGGAAGGCGTCGCCGACCGGTACAGACAGAACCTGTCCGGTGCGGTGCACTTCCTGGCCTTCTTCGATTCCGGTGAAGTCACCGAGGACGATGACGCCGATTTCGCGGACATCGAGGTTCTGGGCCAGGCCCAGGGTGCCGTCTTCGAAGCGAAGCAGCTCGTTCGCCATGACCGAGGGAAGGCCCTCAACACGGGCGATGCCGTCACCTGCGGTTGTTACACGGCCGACCTCTACGCGCTCTGCGTTTCCGGGTTCGTAGGACGCCGCGAACTCGTTCAACGCAATACGGACGTCGTCGGCGTTGATGGTCAATTCGGCCATCTGCAGTCCCTGCTCTCCTGTTTTCGTGATCATCGTTGCTCACGATGACCGGGGTTTCTTGTCGTTAGGTTGTGCTTGTCCGGCTAGCTAAGCAAGCTGACGCTGGAGTTCACCCAATCGGCCGAGGACAGAAGCGTCAACCACTTCATCCCCCACCTGGATCCGGATCCCGCCGATGAGTGCCGGGTCAACGTTCATGTTGATCTTGAGCTCGCGCCCGTAGAGGGCATTCAGCCCCACCTGCAGGCGACTGGTCTGGGTCTCCGTCAGCGGACGGGTGATGCTGACCGTTGCAATCCAGCGCTGCTGGCGCTTGGCGGCAAGCTCGGCGAAGCGGCCAACGAGCCTGGTGACCTTGAGACCACGCGGAGCCGTGACGGCCTGTCCGATCAGGACCTTCGCTTCCTTGCTCGCACCAGGTACGAGCTTCTCGGCGAGGGTCACCTTGGCGGCCGGGCTGGCCTGCGGCTCGGACAGAGCGCGCTGGACCTCGTGGCTGGACTCGACGGAATGGTTGAAGGCGAACAGATCGTTCTCCAGCGATTCCAGTCCGGTGAGTCCGGAGGCAGAGACTGCCGACTTATTCTCGGCAACAGCGATGACCACCGAAGCGGCAAGAGTCTCGAGTGCATCGCCGATATCCCGTGCAGATGCCCAGCGGGAGCTGGCCAGTCCGCCCGCGATCTCAACAGCGTCGGCGGATACTTTTCCTCCGAAGAGCTGCTTGACCAGCGCCGACTTTTCGTCACCGCTGCGGGACGGGTCAGTCAGGGCGCGGCGCAAGCCAGCCGAGCTGTCCACCGTACCCAGGATGCCGAAGAGTTCTTCTGCCAACTGCAGCGACGCGGAGGGAAGCTTGGCTTCCAGTGCCGCCAGCGCAGAGGCCAGCGATTCGCTCGATACACCTGCCATTACTTAGCTACACCCGCGTTCTGGTTCTCCAGATCTGCCAGGAAGCGGTCCACCACGCGGGCCGACCGTGCGTCGTCGCTCAGTGCCTCGCCGACGATGCGGCTCGCCAGCGTCGTGGCCAGCGTGCCGACCTCCGCGCGCAGGGACACAACGGCCGCCTGGCGCTCGGATTCGATCTGGGCGTGGGCCTGTGCGGTGATGCGGGCAGACTCGGCAGCGGCCTTTTCCTTCAGCTCCGCCAGGATCTGGGCACCTTCGCCGCGTGCTTCCTCACGGATGCGGTTGGCTTCCGTGCGGGCTTCCGTCAGCTGCTGCTTGTACTCTTCGAGTGCTGCGGAGGCCTCGGCCTGGGCCTTTTCAGCCCTGGCGATGCCACCCTCGATGGCCTCGGCCCGCTCTGCGAAGGTCTTCTCGAACATCGGGACAACGTACTTGACCACGATGTACATGAGGACAGCAAAGCCGGCGAAGACGACAAGCATCTCCCAAGGATTGGGAACGAGGGGGTTAGTACCGCCTTCGGTGGCGGCTGAGATGATCGTTTGATTCATATTTCACCCGTCCTTATCTACTCGGTTCTGGATGTTCGGTTGTTCTGTTTACTTGAGAACGAACGCGAAGACCAGGCCGAGGATGGCGAGGGCTTCAGTCAGCGCGAGGCCGAGGAATGCGATCGGCTGCAGGACGCGCTGGGCTTCCGGCTGGCGTGCCACACCGTTGATGTAGGCAGCGAACACGAGACCCACACCGATACCACCGCCGATGGCGGAGAGGCCGTAGCCGATGAGGTTGAGGGAGCCGTTGATGGTGCCGTTCATTTTTTTCCTTTCAAGATGCCACTCAAGTGGCAGGTTGTTTGGGTTGCTTCATCCCCGTGAAGGGAAGTCTTTTTTGTGCCGCAGGCGCTGCGCCTTTTCGGCGTCTGCCGTGCGGCTCTTTGCCTAGTGGCTGTCGGCGTGCAGCGCGCCTTCGATGTAGATCGCGGTCAGCAGCGTGAAGACGTAGGCCTGCAGCACCATGATCAGTGCTTCGAGCATGTACATGGCGATGGCACCTGCAAGGACGAGTGCGGACGCGCCCTTGAGGAGAACATTTTCCTGCATCACGAGGAATTCAATGCCCGCACCGGAGATCATCACGATCAAGTGGCCGGCCAGCATGGTGGCGAACAGACGGAGGCTGTGCGTGACCGGGCGGACCAGGAAGTTGGAGATGATCTCGATCGGGACGACGATTGGGAGAATGTAGAACGGGACACCGGAAGGAACCGTCGCCAGCTTGAAGTACTTCAGGCCGTTCTTCTTGATGCCGATCGCGATCCAGGTGACATAGACGATCGCTGCCATCACGTAGGCGCCGCCGACGTGCGAGAAGGTCGGAAGCTGGATCACCGGGATTGCACCGTAGATGTTGTTCACCAGGATGAAGAAGAACAGGCTGAACAGCAGCGGGACGTACTTCATGAAGTCCCTGCCGCCGATGATGTCCTTGGCGATGCCGTTGCGGACGAAGCTGTAGGCGGCCTCGCCTGCGAACTGCAGCTTGCCGGGAACGAGCTGCTGCTTCCGCGCAGCGATCACAAAGAATGTAGCGATAATGACAACCGACAGGATTACCAGCAGCATCTGCTTGGAAAATCCTTCGGCTGCACCCCACGGGATGATAGCCGGCAGGTGAAGTTCTTCAATTCCAGGAGGCGTGAAGGTTCCAGAATCTTGGGCCGGGAGCGCAAGCGCGATCAACGCGTTTCCTCTCTGCAGTGTCCATCATTGGGCGTTGGGCGGGGACCGGCGACATTGCTGCCCGCCTCTCCCCCTGTGAAATTATTTGGCATTACTGTTCCTCGTCCTGGGACGGGCCACGTGCAGCATTGCCGTCATCAGCTGAAGTTCTGTTACTGGTGAGGCCGTGCATATGAGAAAGATAGAACCCTCCCGCAGCTCCAAGCAGAGCGCCTGCGAGCACAATCCAGCGGGTTCCCCACAGATTATCCAGTCCCCACCCTATCAAACTCCAGACGATGATTCCGCCAACAATGTAGCTAAAGACGGCGATCCCGGCGTTGTATCCGCCGTCGCTGCCGTCCGTGGATACACCGGGGGCACCGGCCGTGGTTTTGGGTGTTTTGGCGACCTTATTGATCGGTCCGGTAACTGGCCTTCGGCCCGTTTTGCGGCTAAACATCCGTGCCGCCTTTCCGGGGTTCTGGATCGCTGTAAATCTGGAGCCTGGCCTTGCTGAAACCGTAAATCTCGGTCGCCTGCCAAAACACCACGGTCACGACGGCGCCGATCAGGAACCAGCGGCCGTGCAGCCAGGCGGGGGCACCGATAACGAAGAGGACCACGGCAAAGCCGACGACCTTGACGAAATACGTCGCGACGAACAGTCCGATGGCTCCGGAGGGGTTGTTGCGGCCGACGAAGTGGCCCACCGCGAGGCTGATGGCAAAGAATGCCATCACCAGGGCTCCTCCGAAGAGGGCGGACCAGAATCCCACGGCGCCGTTGAAGAAGAAGGCGGTGACGCCGGTCATCAGCAGGGCGACGGCGGAGACGGCCGAACTCATGGCCAGCAGTCTCAGCCACAGGGACTTTGTGGGGCCGGAGACACCAACGGGTCCGTTGCCGGAAGCGGGTCCCGGTTCGGCGTTGGAGGTCATCAGATCCCAATCGTCGCGTGCGTGGTGAAGGTCTTGGTGAGCGGCGAAGTACCGCCCCTGAATTCTACATTAGATAGAAATTATTCGGAAAAGCGCCGGAGCATGCTACTCCGGCGTGCCGGCGATCTGCCCCGGCCCCCGCTGCCGCAGATACGGCCAGGCGGTCACCACGGCCATGATTGCGGCGGCCGCCAGATCGACGGCCAGGACTATGTGCCACGGGAAGATCGCGAACGCGAGGCCGCCGAAGGCCAGGATGCTGGTCCACAGGTACATGAGCACCACGGCGCTGCGGTGCGAGTAGCCGATGTCGAGGAGTTTGTGGTGCAGGTGCCCTCGGTCCGCCGACCAGGGCGAGCGGCCCAGCGCGGTCCGCCGCACGACAGCCAGGCACAGGTCCAGGAGCGGCAGGAACAGCACGGCGAACGGCAGGAGGATCGGGATGACCGTGGGAATGCCGTTAGCCCGGTCGTAGAGCCCGGAGCTGATCTGACCGGTGGACACGACGCCGGCCGATGCCATGAGCAGGCCGATCAGCATGGCCCCGGAATCACCCATGAAGATCTTCGAGGGAAACCAGTTATGCGGCAGGAAGCCGACGCAGCTGCCCACCACAATGGCCGTCAGGAGGGTGGCCAGGTCCGAGCGGTCCAGCAGGACGGCGGTCCGGTGGACCCAGTAGGCCGTGAGGAAGAAGGCCGCTCCCCCGATGATCGCCACTCCCGCGGCGAGGCCGTCCAGTCCGTCGATGAAGTTGAACGCGTTCATGGTGGTCACGATCAGCCCGGCAGTCAGGACGATGCTCACGGCCTCGTTCTGAATCACGAACGGTTCCGGGATGAACGGGATGATCGTCATCCGGACTCCCCAGATGGCCACGACCAGTGCCGCGGCGCTTTGGCCGATCAGTTTGACCCACCATCGCAGATCCAGCAGATCATCCGCGACGCCGACCAGCACGATCACGGTGGCCCCGGCAAGGATCCCCCAGGGCGCGGTGTTGTTGCGGAAAATGTCCTTGACGAAGAACGATGTGCTCGCTGTGACCAGGGCCACCAGGACGCCTGCGAAGATGCCGAGGCCGCCGAGCCTGGATATCGGCCTGGAGTGCATGTCGCGGCTACGGATCGGTGAATAAAGTTCCAGTTTGTTGCCCACAAGCCGGGCACCCCATGTGGCCGCGTAGCTCACGATCGCTGCCGTCAGCATCATGAGCAGATACATGATCACGGGAAGACCACCAGTCCTGAGCCATCGGCACAATCACAGGCGAAGGCATGACACGGCGGCATGCTCCGCAGCACCGGAGGCACCGGTGAGCTGCGGATATGGGGTGAATTCAATTGCCGTGGAACTGTCGTTCGAAAAATGAAACTTCTCCGTCGCCGTGCACAGGGCAGGCAGTGCGTAGTGCCTGACAGGGCTGTATTACAGTGGACTCTAGTCAAGATACTAATGCCAACGGCCACCTGTCTTCGCGTCACACGGCCCTCCGCCGGCGGGAAAACCACTGACGGTCGTGCTGAAAGGACCCCGCGATGACCCCCTCGGTTGCAGTCGCTGCCGTGACGTTTGACCGTCCCCGGGAGCTGGCAGTCCTGCTGGATGCCATCAACAGCCAGACCGCTGCGGTGCGCTCCATTTGCCTCGTCGACAGCGGCACCGTGCCCTCCAAGGATGTCGCGGACCGGCACGCCAACGTGGACTATGTCCGGTCCCAGGCCAACCTTGGCGGCGCCGGCGGTTTTTCGCTGGCCATCCTCAAGGCCGTGGCCAGCGGGGCTGACTGGATCTGGATGATGGACGACGACGCCGAGCCCGCCGACCCGGAATGCCTCGCCACGCTGCTCCGCGAAGCGCAGGACCGCGGCCTGGACGCCGTGGTCCCGCTCGTGCTGGCCCCCGGACACCCGGAGCAGTTGTCCTTCTTCTTCCGCCTCAACGGCAAGGTCACGCACGAGCGCGCGGACGTGGAGAAGGTCGGGTTCCTGCCCGGCGACGGGCACTTCTTCAACGGCGCCCTGATCCGTTCCGATGTCTTCTTCAAGGTGGGCCTGCCGGACATGCGCCTGTTCATCCGCGGCGACGAGGTGGACTTCACGCTGCGGCTGCGGAAGGCCGGCATCCGCTTCGGCACGGTCACCACCGCCGCCATCACCCACCCGCACGCGTTTTCCGAAACCAAGCACGTCTTCGGCGCCCGGTGGCACGTGATCGTTCCGGACTCCGCCTTCAAGCGCTACTTCTACTACCGGAACCGCGGCTACATGATCCGCCGCCATTTCCGGGTCAAGTCCTTGATCGCGGACGTGGGCGGCTACCTCGGCTACTTCCTGCGCAGCGGCGACGTCCGCGGCCTCGCCGACTGGTTCCGTGCATTTTCCACCGGCCTCCGCGGCAAGGGCTTCGGTCCCCTGGAGGACCAGAAGTTCTGACC
>NZ_FNJS01000034.1:0-49224 GCF_900104405.1 Arthrobacter sp. ok909 | reverse complement strand
TGAAGAACACCGGGGTGTTGTTGCCGACGAGGTCGTAGTTGCCCTCGGTGGTGTAGAACTTCACGGCGAACCCGCGGGGGTCGCGCCAGGTGTCGGGGGAGCCTGCCTCGCCGGCAACGGAGGAGAAACGGATGAGCATGTCCGTCTCGGTGCCGGGCTGGAACAGGGCGGCCTTGGTGTACTTCGAGACGTCCTCGGAGGTCTTGAAGGTACCGAAGGCGCCGCCGCCCTTGGCGTGGACAACACGCTCCGGGACACGTTCGCGGTTGAACTGCGCGAGCTTTTCGATCAGGTAGTGATCGGTCAGGATGATCGCACCGTCGGCGCCGACGGACTTGGAGTGCGCGTCGGACGTGACGGGAGCGCCGGACTGTGTCGTTGACACGGCGGGCACAGAGATGTTCTCAGTCATCATTCTCCTTTGGTTGGGTTTGTTAGTTTCGTTCGGAGGGAAGTTGTTGGGTGCGCTGGCAGTCCTGGCAGATGCCCTGGTACAGCACGTCCGCGATCTGGATGGTCATCGGCTTGGCGTTCGCGTCCCAATGCGGGGTGAGGCAGGGCGCGTGGCCCACGGCGCATTCGACGTCCTCCACTCGGCCGCAACTGATGCAGACGGCGTGGTGGTGGTTGTCGCCCACCCTGGTCTCGTACAGCGCAGGGGAGTGCGGGGGTTCGAACCGGCGCAGCATGTGCAGATCGGTGAGGTCGCCCAGGACCACATAGACGGACTGGGCGGTCAGGTCCGGCAGTTCCTGCCGGGCGGCGGCAAGGATCGCCTCCGCCGGCGAATGCGGGTGATGTTCGACGGCGGCCAGCACGGCCAGGCGTTGCTTGGTCACCCGACGGCCGTGGGCACGCAGGGCGGCCGCCCATGCGTCGTGGCTGCCCGAGGAATCCGTCATGGTCCCATTGAAGCACTTATTATGACTGTCTCACAATAAGGCAGGGCTAACTACGTCCGTCCTCGTCACAAGCCGCCCGGGCCGCCGCTAGAGTTGCCCGGTGGGGAAATTTCTGGCGGACATGACGCCGTTGCGCGAAAGTCCCGCCTTCCGCCGCCTGTGGCTTGGGTCCTCCGTCTCGGCCCTGGGCAGCCAGCTGACCGTGGTGGCCGTCAGCCTTGAGGTGTACCGGTTGACCCAGGACAGCCTCTATGTGGGCCTGCTGAGCATCTTCGCCCTCGTTCCGCTGGTGTTCGGGGGACTGCTGGGCGGCTCGATCGCCGACGCACATGACCGCCGCACGGTCGCCCTCCTGGCCTCGTCCGTCCTCTGGCTGACCACCGTCGCCCTGGCCCTGCAGGCGTGGCTGCAGCTGGGCAACGTGTGGCTGCTGTACGTCCTCGTGGCGGTGCAAAGCGGTGCCCAGGCCATCAACCAGCCGGCCCGCAGCGCCATCATCCCGGCCCTGGTCCGCAAAGAGCTGCTGCCGGCCGCCAACGCCCTGAGCATGATGAGCTTCGGCCTGACCATGACCGCCGGCCCGCTCCTGGCAGGCGTGCTCGTGGCCTGGATCGGTTTCGGCTGGACGTACACGATCGACGTCGTCAGCTTCGCCTTTGCGTTCTGGGCGCTCCTGAATCTGCCGCCCATGCCGCCCGGGAAACATGCCAGGCCGGCCGGGCTGCGTTCCGTGGTGGAGGGTTTCGGCTTCCTTGGCACCCGGCCCAACCTTCGCATGACGTTCGTGATCGACCTCGTGGCCATGATCTTTGCCCAGCCGCGAGCGCTGCTGCCTGCCATCGGCGCCCTGATGATCGGCGGCGGCGAGGCAACGGTAGGCATCCTGCTGGCCGCCACGGCCGTCGGGGCGTTCCTGGCCGGCCTGTTCTCGGGGCCGCTGGGTCGGGTTCGCCGGCAGGGTGCCGCCGTCGTGTGGTCCGTGATGGGCTGGGGCGCTTCCATCGTGGCGTTCGGCCTGGTGGTTGTCCTCGCGGGGCATACCGGCGACGGCGGCGTGACGGTGTGGCTGCTGCCCGCCGCCTTGTGCTGCGCGCTCGCCGGCATCGCGGATTCCGTCAGCGCCGTCTTCCGCACCACCATCCTGCAGGCCTCCACACCGGACCACCTGCGCGGACGGCTGCAGGGTGTGTTCGTGGTGGTGGTGGCCGGTGGACCCCGGATCGGGGACATGCTGGCCGGCGGCGCGACTAAACTTTGGAACGAGGGATGGGTCCTGTTGCTCGGCGGCGCGCTATGCATTGCCGTAGCCTGGACGGCGGCCCGCCTGCAGTCGGGATTCCTGCGCTACGACGCGCGGAACCCTGTGCCGTAGCGGTTCGTTTTCCTTGGTAGGTCTGTGAACTGCAGGTCAGTGAAATACGGGTCATCAGGAGGACCAGTGCATCAGCATCACAACGGACTGAAGACCGCGGCCCTTTTCGGGGTCCTGTGGGCGGTGCTGTTGGGTCTGGGCGCTTTCATCGCGGCCGGGACGCGCAGTGCCGCGCCGATCTGGATCATGGCCCTGGTCGGCATCGGCACCACGGCCTATGGGTACTGGAACAGCGACAAGCTGGCCATTCGTGCCATGCAGGCCTATCCCGTCACGGAGGCCGAGGCGCCCCAGTTGTACCAGATCGTCCGGGAGCTGTCCGGCCGGGCCAACCAGCCGATGCCGCGCATCTACGTCTCGCCCACCATGGCGCCGAATGCCTTCGCCACCGGCCGGAACCCGCAGAACGCCGCCGTCTGCTGCACCGAGGGCATCATGCGGCTGCTGGACGCCCGCGAACTGCGCGGCGTCCTGGGCCATGAACTGATGCACGTCTACAACCGGGACATCCTGACGGCGTCGGTGGCCGCCGCCGTCGCCGGCGTCATCACGTCGGTGGCGCAGATGATGCTGCTGTTCGGCGGCGGGGACCGCCGCAACGCAAACCCGTTTGCCGCGATCGCCATGGCCTTGCTGGCCCCGTTCGCTGCCTCCCTGATCCAGATGGCCATCTCCCGCACGCGTGAGTACGACGCCGACGAGGACGGATCGTCGCTGACCGGCGATCCGCTGGCGCTCGCCTCAGCCCTGCGCAAGATCGAGCAGGGCGTGCAACTGGCGCCGTTGCCGCAGGACCAGAAGCTCGTCAACGCCTCGCACATGATGATCGCCAACCCGTTCCGCGGCGCAGGCGTGGCCAAGATGTTCTCCACCCACCCGCCGATGGCGGAGCGGATCGACCGGCTCGAGCGGATGGCCGGCCGCCCGCTCAGCTGACGTTAGCTGCGGTCTGGCGACGCGCGGATACGTTCGCGACACGCAAAAGAGCTGGCGACACCGGAACTCCGGTGTCGCCAGCTCTTTTGCGCGTCGTGAGGAAAATTGCGCCGGGGTGGGACCGCTAGCTGCGGAAGTTCACAAACTGCAGGTCGGCCTCGTCGAAGCCTTTCAGCAGGTTCATGGTTTCCTGGAGATCGTCGCGGGACTTGGACGTCACCCGGAGCTCGTCGCCCTGGATCTGCGACTTGACGGACTTGGGGGCCTCGTCGCGGATCAGCTTGTTGATCTTCTTGGCGAGGTCCTGGGCAATGCCCTCCTTGATGGAGGCCTCGAGCCGGAATTCCTTGCCGGAGGCGTAGGGCTCGCCCGTGTCGAGGGACTTCAGCGAGATGCCGCGGCGGATGAGCTTTGACTGCAGCACGTCCAGCACTGCCAGCACCCGCTCCTCGGAGTTGGCCTTCATGAGGATCTTCTCGCCGCTGAAATCGACTTCGGCGCCGACGCCCTTGAAGTCGTAGCGCTGGGCAATTTCCTTCTGCGCCTGGTTCAGCGCGTTGGCGACTTCCTGCTTGTCTACCTTGCTGACGACGTCGAACGTGGATTCGCCTGCCATGACTGTCCTCCTGATGGTTGCCGGGTGCCTGGTGAAAGGCCGGGATGTCTGCATTCCAGCCTAATACGGATACCCCCGATCCGGAGGCCCGCCGGCGGGGCTACGTTTCACAGTCCCTTCATAGCTAACTCCGTGCGGGAACGAAGCCGGGCTGAGCAGAGTTGCAAGGGTTGGAACCGACGCTGAAAGGCAAAGAGCATGCACAACAAAGCCGTCCGCTACGTCACCCGCACCACCGCCGCCGCTGCCAGCACCCTGGCCACGACGGCGACTTCCGTTGCCGCCGCCGCGCTGGCGGCCTCCATTATTCTGAGCCCGGCCGCGGATGCCTCGGCCCGCCTGGACGGCGTCCACGCCGATCTGGCCCGCGCCGTTCAGCTGAACCAGGTCACTGCGGAGCAGGCGGCGCGTTTCGAGGCCCGACTGGCCGGACGCATTCTCGGAGACGCCTGAATTTCCGGGCTTTTTGGCTCTGCAAGACGCCGATTCGATTCTTCGGCGGAAGTTCTGTAAAGTTGTCTTGCCCGCGGGTTCTGGAAGCGGAACGGACTGGAAACAGACGTTCCGGGGCTAGGGACCGCGAGTGATCTTCTTTTGAAGTTCGGCAGATTACCCGAGCGGCCAAAGGGGGCTGACTGTAAATCAGCTGGCAACGCCTACGGGGGTTCGAATCCCTCATCTGCCACCCAAGCAAAGGGCTCTACTTCCTAGCAATAGCAAGGAAGTAGGGCCCTTTGCCATTTCCCGGGCATGGTGTGTGGGCACCTTTGTGAGCGCGCTTACCTGTGAAACGGACCGCAAGCCGCCCCGTCATGTTTCCTGCGTGAGGATGCGTTACGGTTGCTGGTCGGCGGCTTTGGGTACGTCCTCCAGCACGGATCGGTCAAAGAAACGGACCTCGCCCGTTGCCTGGAAAAACACCGGAACCACAGAAGTGCTCGGGTCTTTTGAAGTTTCGTATATCTCGGGCGCGCTCCCGTGTTTTCGCGCAATGGTTCCGACCATGTCGGTGCCGCGAACTCTGACGGTTCGATACTTGTAGCTGATGTGAACCCCTCCTAGTGAGTTGAGTCACACGTTACTCCACGATGGCGGGCCAGTGGCCCGTTGCCGGAATTTGCGGCCAGGCGACGGCGCCCACTGTGCCACCAGAAGTGTCCGTTCCGATCCTGGGGGATAGCCCTTTAGGGTGAGGAGCGAAAATGCTCAGTCGGTCGGCGCATTCGGGATCGTCACTGTTGAACCGGCGGGCGGAATCCATTCGCCGCCGGTGAGCAAGTCCAGATTGGCCATCCGCAGTGCATGGAGCGGGACGCCGTAGCGGCTCGCGATGCCCGACGGGGTGTCCCCGGGGACCGTCCTGTAAAGCAGCCGTCCCTGGCCGTCCTGCCCGGTGACGTGGCCGCCGGCCCCCAGCTGCGGGACGTCCACGCCTCGGAGATCGACCATCTGCCCCGCGGCAAGCGGCGCCGGTTGGTTGAAGCTCCTGAGGATCTCGGGAGTCATCCGGAAGTGGGCGGCGATGCCCTCCCAGGTGTCGCCGTCGGCGGCCGTATAGCGCATGGGTAGGAAGTAGCCATTCATCTCCGTTATCCCCGACAGGACCGCCGGAGGCGGGGAGGCTGCCGGGGGTGATGCAGGCACCGCGGCCGCCGGCCGCCCCGCCGCGGGTCCGCCGGACGCGTCCGCACCGGAACCGCACGCGGTCAGCAAACCGGCCAAGAATGCGGCAAGAATCGCAGTGGCGGGCACGAGGCGACTGGCGCCGGGACCGTGACTCACGTTGGTGTCCTGTCATTCGGGGCCTCCCCCCGAGGCCCGCTGCCGCCGATTATTCCATACGTTAGATGAAACCTGTTTTCCGGCGGGCCCGTTGACCGGGTTAGGTATAGTGCCCGTCATGGACGATAAGGCGATCTTGCACCGTTACCTGAGCACCCGCCGCGCCGACCTCCTCGGCAAGCTTGAGGGCCTGAGCGAGTACGACGTGCGCCGGCCGCTCACTCCGACCGGCACCAACCTGCTGGGCCTGGTCAAGCACGTGGCCAGCGTCGAATTCGGCTACTTCGGCGAGGTCTTCGGCCGGCCCGGCAGCCTGGAGCTGCCGTGGTTGGCCGACGATGCAGAGCCGGATGCCGACATGTGGGCTGCCCCCGGCGAGACACGGGAGCAGATCGTCGAGTTGCACCGGTTCGCTGCCGCGCACAGCGACGCCACAATCCATGACCTGGCCCTGGACGCGCCCGGCGTTGTGCCCTGGTGGCCGGACGAGCGCAAGCACGTGACCCTGCACCAGATCCTCGTCCACATGTGCGTCGAGACTGCCCACCACCTTGGCCACGCGGACATCCTGCGTGAGCTCATCGACGGGAGCGCCGGCCAACGGCTGAATGACCCGAACCTCTCGGCGCGCACCCCCGAAGGGTGGGCTGTTCACCGGGCCCGGATCGAAGCGGCCGCCGCGGCCGCCGAAGCCCTGGCGGCCAATGATTGATTGCTGGAAACACCCGGCTTTTCTGCAAGCCAAATCTCAGTTTTTGGGGCGGGGGCATCGTAGGGTTGTCGTTTCCCTGTGGTGATGTGGTTCCCGGCTGTGAAGCCCGCTGGGTGTGCAGCACGGATGATGAAATTCTGGTCAAAGTGGCAGCCCACGCTGCGACCGCCCACGGCCTGGAGGAGCTGCCGGCCGACGTCGTACAGTCCGTCCACAGAGCCATCGTCCCCGTTAGTTGATTCACGAGGCAGGCGGTCTCCCGCCCGGCGCCGGGTCCGCCCCGGGCTGGAAAGAGCATCTGGCGGCCGCCTGCCGCGGCGAAGGTCTTTCCGCGGCCTACCAGCCCATTGTTGACGCTCGCGGCGCGTCCCACGTTGCCGCCAAACTGCTTCCTGACGCTCAACGTCTCACCTGAACTGCTCCTGACGGAGAGCATCCGCGAGATCTGGCGCGATCAGGGAAACCTTAGCGGGCTCGTGGTTGAGCTCACGGAGCAAACTCCGATCGACGCCTATCTGGAGCTGGAACCTGACCTCAACCAGCTGCGCGCCGCAGGCGCCCTGATCGCCGTCGACGACGCCGGAGCCGGCTATGCGGGGCTCCGTCACCTCCTTGCCCTGCGGCCCTCGCTGATCAAGATCGACCGCCAGCTCATCCAGGACGTCGACCGCGACGAAGCCAAGCGCGCGCTGATCTCTAGGCTCGGAACTTTTGCCAGCCGCGTCGATGCCTGGATCCTGGCCGAAGGCGTGGAACGGGTGGAAGAACTGGACGCCCCTGCCGCCCTCGGCGTTCCCCTGGTGCAGGGGTATTGCCCGGCCCGACCGGGGCCGGCATGGGAAGCGCTCGACCTTGACATCGCCCACCGCCCGGCGTCAAAACCGCCCGTGACGCACCGAGGCATTATCCGCGACATCGTGGAACCTGCGACGACGGCCACTAGCGCGGCGACGGCGGCCGCCGCCTTTGACGGTAACCCTGCCCTGGAGTCGGTTGTGCTGATGGGGGAGTACATGCGGCCCGTCGCGGTGCTCGATCCCTCGGCCGCGGCGCTGGGGATGGTGAGCCCGGGCATGCGGGTCAACCTGGACACACCGCTCAGCGAGGCACTGGCGCGGTCCATGACGCGGACCCAGGACAGCCCCTTTGACCCCCTGCTCGTCACGGACAACGCGGGACGCTTTGCCGGCATCGCCCGCATGGAACGGATGATCACGGCCCTCGCCGCGGCCGACACCTAACCCGTGCCCGGGGCCGGAGGTGCCGGTAGCCCCGCTGCGCCCGCCGGCTCCCTACCCCTCCAGCAACTGGTCCGTGGCCGAGTCCGGGGCGCCGTCGTAGTAGCGGTCCAGGACGTCGCGGAACACGGACTCTCCGGGGGCGGCCCGCAGGAACAACGTCATGGACGAGTGCAGCTTCCGGGCATCGATGCCTCCAAAGATCTGCACCGCGGACCGTCCCTGCACGGCAGCCACAGCGGCGGCGACGTCCACGAGCCGCGGGCCCAGGACCGCGTGCCGGTAATAAGCCCGCGCCTCGTCCAGCGATGAGATGGCATACCTGCGGGCGGTCTCGCTGTGGCCAAGCCCGGCGAGCTGGGGGAACACAAACCACATCCAGTGGCTCCGCTTCGCGCCGGACCTCAGCTCCGCCAGGGCCTGCCCGTACGTCCCACCGGAGTCCTGGGCAGTTACGAACCGTTCAAGATCGTAGGGGTCTTCCATGCTCGCTAGGCTACGTCGCCGGGGTGCAACGCGACAGCCCGGACGCTCGTGAACGGGTCCTTCGGCCGGGGCGATATGGTCCGACCCCGGCGTATCGTGTCCGCTATGACGAGCGTCTTGGAGATGGCCGGGGTTGTGAAGCGGTTTGGGCCGGTGGTTGCCCTGAACGGGCTGGACTTTTCAGTCGAAGCGGGCGAGGTCCACGGTTTCCTGGGCCCCAACGGCTCAGGGAAGTCGACAACCATCCGTCTGTTGCTGGGCATGCTCCGCGCCAACGCGGGCTCCATCCGGGTCATGGGCTTTGACCCGTGGAGCGACGTCGCGAGCCTGCACCGGCGGTTGGCCTACGTCCCCGGGGATGTGGCGTTGTGGCCCAACCTGACCGGCGGTGAAGTGATCGATCTGCTCGGGCGGCTCCAGGGCGGGCAGGACGCTGCCCGGCGGGACCGGCTCCTGGAGATATTCGATCTCGACCCGACGAAGAAGTCCCGGGCGTATTCCAAAGGCAACCGGCAGAAAGTGGCCCTGATCGCCGCGCTGGCCACCGACGCCGAGCTTTTCCTGCTGGACGAGCCCACCAGCGGCCTGGACCCGCTCATGGAGGACGCCTTCCGCCAATGTGTCCGGGAATTGCGGAACCAGGGCCGCACAGTCCTGCTCAGCAGCCACATCCTGAGCGAAGCCGAGGCGCTTTCGGACCGTGTCAGCATCATCCGTGAGGGCCGGGTGGTGGAGACCGGGCGGCTTGAGGAGCTCAGGCACCTCACCCGGACCTCCGTCACCGCCGACGTCGCGGCCGTACCGGCAGGGTTGGATGCCCTGCCGGGGGTCCACGACGTCGTCGTCACGAACCATCGGGTCAGCGCCCAAGTGGAACCGTCCGGCCTGGCCCCGCTGATGCGGGCCCTGACCGACGCCGGGCTCCTCGCGCTGACCAGCCAGCCGCCAACCCTCGAAGACCTGTTCCTGCGCCACTATGGCGCGGCGGTGCCCGCGGTTGCGGCCGGGGCGAGCAGCGGGCGGCCCGGTGATGCGTGAAACGTTGGCGGGGACGGGCATCCTGATCCGGCTCGGACTCCGGCGCGACCGCTGGCTGCTGCCGGCATGGATCGCCGGATTCGCCGTCACGACCTATTCAACCGCCGCGGCCGGCGCAGAGCTGTACCCCGATGTCGGGAGCCGGGTCGAAGCCGCGACAGCCCTGAACGCCACGGCATCGCTAGTGGCACTGTTCGGCAGGGTCTACGACCCCACGTCCCTGGGCGCGCTGTCCCTGATCAAGTACACGGCGTTCATGGCCGCCATCCTCGCCGTCCTCATGGTCTTCATCACCATCCGGCATACGCGCAGCGACGAAGAGTCCGGGCGGCTCGAGCTCCTCGGCGGAGGGCGGCTGGGGCGCGATGCCCCGCTCGCCGCGGCCCTCGCCATCAGCTTCGGCGCGAGCCTTGTCCTCGGGCTGGTCACGGTCGTGACGTTGGCCGCCGGCGGCCTTCCCGCCGCCGGCTCGCTCGCGTTCGGACTCGGCTGGGCCGCCACCGGCATGGCCTTCAGCGCCGTGGCCGGGGTGACCGCCCAGCTGACTGCCAGTGCGCGGGCCGCCACGGGACTGAGCCTCGGCGTTGTCGCGGTGACCTACGCGCTGCGCGCGGTGGGGGATCTCGCAGAGCCGGGGCCGTCAGCCCTGTCCTGGCTTTCGCCGATCGGCTGGAACCAGCAGATCCGGGCCTTTGCCGGAGACCGGTGGTGGGTGCTAGCCCTGCCGCTGGCACTCTGCGCAGCCCTCGTGCCGGTCGCGCTGGTCCTTCGTGCCCGCCGGGACCTCGGCGCGGGGCTGCGGGAGGAACGCCCCGGCCCGGCGCGCGGCTCACTCAACGGCGTCTGGGACCTCGCCGTGCGCCTCCAGTTCCGTCTCCTTGCGGCGTGGGCGGTGGCATTCGTGGCGTTCGGCGTCGTGATCGGATCGCTGGCCGGCAACGTCACGGACCTGCTGAGTTCCCCCAACGCCCAGGACCTGATCAGGATGCTGGGCGGGACCCAGGCCATGACGGACGCCTTCATCGCCGCAGAGATCAGCATCATGGGACTGCTTGCCGCTGCCTACGGGCTGTCCGCAGCCAACCGGCTCCGCGACGAGGAAACGGACGGCCACGTGGAGGCGCTGCTGGGCACGGCCACCACCCGGCCGCGGTGGGCGACAAGCCATTTCGCCTTCGCGCTCGCCGGCGTCGCCGTGCTCATGCTGCTGTCCGGATTGTCGGTCGGGGCCGGCGCCGCCATGGTCCTGTCCGACGGAAATCAGCTGGGGCGCATCACGGTGGCCTCCGCGGCACAGATCCCCGCGGCCTGGGTCATGACCTCAGTAGTCCTGGCCGTGTTCGGCTGGGCGCCCCGGCTCACCGGGACGGTCTGGGGGCTGCTGCTGCTCTTCGTCGCCCTGGGCGAGTTTGGCGTCCTGTGGAACGCCCCGGAGTGGGTGATGGAGCTCTCCCCGTTCCGGCATTCACCGCTGCTCCCCCTGGATTCCGGCTCCGTGTGGCCGGTGCTGGGACTCACCGTGACGGCCGCGGCGCTGGCCGCGCTCGGCTACGCCGGCTGGCGGCGCCGGGATCTGGCCACGTGAACACAGCCGAACCGCCCCTGTTCGCCGCCCTGTTCCCCATACGGGGGCGGCGGTAGTATCAACTTCGAGAGCCGTTGGCGCACCTCAGAAACGACCGGGCGCCGCTCTCGGGCCGAGTCGGAGGGCGGATGCAGGACGCATACGGGCTATATACCCCGACCACATTGGTGGAAATCGGGCTCCTGCTGGCGACCTTTGTCCTCTGCTCCCTGATCGGCGTCGAGCGGCAGGTCCGGCAAAAGGTCGCGGGCTACCGCACCCATGTCCTGGTCGGCCTCGGATCGTGCACTTTCACTCTCATTTCCGCCTACGGGTTCTCCGCCGCACTGGCCCCCGGGGCCACCATGGACCCGGCCCGCATTGCCGCCCAAATCGTCAGCGGCATCGGCTTCCTCGGCGCCGGCGTGATTTTCAAGGGACGGAACGTTGTCCGGGGCCTCACCACGGCCGCGAGCATCTGGGTAGCGGCCGCCGTCGGCATGGCATGCGGCGCCGGGATGCTTTCCCTGGCACTCTCGCTGACCGCCTTCCACCTCATCACCTTGTATGTGGTCTCTCCCGGGGTCCGCAGGATCCCCACCAAGGACGCCAACAAGATCCTGCACCTGGGCTACGCCGACAACCAGGGCGTGCTCAGGGAGGTCTTGGCAATCGCCACCAACATGGGCTTCAGCTCCTCGATCCTGAGCACCAGCAAAGCGGGAACCGAACAAAAACCGATCGTCCTCATGGACATCCGCTTCCACGGGCACCTACCGCTGCGCGAGCTCGTCCCCTACCTTCTGGACGTGCCCGGCGTGAAGAGCGTCACCGTGCACGGTGCCGACGCGAACGAGGACGACGACGGTGGCTGACAACCTCCCGCTTCGAGACCCCCGGGTTGACGCGTTCATCACGGCACTGCCGGACTGGCAGCAAGAGATCTGCCGCCAGGTGCGCGAACTTGTCCATGCCGCCGACCCGGCCGTCGCCGAGACCATCAAGCGCACCACTCAGCCTTACTTCGTCCTCGAGGGCAACATTTGCGCCCTCCTGGCGGCCAAGGACCACGTCAACGTCTTCCTCTACGACGGCGGAATCGTCCCGGACCCGGAGGGGATCATCACGGGCGGGCACGACAACAAGACCGCACGCACTATCGCTTTCCGCCAGGGTGAATCCATCCCCGGGCAGGCCCTCACCGCGATGCTCCGGCAGATCATCGCGGACAACCGGGCAGGCGGCTGGCGGAAACTCAAACCCGGCGGCTGAAGCTGACCGCCGGGCCCGGCCAGGCCAACCGGGACGCCGAAGCATGACGACCATTCCCGCACTGCCGCGCCGTAGATTGAAGCCATTCGGCATGACCGTTAGAGTCGCCGGATGACCGAGAACAGCATCGCTTTGACGGGCACAGTGCGCGTGCGGGTGCTGCACAGGTCCGACGCCGGCCGGCTGGCCCAGGCCTACCTCCGGAACCGGGAGCACTTGGCGCCCTGGGAACCTGTGCGGGCCGAGGAATTCTTCACCGCCGACGGGCAGGCCGCCAGCATCGAGTCCAAACTCGGGTTGTTCATCGCGGGATCGGACGTGCCGTGGGTTCTCGTGGACGGTTCCCGCATCGTCGGGGTGATGAACCTCAGCGGGATTGTCCGCGGGCCGTTCCTCAGCGCCCACCTCGGCTACTGGGTGGACAAGGACATGACAGGACAGGGGATTGGCTCGGCCGCCGTGGAATTCGCCGTCGGGGCCGCCCATGCCGAGCTCGGACTGCACCGGCTGCAGGCCGCCACCCTCCGGCACAACGCCGCATCCCAGCGAATCCTGAAACGGGCCGGCTTCGAAGAAATCGGCCTGGCCCCCAGGTACCTCCGGATTGCCGGATCCTGGCAGGACCACGTCCTGTTTCAGCGGATCCTGTTCTGATTGCAGCCGTTCCGGGTGCGCCCGCGTCCTTTGGTGCCCTGCACCATGTTGAGCTCTGGGTGCCGGACCTTGAGCGGGCCAGGGACCAGTGGGGCTGGCTCCTGGGCCGGCTGGGCTACGAGGCCTACCAGGACTGGGCTCACGGGTGCAGCTGGCGGCGGGGGCCCACGTATATCGACGTCGAGCAATCTCCGGCCCTGACCGGGAACGTCCACGACCGCACCGCGCCGGGGCGGAACCATCTGGCCTTCAGCGCGGGGACCCGGGACCAGGTGGACGCCATGGCGGCCGAGGGCCTGAACCTGGGCTGGACCGAACTGTTTCCGGACAAATACCCGCACGCAGGCGGCCCCGGCCACTTCGCCGCCTACCTCGTGAACACGGACGGCTACCAAGTGGAGTTGATTGCGGCAGACTGATCGCGTTGGTGCCCTACGGGTTGGTTGGCGGGGGCGCCTGTTCGGCCTTAAGTTCCTCGCCGTGGGCGATGATCGCGTAGATGATCAGCACGTCCATGGCGATGACGATGACGGACCACCACGGCTGTGCCGGAATGAGCATCAGTTGAACGACCGCGCTGAAGCCCGCTACGACAACACCAACGACTCGAGCCCACGTTGCACCGGAGAAGAGCGCGACGGCGGTGAGGATCAAGAGCACCCCGAGAGCTAGATTCCACCAGCCCCACCCCTTCGCGTCGAAGATGAACAGCGTGCCTGGGGTCGCCAAATAGTAGGTGTCAGGACCGGTGAGAGCGACGAGGCCTTGAAGGCCGCTGAAGACGCCGTTGATGATTAGAATTACTCCGGCGAAACGGACCCAGCCGGTCCAGCCAGTCGAAGCAACAGGATGATGGGCAGTAGTCATAGTGCCGACCGCTTTCCGTTGAATGCTCTGCCGTCGGCCTCATGGTCGGCGCAGTCGTGGCGTGAAGCTAGTACCGATTCCGATTATGTTCCTCACCGTCCGTGCCGGTCAATCACTACAGAAACTTTGGAACCGCCGTGGCGTTCGGTCCGGTTCTGTCCGCGCACCGACGGACTCCGGCGACGCCGCCCGCCTCGCCCGGCCCCGCGGCGCGGGCAGCGAGCAAGTTCGGCGTCGGCCAAGGCTGGCGCAGACGCGCCGGGCCCATTGCGATTGCTTCGGATCCGGGTACTTTGAAGCCATGACCATCATCCTTGTCGGCGGAGGCCCGGACACCGTGACCATTCCCGCCGTCTTCGACCGGTTCGTCAGGGAACTCCGGCACCGGGCCCCCGGCAGGGTCCCGCGCGTCGCCGTCGTTCTCTTTGACCACGAGGGCAGCTCTGAGTATTTCCTGCCCGCCTATGTGGGGCCGCTGGAATCCCGGATCGACTGCAAGGTGCTCCCGGTCCTGCTCCGCTTCAACAAAGAGGCGAATCCGGCCGCGTTCGACGACGTCGACGGAATCGTGGTCGGGGGCGGCC
Source organism: Arthrobacter sp. ok909 (assembly GCF_900104405.1). Lineage (NCBI taxonomy): Bacteria > Bacillati > Actinomycetota > Actinomycetes > Micrococcales > Micrococcaceae > Arthrobacter > Arthrobacter sp. ok909. The sequence continues at coordinate 35,201 of NZ_FNJS01000034.1, read as the reverse complement.
CGACGCCGGCCTACCTGGAGGGCCTCCTGCCGTCCGCGGTGGCCATCCGCCGTGCGGTCTCGGAGGGTGTGCCGTACATGGGGTTCTCCGCCGGGGCGATGGTGGCCCCGGCGCGGGCGATCGTGGGCGGATACCGGATCAGGGGCACCGAGGTCTGCGCGATGGACTGTTCCGAGGGGCTCGAGGAAGTGGAGATCCGCGACGGGCTGGGCCTGGTGCCCTTCGCCGTCGACGTCCATGCCGCGCAGGCCGGAACACTCAGCCGGGCCGTCGGTGCCGTGGCGAAGGGACTCGTGGACCACGCGGCCGCCGTCGATGAGAACACCGCCCTGGTGCTGCACCACGCCGACCTGCAGCAACTCGACGTGATCGGCACCGGGAACTGCTGGACGATTCGCGGGGCCGGACCCAAGGCCACCGTCTCGGTGCTGTCCGCACACAGCTAGCCTGCGGACGCGGGGCACCTTGGGCCGTACCCCTTGGCACCGTTGTTACTCGCGGGTAACATTGCCTCATGCACCTCCTGCTCCGTACCCTCCTGCTGCTGTTCACGGCCTCGCGCCGCCCGCCGCTGAGCATCTGGGAAAGTTCGTCCCTACCGCTGCGCGTGTTGCCCACGGACATCGACATAGCCATGCACGTGAACAACGGCATGTACTTCTCGCTCATGGACCTCGGGCGCTTCGACCTCATGGCCCGCAGCGGAACCTGGAAGAAGATGCGCCGACGGGGCTGGACCCCCGTGGCCGCGGGGGAAACCATCGCCTTCCGCCGTTCGCTGCAGCTCTGGCAGCAGTACACCATCGAATCCAAGATTATCGGCCTTGACTCAAAAGCCATCTACTTCGAGCAGCGGATGGTGGTGGACGCCGAAGTCTATGCCCGCGCCTACATCGCGACCCGGCTGGTCAGCAAGGGCAAGCCTGTCAGCCAGGAGGAGATCATCCGCGAATTCGGCGCCCCGCCAGCGGATCTGGAGCTGCCTGAGTGGATCCACGAATGGCGCGAAACCAACGCCCTGCCCGGCGCCAGGCGTCCGGCGCCGCACGCCTGGACCTGACGGGCGCACGCGCCGGCCAGGATGTGCCAACAGCGAAATGCCGGGGACATTCCCGGACTGCTCCCGTACCGTTGACTCATGGCTACCGTAGACATCACAGGTGAACAGTTCGCATCGACCGTCGAGGATAACGACATCGTCCTCGTCGATTTCTGGGCCGAATGGTGCGGCCCGTGCAAGCAGTTTGGCCCCACGTACTCAGCAGTCTCCGAGAAGCACCCGGACGTGGTCTTCTCCAAGGTGGACACCGAGGCCGAGCAGCAGCTCGCTGCCGAGGCCGGCATCACCTCGATCCCCACGCTGATGGCCTTCCGCGAAAAGGTCCTGGTGTTCTCGCAGCCCGGCGCCCTGAACGCCCAGCAGCTGGAGCAGGTGGTGGACGCCGTCAAGGCCCTGGACATGGAAGAGGTCCACGCGCATGTTGCCCGCTCCCAGGCCGAGGCCGCTGCCTCGGCGCCCACGCAGGACGGCACCCAGATCCCGGACGCCTAAACCTCCGCCAACGCAAGCAACGCGGGGTCACTCCGCGCCCATAAATCCTTCAAGGATGGGCGCGCGGTGACCCCGCGTTGTCGTTGAGGTGGTGGGTCAGAGCTTTTCGAGGATGGCAGGCTGGGCCAGCAGCGCGCTGAGGGATTCGTTCAGGTCCTGCACGGCGGTGCCCTTGGAGTGCTTGTCCAGGTCCTCCTGGCTTGCCCACCGTTCGGTCAGGACAAGTTTGTCCTCGTTGGCCTCGGTGAGTTCGTAGCGGATACAACCGGGCTCGTTGACCACCTCGTCAATCGCGATCTCCAGCGCGAGCTTCACGCGGAAGAATTCGCCGTCGTTGGGGATGAAGGTGGCCAGGAGGTCAATGGGAGCGCTCATGGCAATTACCCTACCGGGCGTCCGCGCCGGTACCGGAAGATGGCCGGAAAATTTCATAGGACTTCCAAGCTTTGCTCTTCTCTTGCCTCCGCACACAAGGTAGCGTCACACCATGCTTGCTTACACAGGCGGGGACACTGACGTCCCGCTGCTCGAGGAAACCATTGGCGCGAACTTCGAACGGATCGCGGCGCGGTTCCCGTATCACGATGCCCTGATCGAGGCGGCCGCAGTGCCCGGCGAAGAGGCCCGGCGGTGGAGCTATACCAAGCTGAACGACGACGTCGACCGCCTGGCCCGAGCGCTCCTGGCCCTGGGCGTCGCGAAGGGCGAGCGGATCGGCATCTGGAGTCCCAACTGTGCCGAGTGGACCATCCTGCAGTACGCGACGGCGAAGACCGGGGCGATCCTGGTCAACGTCAACCCCGCCTACCGCAGCCACGAGCTCGAGTTCGTGGTCAAACAGAGCGGCATGCGCATGCTGGTCACGGCGCCGTCGGATAGGAACAGCGACTACACCGGCATGGCACGCCAGGCGTTGGCAGCCTGCCCGGAGCTGCGCGAGCTCGTCTTCCTCCCGGACGCCGGCGCGGAAGGTCTCACCGCCGGCGAACCCCAGAACGAGGCGGAGCGGACATACGCCGAACTGCTCAAGCGGGCTGACGACGTCGGACACTCCGCGCTGCAGGCGCGCATGGCGGCGCTGGATCCGCACGACCCCATCAACCTGCAGTACACCTCCGGCACCACGGGCTTCCCCAAGGGCGCCACGCTGACGCACCACAACATCCTCAACAACGGCTATTCGATCGGCGAGCAGCTCGGCTACACCGAACACGACCGCGTCGTGATCCCGGTGCCGTTCTATCACTGCTTCGGAATGGTGATCGGGAACCTGGCGGCGCTCAGCCACGGAGCCGCCACGATCATCCCCGGCCGGTCGTTCTCGCCGGCCGCGGCGCTGGAAGCCGTGCAGGACTTCGGCGGAACGTCCCTCTACGGTGTGCCCACCATGTTCATCGCCGAGCTCGCCCTGCCGGACTTCGCCTCCTACGACCTCTCGACGCTGCGCACGGGCGTCATGGCCGGATCGCTGTGCCCGATCGAGGTGATGAACCGGGTCATCTCCGAAATGAACATGAAAGACGTCGCCATTTGCTACGGGATGACGGAGACCTCGCCGGTGTCCACAATGACCCGGAGCCTGGACACGATGGCCCAGCGGACCGAGACCGTGGGCCGGACCATGCCGAACCTGGAGAGCAGGATCGTGGACCCGGTCACGGGGGAGGTGCTGGAGCGCGGCGGGATCGGCGAACTCTGCACGCGCGGCTACGCCGTGATGCTGGGGTACTGGAACCAGCCGGACAAGACGGCCGAGGCGATCGACGCCGACGGGTGGATGCACACCGGGGACCTCGCCCGGATGGACCAGGACGGGTATGTGGTGATCGAGGGCCGGATCAAGGACATGGTGATCCGCGGTGGCGAGAACGTCTATCCGCGCGAAATCGAGGAATTCCTCTACACCCATCCGGACATCCAGGACGTTCAGGTGATCGGCATCCCGGACGCCAAGTATGGCGAGGAACTAATGGCGTGCGTCATCATGAAACCCGGGGCCGCGCCGCTGGATGCCGCCGGCCTGGCCGAGTTCTGCCGCGGCCAGCTGGCGCACTACAAGATTCCGCGCTACGTCGACGTCCGGGAAAGCTTCCCCATGACCGTCTCCGGCAAGATCCGCAAGGTGGACATGCGCCAGGAGGCCGCGGCCCGCCTGGGACTCTAACCGCGTTGCTGGTGGTGGCCGGGTCGGGCATGTTGTTTTGTGGCGGGGTGGTTCCGTCCGGGGGCACTTTGCTCGCAGTGTTCGACGCCGGCACCCTGGTTGGCGGTGTGTCCGCGTCAAAGTGCCCCCGGAACGCGGTCAGCCCCAATGGTGGGAGGACGGGACTAGTGCCCGCGGTGGTCCTGGATGGTCATCCGCGGGCCAAAGGTCGGTTTGCGGAAGCCGCTCAGGCCGATCATCCGGACCACCCGCTGCCGGTGCCCTGCCCAGGGCGCCAGAAGTCTGAGCATGCCGGCGTCGTCCGTCCGGCGACCGGTCAGGGCAGCGCCGACGTAGGCCGCGAGGTGGTAGTCGCCGACCGCGATCGAGTCCGGGCAGCCGTGCGTGCGTTGCACCACCTCGGCGGCCGTCCACACTCCAATCCCCGGGATGGTTTGCAGTTTCGCCGCTGCTTCCGCGGCGGGGAGGTCGGCGAGCCGCTCCAGCGCGGGGGCGGAGCGCAGCGCCCGCATGACAGTCGCCGAGCGCTGCGGACCCACCCCGGCCTTGTGCCATTCCCAGGACGGAATGCGCAGCCACTGGCCGGGCGTGGGCTGGAGCATGAGGTTGGCCGGGGCCACCGTTCCGGCGCCCGGGGCAGCTGTCCCGAAGCGGTACGTCAGGTACCGGTAGCCGCGGCGGGCCTCAATGACGGTGACCTTCTGCTCCAGGATGGTCGGCACGAGCGCGTCGACCATCCGTCCGGTGGCGGGCAGCCGGACGGTGAGGTTGCGGCGCCGGGCTTCGACGACCATGCGGGGGAGCGTTGCGTGGAACGCCGGCTCATCAAAAGCTGTCCAGTCGTCGTCACGGCCCAGCATGCGCGGAACGGAGGCCGCGGCCTCGGCGGCGCCGGGGCCCCACGACTGGACATCGACGGCGGGATCGGTCCGGGGCCCGGAGGACACGAGCCGAAGCGACGCCGGGCCGGCCGGCGTCGTGAACGCAAGCCACACGGCGCCCGGTGATGTGCGGATGGAAGGGTCCCCCTGCCCCCTCAGCAGCGGCCCGAGCGTCTGCATCAGGTCGAAGGGGCCGCCGGGCCGCCACCGCAAAGAGGCGTCCGCCGCGGCGGCATGGCCGGCGGGAACGTCTGCGAGGGTCATCCGAACATGTTCCCACGCCGGACGGACAGCCCCGCACCGGAGGTTCCGGCAGGTGAGCCAAATGGCCCTAAGTCTGCGCGGTTTCCGGGGCTAGAATCCGGCTGGGACACCCATGTGGCGGTCCTGCCGTTGGCCCGGGCCCCGGGGCCGCCAGGAGCAGATTATGGCCGGTGGAGTGGTGCATTTCGAGATTCCCGCAGACGACGAGGACCGGGCGCGGGAGTTCTACGGTTCAATCTTCGGCTGGGGTTTCCAGGTCATGCCGGAGATGGAGTACAGCCTGGCCATGACGACGCCGATGGACGAGCACGGCCGGCCCGCCGTCACCGGGTCCATCAACGGCGGGTTGTTCCGGCGCGGGGACCTTACGGCGCCGGTTGTCACGATCGACGTCGACGACATCGATGCCGCACTGGCGAGCATCGCCGCCCGCGGCGGGTCCGTGGTCCGTGAAAAGCTGGAGGTCCCGGGGATGGGATGGAATGCCTATTTCAAGGACAGTGAAGGCAACGTGGTGGGGTTGTGGCAGAACGCAGTGCCGGAGGGCGGCGCCGACCCCGGGAATGACATCGGCGCCTGAGTGGCGCACTCACGCGCCGGGTTGACCGACCCCGGCAGGCGGGCACAGCAGGTCAGTGCATCCCTGTGCTGAGCCAGAGCGCCAGGACCGCCAGCGGGATTACCAGGACGACGGCGACGACGCCGGCCACGGCGAAGCCGCCCCAGCGGATGTCTACGTTGAGTGCACGGAGCCGCTCGTGCCACAGCAGCGTGGCCAGCGAAGCCCAGGGGGTGACCAGCGGCCCCAGGTTCACCCCGATCAGCAGTGCCGCCAGCCGGGCAGGGGAGCCGCCCACCGGTTCCAGGGCCAGGTAGGCAGGCAGGTTGTTGACGGCGTTGGCGGCCCCGGTGCCCAGCCCCGCGAGCTGCAGGAGCGCCGGCAGGCTGTCCCCGGTGCCGGCAATCCCGGTCAGGAAACGGGTGAGCCCGTTCCCGTGCAGGGTCTCCACCACCATGAACAGGCCGGAGGTGAGCATGAGCGGCCGCCACGGAATCATGGACCAGCGCAGGGCGGAGCGGCGCCGCCAAAGGAACAGCAAGAGCAGGACGGCCGCCGCCGCGATCGCCGGGATCTGCACCGGAACCCCGGAAACCAGCGCCGGCAGCAGGACCACCATCACCCCGGACGCCGCGTACAGCAGCACCCGGTCCCGCACTTTGTGGATCGGCTGCGGCCCGTAGCGGCCGCGCAGGTCCTTCCGGAAGGCCAGCCACAGGAGCACCAGCGGCACCAGGATGCCCACCAGGGCCGGCGCCCACACCAGCGAGGCGAACGCGGCGGGGCTCAGCTTGAGCCGGTCCTGCGCCAGCAGGTTGGTCAGGTTGGAGACCGGCAGCAGCAGCGACGCCGTGTTGGCCAGCCAGACCGTGGTCATGGCAAACGGCAGCGCCGGAATCCGGGCGTGAACGGCCAGCAGCACGACGACGGGCGTCACGAGTACCGCCGTCGTATCCAGCGACAAGAACACCGTGGACACGGTGGCGAGGGCGATCACGAGCAGCCACAACAGAAACACCCGGCCACGGCCCAGGGCGGCCAGCCGCTCCGTGACCACACGGAAGAGCCCGGCGTCATCCACCAGCTCCGTGACCAGGGACATTGCCACGACAAACGCCAGAACCGGCACCGTCCGCGCCGCCAGCTCGTCGAATGCCTGGGCCGGCAGCAGCCCGGACGCCAGCGCCGCGCACCCTGCCAGCAGCATGCCCGCCGGCAGCGCATAGCTCTTGAACCTCTTCAGCCGGGCGATCCACTTCACCGCCCAATCGTCGCACCTCAAGGGGACGGGACTGCGCCGACGTGCCCGTCCGCCGGAGACGGTAACTTGGTACCTATGAAGTACGCCCCGTCCGTTCTGGACCTCATCGGCCATACGCCGCTCGTCAAGCTCAACCACGTGACCGACGGCATTGCAGCCACCGTCCTGGTGAAACTGGAATACCTGAACCCTGGCGGTTCGATCAAGGACCGGATCGCGGTCAAGATGATCGAGGAGGCCGAACTGACGGGCAAGCTCCTGCCCGGCGGCACGATCGTTGAACCCACCTCGGGCAACACCGGTGTCGGTCTGGCGCTCGTGGCGCAGCAGAAGGGCTACCGCTGCATCTTCGTCGTGCCGGACAAGGTCGGCGAAGACAAGCGGGCCGTGCTCCAGGCGTACGGCGCCGAAGTGGTGGTCACCCCCACCGCCGTCCCGCCGGACAGCCCCCAAAGCTACTACGGCGTCTCCGACCGGCTCGTCACCGAAATCCCGGGAGCCTACAAGCCGGACCAGTTCTCCAACCCGGCCGCCCCGGCAAGCCACTATGAAACTACCGGGCCCGAGATCTGGAACGACACCGACGGCCGGATTACGCACTGCGTGATCGGCGCCGGCACCGGCGGCACCATCACCGGCACCGGCCGGTACCTGAAGGAAGTCTCCGCCGGACGGCCCGAGGCCGAGGGCGGCGTCGTTAAGATCATCGGCGCCGATCCCGCCGGCTCGGTCTACTCCGGCGGCACCGGCCGACCCTACTTTGTCGAGGGCGTCGGGGAGGACATGTGGCCGGCCAACTACGACAAGTCCGTCCCGGACGACGTCATTGCCGTCAGCGACGCCGACTCCTTCGCGATGACGCGCCGGCTGGCCCGCGAAGAAGGGCTGCTGGTGGGCGGGTCCTCGGGCATGGCCGTCGTGGCCGCGCTGGAGGTGGCCAGGGACCTCCCGGCGGACGCCGTCGTGGTGGTCATCCTGCCGGACTCCGGACGCGGCTACCTCGCGAAGATCTTCAACGACCAGTGGATGCGCTCCTACGGCTTCCTGGCCGGCGGGGACGAAGCCTCGGTGGGCGAGATCCTCAAGGCCAAGACCGGGGAACTCCCGGACCTGGTCCACATCCACCCGAACGAGAGCGTCCGCGATGTCATCAACATCATGAACGAGTTCGGCGTCTCGCACATCCCCGTCCTGTCCCAGGAACCGCCCGTCGTGATGGGCGAGGTCCTTGGCGCCGTGGACGAACGCACGCTCACGGCCAAGCTCTTCCGGGGCGAGGCCAAGCTCTCGGACAAGATCTCCGAACACATGGAGGCCCGGCTGCCCGTGATCGGCTCGCTCGAATCGATCTCGACCGCCCGCGAACTCCTCTCCGACGCCGACACCCTCATGGTGACGTTCGTCGGCGCTCCGGTGGGGATCCTGACCCGCCACGACCTCCTCGCCTACCTCAGCAACTGACCAGTTCAAGGAGTCCCATGTCTCTGCCAGAAAGCTCTTCCGCGAAGAAGGCCGGCTTCAACACCCGCGCCGTGCACGCCGGCCAGGCCTTCGAGCCGCGCACCGGCGCCGTGGTGCCTCCCGTGCACTTCTCCTCCACCTACGCGCAGGACGGGATCGGCGGACTGCGCGCCGGCTACGAATACGGCCGCGGCACCAACCCCACCCGCGATGCCTTGCAGGAGCAGCTGGCCGCGCTGGAGGGCGGGACCGCCGCGTTCTCCTTCAGCTCGGGCCTGGCGGCCGAGGACTCCATGATCCGTGCCCTGACCCGGCCCGGTGACCACATCGTGCTCGGCAACGACGCCTACGGCGGCACCTACCGGCTCATCAGCCGGGTCCTGGGGGAGTGGGGCATCGGCAACACCCCGGTGGACATGTCCGACCTCGACGCCGTCGCCAAGGCCGTGGCCGCCGGGGGTTCGGCCTCCGGCGGCGGCAAGACCCGCCTGGTGTGGGTGGAGACGCCGTCGAACCCGATGATGAAGATCACCGACATCGAGGCCCTCGCCGCAGTGGCGCACGACGCCGGCGCCCTCCTCGTCGTGGACAACACCTTCGCCTCGCCGTACCTGCAGAACCCGCTGGCCCTCGGCGCCGACGTCGTGGTTCACTCCACCACCAAGTACATCGGCGGGCACTCCGACGTCGTCGGCGGCGCGATCGTGGTTAACGACCCGGAGCTGGCCGAGAAGATCGGCTTCGTCCAGTTCGCTGTCGGCGCCGTGTCCGGTCCGATGGACGCCTTCCTCACCACCCGCGGCCTGAAGACCCTCGGCGTGCGGATGGACCGGCACAGCGACAACGCCCAGGCCGTGGCGGAATGGCTGCTGAAGCGCCCTGAAGTGGAGGCCGTGCTGTACCCGGGCCTGCCCTCCCACCCGGGCCACGAGCTGGCCAGGAAGCAGATGAAGAAATTCGGCGGCATGATCTCCGTGCAGTTCAAGGGCGGCGAAGCCGCGGCACGCAAGGTGGCCGAATCGACGTCCGTGTTCACCCTGGCCGAGTCCCTGGGTGGGATCGAATCACTCATGAACTACCCCTCGGAAATGACGCATGCCTCGGTCAAGGGCACTGAACTGGCCGTTCCGGTCAACCTGATCCGGCTCTCGTGCGGCATCGAGGACGTCGAGGACCTCATCGCCGACCTCGACACCGCGCTTTCCGCCCTGGACGGCAACAGCTAGCTAGCCGCCCGCCTGTGCCATACAGCCAACCCTAGCTTTCTCTAAGAGAGTCAGCTAGGGTTGGCTGCATGGCACTCCGATCCGACTGGTCCCAGCGGACCTGCAGCATGGCCCGCGGCCTCGACATCCTCGGCGATCCCTGGAGCATGCTCGTCCTGCGCGAGGTCTTCTTCGGCAACGGCCGCTTCGAGGCCATGAAGCAGCGGCTCGGAGCAGCCGATTCCGTGCTCACCAAGCGGCTCGCCGGGCTCGTCGACGCCGGGCTGCTCACCCGGCGGCCCTACGACGACGGCGGCCGCACCCGCCAGGAGTACGTCCTCACCGCCAAGGGCGAGGACGCCCTGCCGGTGCTCAACGCCGTCGTGATCTGGGCCGAAAAGCACCTCCCGGCCCCTTCCGAGCAGGCGCACATGTTCGTCATTCACAACGGCTGCGGGGCGAGGACCTCCTCTGCGGACACCTGCACGGCCTGCGGGGAGCGGCTGACGGCCGGGAACACTAGCTGGCACAGCCTCACCCGCACCGCCAACCCCGTGCCGCTGGCGTCGGCCCGCGCGCAGAGCCCGGTGCCCGGCCAGCCCAAGTCCCAGCCCCGGAACGGAACCGCCGCATGAGCGCCCCTCAAGACACTCTGACCCCCGCGCCCGTCCGCCACCGGATCCACCCGGCGTGGGGCGTGGCCGCCGTGGCTTTCCTCGCGCTCGTCGGCGCTGCCGGGTTCCGTGCCGCCCCGGGCGTGCTCATGGTGCCGCTGCAGAACGAGTTCGGCTGGTCCACTACCGTGCTCTCTGCCGCGGTCAGCATCAACCTCGTACTGTTCGGGCTCACGGCACCGTTCGCGGCGGCCCTCATGGAACGCTTCGGCATCCGCGCCGTCACCGCCGTGGCCCTGATGCTGATCGGCGCCGGCAGCGCACTGACAGTCCTCGTAAACCAGTCCTGGCAGATCCTGCTGACGTGGGGGCTGCTGATCGGACTCGGCACCGGGTCCATGGCGCTGGTCTTCGCCACCACCGTCGCCAACACGTGGTTCGCCAAGAGCCGGGGCTTGGTGATCGGCATCCTCACCGCCGGCAGCGCCGCCGGGCAGCTCGTGTTCCTGCCCTTCATTGCGCTCCTGGCCCAGGACCCGGGCTGGCGTCAGGCCTCGCTCCTCATCGGTGCCGGCGCGCTCGCGGTGGTGCCGCTCGTGCTGAAGTTCCTGAAGAACTCACCGGCCGAGGTCGGCGTGCTGCCTTACGGAGCCACGCCGCCGGCCGCCGGCGGGACCTCCGATGAGACGGCCGGGCCCGAGACCGTCGGGCCGGAAGCCGCGGGGCCTGAAACTGCAGGGCCGGCAGCTGCCGAACCCAGCCGCAACGCGGCCGTCCGGGCCCTGCAGGTCCTCAAACGGGCCAGCAAGGTCCGTACCTTCTGGGCCCTCGTGGCCGGCTTCGCGATCTGCGGCGCAACCACCAACGGGCTGATCGGCACCCACTTCATCCCCTCCGCCCACGACCACGGCATGCCGGAAACCACCGCGGCGGGCCTGCTCGCCGTCGTCGGGCTCTTCGACATCGTCGGAACCATCGCCTCCGGCTGGCTCACGGACCGCTTCAACCCCCGCATCCTGCTCGCGGTGTACTACCAGTTCCGCGGTATCGGGCTGCTGGTCCTGCCGCTGCTGCTAAGCGCCACGGTCCAGCCCAGCATGATTGTGTTCGTCGTCATTTACGGCCTGGACTGGGTGGCCACGGTGCCGCCGACCGCCGCGATCTGCCGCCAGGTGTTCGGCGCCGACGGCAGCGTCGTGTTCGGCTGGGTGTTCGCCGCCCATCAGCTCGGCGCGGCCGCAGCGGCCTTGGCGGCCGGAGCCGTCCGGGACGCCACCGGCCAGTACACCTACGCCTGGTTCGCCGCCGCCGCGATGTGCACGATCGCCGCTGTCATCAGCGCCACCATCCGCAAGGACGCCAGAAAGACGGACACGGTCCCGGTTGCGGCGTAGCTGTTCTGTAGACTGACCCGACAGCGAGGGCGCGTTTCGGCCGCCCGGACGGAACCGACCATTCGGCAAGCGTCTACACCAGCAGCCCGATTGGGGAATTCATGTCAGTGCTCGATTCCAAGGACCGCCCTGCGCAGCCGGACCCGAAACCGCCCCTGCCGAAACGGCCCGTCCCGAAACCGCCGACCGCGAAACCGCCGGTCCGGATACTGCTGTGGCTCTCCGTCATTGTGGCCATCGCTGCCGTCGGCTACTTCGTCTGGGTGTCGCTCGGGGTCTGGGCCAAGCAGGGACTGGACTTCAGCGTCTACTGGTACGGCGGAAAGATCCTCAACGACGCCGGCGCCGCGCCGTCGGACCTGTATGCGGGAAACGTGGACTGGGCCGGGGGTCCGGGGCTGAAGTTCACGTACCCGCCGTTCGCCGCACTGCTCTTCAGCTTCTTGGCCCGGCTGCCGCAGGTGACCGCGCTGACACTGTTCAATACCGCCGGCGCCGTCGTCGGCATCCTGGCCGCCGGCCGCACGGTCCGTTACTGGAACGCCAAAACCAATTGGCGCGCCACCTTCCGGTCCCCGCGCAACTGCTGGGCCGCCGCCGTCGTGGTCCTGGCGGTGCTGAATCTCGGTCCGTGGCGCGAGAGCCTGGTGTTCGGCCAGATCAATATCCTGCTGATGGGCCTGATGGCCGCGGACCTGCTGGCCCGGAACTCGCGGTGGACCCGCGGCATCCCCGGCAGCGGCTTCCTGGTGGGGGTTGCCGCCGGCATCAAGCTGACGCCCCTGGTGTTCGGCCTGTACTACGTGGTCCGCAAGGACTGGCGCGGACTGTGCAACATGGCCGCCGGCTTCACCGTCACAGTGGTGATCGGCTGGCTGCTGCGTCCCGTCGAGTCCCTGCAGTTCTGGCTCCAGATGCTGCCGGACACCTCCCGGATGGGCGGAGCGGGCTATGTGGACAACCTGTCCCTCAAGGGCGCGCTGCTGCACTTCGGCGTTCCGGAGCCAGTCGTCACCGTGCCGTGGCTCGTGCTGAGCCTGGCGGTGGTGGCCCTGGGCGCAGGAGTCGTCAAGGCCGCCAGCGACCAGGGCGCCCGGGTTGTCGCTGTTGCAGCGACGGCGCTGACCATGCTGTTGATCAGCCCGGTCTCCTGGTCCCATCACTGGGTGTGGGTCGCGGCGGTCTTCCCGGCCTTCGCCTGGACCCTGCGCGAAACCCCGCGCCGCTACGTCCGGATGCGCTGGACCATGGGCGTGGTGCTGGGCGTTTCGATCCTGGTGTTCCTGTTCTCACCGAAGACCATCGGCACGGCGTTGGGCGCGCAGAACCTCGACCTTCAGACACCGGGCCTGTGGATCATGGCCTCCAGCGCCGGGGTGTTCTGCGCCGTGGCGCTCCTGGTCTGCTGGTTTGTCGCCCTGCGCCGGGACTCGGTGGCGCCGGAACTTGACCTTGTTGCGGTGCCAGCCGCCGAAGTGGACGTCCGGGCCTCCGCGGTCTCCTCGTAGCTGCCGCCCCGCCGGCCGCCGCTAGGCTGTTCGCATGAGCTCCCCGTCAGCCCGTAAGACTGCCCTCGTCACCGGCGTCGGCCGGCTCGCCGGAATCGGCGCCGGCATCGCGCGCCGCCTCGCCGCGGACGGCTGGGACCTCGTCCTGAGCTACTGGCAGGACTACGACGCCCGGATGCCGTGGGGAGTCCAGCCCGACGACGTCGAACGCCTCACCGTCGAGCTGCAGGCGACCGGCGCCGCCGTCGTGGTCCTGCCGGCGGATTTCGAAGACCCGCAGGCCGTGGACGGGCTGATTGCCGCGGTGGCGGCCGAGGCCGGAACCCTGCAGGGCCTGGTGCTCAGCCACGCCGAATCCGTGGACTCCGGCATCCTGGACACGTCTCTGGCGAGCTTCGAGCGGCACTTCGCGGTCAACACCCGCGCCAGCTGGCAGTTGATTGCCGCTTTCGCCCGGCAGGCAGGTCCCGACGGCGGGGCCATCGTGGCGCTGACCAGCGATCACACCGCCTTCAACCTGCCCTACGGAGCGTCAAAGGGTGCGCTGGACCGGATCGTGATCGCGGCGGCCCGGGAGCTCGGCCCGCTGGCGATCAGCGCCAACGTCCTCAACCCGGGACCGGTGGACACCGGCTGGATGGATGACGTGCTTCGCGGCGAACTGGCCGTCCGGCAGCCCGGCGGCCGGCTCGGTACTCCGGCGGACGTGGCCGGCACGGTCGCGTTTCTGCTCTCGCCCGAGGGCCGCTGGATGTCCGGGCAGCTGGTCAAAGCCGACGGCGGCTTCTCCGCCTGACGTCCCCGGACTGCACCGTCCTGTACGCCGACGTCCTTGATCCGGTGGTGGCCGGATCCGGTCAGTCGGCGGTCAGCAGGGCGAGGGCTGTTGCCAATTCGGTGGCGGCGCCTTGGAGGAGGCAGGCCGTCTCGCGTGCCCGGGCGTTGCGTCCGGACTGGAGGTCGGCATCAATGAGGTCGGCCATAAGTTGGAGCCGGCAGGCACCGGCCATGGACGCGGACCAAGACAGGCTTTGGGCGGCAACGCGCGCGTCTTCCCAGTCCCCGACAGTCAAGGCCAGGTGAACCTTTTCGACCCGGTGGGGAAGCATGAGCTGGAATGTAGTGACGAAGTCGTGGAACCTCCAGGACTGGAGTGTGCCTGCGCTCGCCTGAAGTCGGTTGCGGTCCAGAACGCGTGCCGTGGCGATGCGGGCACGGTACCTGCGGGGTCCCTGGTCAGCCCCCGAAATATCCTGGTCGTTCACGCCCGTGCTGGTCGTGGCGTGACGTGCCGGAAAGAACCGGAGCGTCCACGCGGCTGACTTGGCGTTGAGACCCATGATGTCCCCCTAACCCGGCGTCCTGTTCCGATCCGTCGGAAAGGCAGAGTGCCGCCCTCCGGACCGGTGGCACCACTCTACGAATGCGCCCCGGGGAGAGCACGAGTGCTGGCTACCCGAAAACTCAGCAGTCACCACTTGTATCACTGGCCTCACACGTATCGCACGACCGGGATCGCCTTCGCGGGCTCGCGGACTCGCGGGCTTAGCGGAAGGCCGGGATCCCCGTGATGTGCTGGCCCAGAACCAGGGTGTGGACTTCGTCGGTGCCCTCGTAGGTGCGGACGGATTCCAGGTTGGCGGCGTGCCGCAGGGGCGAATAGTCCAGTGTGATGCCGTTGCCGCCCAGGATGGTGCGGGCTTCCCGGGCAATGCTGAGCGCCTCCCGCACGTTGTTCAGCTTGCCGAGTGAGATCTGCTCCGGCCGCAACCGGCCGGCGTCCTTGAGCCGGCCCAGATGCAGGGCCAGGAGCGTGCCTTTTTGGATTTCCAGGAGCATGTTCACGAGCTTCTCCTGCGTCAACTGGTACCCGGCCAGCGGCTTGCCGAACTGCAGCCGCTCCTGGGCGTAGGCCAGGGCCGCCTCGTAGGAATCCCGGGCGGCGCCCATTGCGCCCCACGCAATTCCGTACCGGGCCTCGTTGAGGCAGGAGAACGGGCCCCGGAGCCCCCGCGCCGCCGGCAGCAGCGCCTCGGGACCCAGCCGGACGGCGTCGAACGTGATGTCGCACTGGATCGAGGCGCGCATCGAGAGCTTCTGCCCGATCGGGGTCGCGGTGACCCCTGGGGTGCCGGCGGGGACGAGGAAGCCGCGCACGCCGTCGTCGGTCATGGCCCACACCACCAGCACGTCCGCCACCGACGCGAGCCCGATCCAGCGTTTGGCGCCGTCCAGGACCCAGCCGGCGGCCTCGCCGGAGCCGTCGCGGCGGGCGAAGGTCTTCATCGAGGCGGGGTCCGAGCCGGCCGTCGGCTCGGTCAGGGCAAACGCGCCGATCAGCTCGCCGGCGGCCATCCGGGGGAGCCACTCCTGTTTCTGGTGCTCGGAGCCCCACTTGTGGATGGCCGTCATGGCGAGGGAGCCCTGCACGGAGACAAAGGTGCGAATGCCGGAATCGCCGGCCTCGAGTTCCATGGCCGCGAGGCCGTATTCGACGGCGGAGCGGCCGGGGCAGCCATAGCCCTCCAGATGCATGCCGAGCACGCCGAGTTCGCCAAGTTCCGGGGCCAGGTCCAGGGGGAAGACGGCGTCGTCGTACCAGCCGGCGATCCCGGGCCGGATGCGCTGGTTGGTGAAGTCGCGGACGCGCTCCCGCACGGCCAGCTCCCCGGGGCTCAGGAGGGAATCGATCGCCAGGACATCGGAAACACCGGAAAGGTTGGCCTCGTTGCTCATGCCAGCATCCTACGGCGGCTTCCGCCGGAGTGCGCCGGGGCGGCCTGGCGCGCCGGGCCGGGCTGCTGCAGGAAGTACCCCGGGTTGACGGCGCGAAACGGCAGACGAAGGCCAGCACCACGCCCAGCGCCAGCAGCACCACCCCGCTGGCGAACGCGCCGCCGCCGCCGAAGATCTGCGTGTCGCCGTAGCCCGGATCCCACATCTGCATGGCCGAGACGAAGAAGGCCGCGGTCAGCAGGAGGGCCCCGAGCAGCGGCAGGACTCCGCGGAGCCACAGGTTGCGGGCCGAACTGCGAAGGGCGGCACGGAAGTACCGGACGCAGGCGAAGCTCACCCGATCGCGGCGTCGCCTCGGGCGGGAGGTGGCTCCGGCGACCATGGTCATAGCCTCCTGTGCTGCATTGCGGAGGCGTTGGACCACGGTGATGAGGCATCGTCTGCCGGCACCCCCCCGCGCCGACCCTCTTTTCAAACAGCTACACGCACCTTTCGCGCTGGCCTTAGCCACCACTCAAAGCAGCTCTTCGAGGTGTCCGGCAGCCCGGTGCTTACTCCGCGGGCGGTCAGCGACCGGGTTAACTCGGCTCTTCAGAATTGTTAACTCGGTTCGCAACAACAGCTCCTATGGGCGGATAAACACAGTAGTCAGCCGGGGCGAGACGGGTAGAAAGACGGGTATTGACTACGCGTGTTCGTTTGTGGCGCAAATTTTACGCTCGGGGTGCTAGGGAAACGACACCACCATGCAGGAACCAGGTCTCAAATGTATTCTTGTGATACTGCCCGGCGCGCCGAAGAAATTCGGCACACCGGTATCGCTGACGAACCACATTTTCCAATACAAGCAGGAACCCCGGCGCCCGATTCGGGAAAGGGGCGCGCCGTTGGCACCCCTTACCCGTCCGAGCCTCCGCCCCTTTGGTGCCAACACGTTGAACGCGGGCTGCTGTGGGTTCCCCAGGTGCGGCTGGCGGCGGAGGTTCCCTCCAAGACGGGGCAGCCAATCCGCATCGCCCGGTCCTGCAACGTCTGCCCGCCCGTGCCGGCGGTCCACGATGAGGCGCGGTTCGGAGACGGCGTCTGTGTGCCGGATGCCTGCGGCAGCCTCTATGGATGTCGTTTCCCGTCGCAGGGTAAGGGCAAATTGTGACGGCCGGGGCAAATACCCGGGATTTCAGCAGACTCGCCGGCCCGCTCATGGAACCGCCCCAGGAAGAGAAATACTCCGTTCGATACCGCAGCATCTACGGACCAGGGCAGCGGCGCAAGCACTTGGTCTCAGTGATCGTCGGGCTTTTCAACGTGGCGCTCTTTAGCGCATATGTCATCCTGCTGGTGCGGAGCATCAGTGCACTGAATCCGGAAGCCGGGCCGGTGGCCGTGGCCGCGAATTACCTCGTTGTCTCCTCAATTTGCTTGGTGGCATTTTTGTCGGTGATCAACGTCATCTCCTTCACCGTGGCCTCGATCGTCGCCCGGGACCCAATTCCGGTCCGATCCCAGCCAGGGCACCGCATCGCGTTCGTCACAGCGATCGTGCCGGCCAAGGAATCGATTCATCAGGTCATGCACACACTCCGGGCTGCGCAGGACATCACCTACGAGGGAACCGTGGATGTGTGGCTCCTCGACGAGGGTGGAGATCCGGAAATAGCGGCGTTGTGCCAGCGGCACGGGATAAGGTACTTCAGCCGCCACGGGATACCCTCCTACAACACCGCATCAGGTGCCTTCAAGGCGAAAACCAAACACGGGAACTACAACGCATGGCTCGACAGCCACGGCGAGGAATACGACTTCCTGGCCTCCGTAGACAATGACCA
This sequence comes from Arthrobacter sp. ok909, assembly GCF_900104405.1. NCBI lineage: Bacteria > Bacillati > Actinomycetota > Actinomycetes > Micrococcales > Micrococcaceae > Arthrobacter > Arthrobacter sp. ok909. The sequence continues at coordinate 17,776 of NZ_FNJS01000034.1, read as the reverse complement.
CGTTCCCTGTGGAATCTTCCTCGAACGCACCCTGGGTTACCTGCGCGATGAGGAGATGGCTTACGTTGTCGGGCCCCAGGCATACGGCAACGTGGAGAACTTCGTAGCCCGGGCCGCCGAATCGCAGCAGTTTCCGTTCCATTCGGTGATCCAGCGTGCAGCAAACTTCTACCGTATTCCCATGCTCGTGGGAACCAACTACGTGCTGCGCATCTCCGCGCTCAGGGAAATCGGCGGGTTTGCCGATTCGATCACCGAAGACATGGCCACCGGACTGCGGTTCCACACGTCCTACAACCCTGCAACGAAGGGACGGTGGAAGTCGGTTTACACACCGGATGTGCTGTCCCTGGGCGAAGGCCCCAGCTCGTGGGCGGATTACTTCGGCCAGCAAAACCGGTGGTCCCGCGGTACCTTCGAGGTCCTCCGGCATGAAATGCCTCGCTGCGGGTGGCGCCTTAGCCCGCCAAGGCTCCTGCACTACGCACTGATCACCACGTTCTATCCTTCAATGGCCCTCGGCTGGCTGCTCGGTGCACTAAACGCGGTCTTGTTCCTGACATTCGGGGCCAGCGGCATCAGTGTTCCCCTTGAAGTGTGGATCGCTCTGTACACGGACACGACGCTGTTCCAATTGTGGGTCTACGGGCGCAACCGGCGCTATAACGTCAGCCCCGTGGAACCGGCTGGAACCCTCGGTCTAGCCGGCATGGCCATGTCTATCGTTGCCTCGCCAATCTACGCTGCGGCCTTCGTCCAAAGTATTTTCGGCAGGGCCGGCAAGTTCGCCGTGACCCCGAAGGGTGCCGTAGTTGCAGGGGATTCACTGCGCTCATATAGAACCCATTTCGCCTGGCTGGCTGTGTTCACTGCCGCGACAGCAGCAGCTTTGCTTCAGGGCTATTTCACCTGGGCGGTTTACATTTGGCCTGCGGTGGCCATCCTGACCTGCCTGGCACCACCCGTGATCCACCTCCACACACGCTTAACGACCGGGCATGAAGGTACCCGGGAGGGCGCCTTCGGGCACAATTTCCTGCATTCCCTTGCACCGGTTGGACCTGCCGCAGAGAAAGAAGCGAGGGTATGAAAAAGACACTTAGAGTCCTCGACCGGCGCGGGCGTCACCTTGCTGTAGGCGCATCTATCGCCGCCATTGTCCTAGGGTCCAATTCCATGATGGCCGCAACCATCATCCACGAGATCGAAATAAACTCCAGCAGCTACAAAGCGGAGAAAGGCCATTGGGACGTTATCGACCTGCCTGGCGATCTGCGCGTGAACGCGATTCACGCCGCGCTGCTCAGCAGCGGGAAAATCCTCATCGTCGCCGGTTCGGGCAATAGCACGGCCATGTTTGACGCTGGGACCTTCAAGAGCCTGCTATACGACCCGGCGAGGGGAACGGGCAGGTTGATCGACACTCCGGCGGACATGTTTTGCGGCGGCCAGACCATGCTACCCGACGGCACCATGTTGATCGCCGGGGGAACCCAGCGCTACGAAGATCTCAACCCGACACATGCCGGCGGCGTCATGGTCGTGAAGAACGAAAACCCTGACAAGCCTCTCGCCCTGCCGAAGGGGACGGCCTTCACCGCCCCCAACGGACAGGTCTACAAGAGCGACGCCGACGTGAACGCCGCTGCGGCCTCGAAAACGGTCCTAGGAACTCGGGTCACGGTCACCCCCAGTGCCACCAACGTGTGGGTTGACGCGGTGACACAAGGAGACGCGGCGGTAACGAGCAGGGACGAGTTGTACAGAATCGTCGGACTCGAGGGCGAGGATGCGAAGAACGTGTACGGCATGGCCCAAAAGATGACACTGGACAAGCACGACTTCGAAGGCACGAACAAGTCGTACATCTTCGACCCCGCGACGGAAAAATATGAGCAGACGGGAAACCTCAACGAAAAGAGATGGTATCCGACTCTCACGGGCCTCCCGAACGGCGATGTCATGGCCACGTCGGGGTTGGACGGTGAGGGCCAAATCCTGCAGGGCCAAACCGAGGTTTATGACCCAGCCACCCGAAAGTGGACAAACAGGGAAGACCTGACTCGGTATTTCCCGACGTATCCCGCGATTTTCCAGACAGAAAAATCCGGCACCCTGTTCTACACCGGCTCCAACGCCGGGTACGGTCCGGCGGACAAGGGCCGGACCCCCGGATTCTGGAACCTGCAGAACAACACGATGCAGCCCGTGACCGGGCTAAGGGACCCTGATCTGCTGGAAACGAGCAGTTCTTCCTGGGTCGGCCCCGTACAAAACCAGACGCTGATGGTGATCGGCGGCGGCGGCGTCGGCGAGTCGAACCAGTCCACTGGCAGGATTGACCTCATCAAACTCAACAGCCCCGACCCCAAGTTCGTCCCCGGACCCAGCCTGCCTCAGGGAACCCGTTACCCCAGCGTTGTCACGTTGCCCGATGACACTGCACTGATCACCGGCGGTTCCGCCGACTACCGCGGCAAACACAACTCGGACAACCACACGGCGCGGATCTTCAACCCCGTGAACGGGACGCTGAGCGATGCCGCGGACCCTCTGGTTGGCCGTGACTACCACTCGGAGGCCTTGCTCCTGCCGGACGGACGAGTCATCACGTTGGGATCGAATCCGCTGTTCACCGGCGAGACTGACACGCAGACCGCGCCCTTTGAGCAGCGCATCGAGGTCTACACCCCGCCGTATCTTTATCACGGCGACCGTCCGCAAATAACCGATGCACCACTCACCGCCCAGTTGGGCGACACCATGACTGTGGCCTCCCCCCAGTCAGCTGACATCGCCTCGGCACGTCTCATACGCCCCAGCGCGGTTACTCACGTCACCGACGTCGAACAGCGCTCCATAGCCTTGGGCCTGCACCAACACGACGGCAAACTCCTCCTAACGATCCCTACGGAAGCAACTTTGGTACCCCCCGGGAACTACATGCTCTTCCTCGTAGACAAACATGGCGTCCCCTCGGTCGCTACATGGGTCCAGGTCGGCCACGAGGGCGAAGCCAGTAAAACTGGCAGCGGGATGTCCGGGATGTCCGGGATGCCCGGTATGTAAATCCGAAGCCTGCGTCCGGGGTGAAGGGCCAAGAGGCTGCCCGGGCACGTGGATATGGGAGCTGCAATGAAGAGATCCTTGCGCGTCCGGCTGTCGGCGGCCGCGGCCGGTGCGTTTCTGTTGCCCGGCTGCGCCGCGGACGCCCAGATACCCGCACCCACGCCCAATCCCCTGGCCGGCATCCACCTGTACCTTGACCCCGACGGACACGCTGCCGTCGACAGGGCTGAGCTGGAGCGATCCGGAAACCATGCAGCAGCTACCAGATTGTCGGCGATCGCGGATCACCCTACCGCCCGATGGCTTACCGGTGCTGCGGACGACCCGGACGTCGCTGCGCTCATCGTTCAAGCAGCCGTCAATCAGGGCACAGTCCCGGTCTTCGTCCTCTATAACCTTCCCCAACGCGATGCCGGGGCCGGACTCTCGGCCGGCGGAGCAGGAAACGCCGCAGCCTACACCGCGTGGGCCACCCGGATTGCACATGCCCTGGACCACCACCGCGCCATCGTGATCGTCGAACCCGACGGGGTCGCCGCGGTCGCCGACCACAGGCTGTCCGGAGAAGCAGCTGCCGAACGTCTTGCCACACTGAGAAAGACCGTCACCACTCTGGTGTCGAATCCGGACCTGTTCGTGTACTTGGACGCAGGCAACCCCGGCTGGACGTCGCCCAAAGACATGGCCGGACCGCTAGAGGCAGCCGGCGTCGGGCAGACCCGCGGCATTTCCGTCAACGTGGCAAACTTCTACACCGACCAGGACAGCGCCCGCTACGGAAACGCGGTAGCGGCAGTGACCGGCGGGGCCGGAGTCATCGTGGACAGCAGCCGCAACGGCACCGGCCCCGCACCCCCCGAAAAGCTCTCCTGGTGCAACCCGCCGGGGCGCGCACTGGGCCGTCCACCGGCCATCGCCCCGGACGATGCACCTGTGCAAGCCTGGCTATGGATCAAGCAGCCAGGCGACTCGGACGGAGCCTGCCATCCTGGCGAGCCACCAGCTGGCCAGTGGTGGCGCGAATACGCCCTGGGCCTAACAACCAACAAATAAAGCTGAACTGGAGGCGGCGACCCGGAGCGTGGCGCCTCATCGACAGGCTCTTCACCCCGAATCGAACAGGTCACTAAAATCAACGAACTCAGCATCATCATCGACGACCTCATTGAGGCTGCACGCCCGATCCTCGTCATCGGCATAAGGCGAAACCGGCAAACCGAGCCGTGAAGGACCCGCCTTTCCCAGCCAACAGTCACAGTCGAAGACAGCACGGAGGCCAGTACCGCGACGACGATCAGCCAGCCCCAGGGCCCGGCACCGCGTCCTTCATCGCGAGGAAAACGTTGCCCTGGTTCACGCTGGCGCCACGGGAGTAGAAGTACCAGGCGTAGATGCCAGAGCTGCGCCCGTCCGTGCTGCTGTTGTCGCACTGCGTGTCCTCGACGCGCTCGCCGGTGTCGTCGTTGAAGCACACCTGGCGTAGTCAGGTTCCTCGTTGTTGCTGGCCACCATCGCCGTGATGGTGTCGGCCAGGAGCGGCGCGACGCCCAATCCGACGACGGTGCGGCGCTGCGAGCGCTTCTTCCGCACTGCCGCACCGGCCAGCTCGCGCTCCCGTCCGCGTTCGAACGGGTCGAAAATGGCCCCCGGTGCGCCGTCCACGGCGGCGTCTCCGGCGCAGGCGGGCTGGCCGGGAAGATTCTGCAGCCCGTGCCGGAGTTCAGGTTTGGGCACCTGCCAGGGTGGGGGTTTCGGTGAACCGCCTCTGGTGGGCGGTTCACTGCCCTCGTGCCTGTGCTGATACATGCGCTCTCCCCCCGTTTCCGTCCCGATGGCTTGCAGTGCAATCCGCGAAACGGCCGCTGCCTGCCAAGGGGTTCTGAAATTTGATGCCAGCCCAACCGGGCTACCGGCCGCCGCGGATAGCGATTATGGCCCGGAATCGGCCGGGCCTTTGCTTTCCCGCCCCCGGCGCCCGGGCGGGCCTACACTGGTGCCATGGAAACCGCATCTGTGCTTGCCGTCTGCCGGGTTCACCAGCTGCTCGAAGATGCCGGCAGCGTCGGGGTCACCGCGATCGACAAGCGCCCCGTGGACGGTCCGGTACGGGTCCACAAACTCGGCCTGCGCGGTGATGTCCAGGCGAGCAGGATGGACCACGGCGGCGAGGACCAGGCTCTCTACGCGTACGCGCAGGACGACGCCGACTACTGGTCAGGGGAGCTCGGGCGGGAGATGCCGCCGGGCATCTTCGGCGAAAACCTGCGGATCTCAGGACTCAGCGCCTCCAATGCCGTGATCGGCGAACGCTGGAAGATTGGACTGGACGTCGAGGTGGAGGTCACCTCCCCGCGCGTCCCCTGCGCCACGTTTCAGCGGCGGATGGGCGAGCCGCACTGGGTCAAGCGGTTCACCGAGGCGGGCAAAGTCGGCACGTACCTCCGGGTGGTACGGACCGGCAGCATCGAGGCCGGAGACCACATCCACCGGATCTTTGTCCCGGTCCACGGCGTGACCATTGCCAAGTGGTTCACCGATCCCACCTTGGAGGACATGGAAGCCCTGCGCGACGCCGACGCCGACGGCGAGATCCGCCTCCAGCCCGAATATCACGAGCGATTCGAGAGGCTGCAGCGACAGCTTGGCGTGTAGCCGTGCCGCGCCGGTGTGCGCAAGCTCACCCGCCGCCGTCGCCGCTCAATTACCACTGTTCTGGTTCATGCCCTACACTGGAACTATCCCCCACTCCGGAAATCCCTTATTCCTGCCCAATTCTTGAGGCAGGACTGGTAAGTGTTGGGGCCCGCAAAATGTGATGCGGGCATTTTCATAGGGAGAGCCGGCAAAAGAAAACGCTGTACAGACTGCTGGGATAGCAGCCAAGAGATGCAGCGGGAAGTCCTGCCACGGGATTGCGAAAGCGCCGGACTTCTGTGACCCGCCGGTCAACGTACGCCCGGCAACTCGTGTCACGCGTACTGCGGCTCCGCTCACCTCGGGTTGTGCCGCTTGGCCCCTATGGATGAGGAAATTTCACCTATGCCCGAAAATCAGAACAACTCCGTCGACACCGAACTCGCCACCGAGAACAGCAAGGTCGACGTCGAGACTTCTGAAACGGCTGCCCCCGCAGCCGGCTCCGCCCCGGAATTCACCGAGGCTCCTGCGAACGTTGAGGCTCCGGCAGCCGAGGCCGCCCCGCAGGCTGACACCACGACCGAGGCCAAGTCCGCCCCGTCCAAGGACGAGGACACCGAAGATGAGGGCGTCAAGTTCGTTGACCTCGGCATCGACGGCCGCGTCCTCGCTGCCCTGCAGGACGTCGGCTACGAGAAGCCGTCCCCGATCCAGGCAGCAACGATCCCGCTGCTGCTCGAAGGCCGCGACGTCGTGGGCCTGGCCCAGACCGGTACCGGTAAGACTGCAGCATTCGCAGTACCGGCGCTGTCCCGCCTGGCCGAGCTCCACGACCTCAACGGCCCGTCCCGCAAGACCCAGGCCCTGGTCCTGGCACCGACCCGCGAGCTCGCGCTCCAGGTTGCCGAGGCCTTCACCTCCTACGCCAAGCACATCGACGACTTCACCGTCCTGCCGGTGTACGGCGGCTCCGCCTACGGCCCCCAGCTGGCCGGCCTGCGCCGCGGCGCCCAGGTTGTTGTCGGAACCCCCGGCCGCGTCATCGACCACATCTCCAAGGGTTCCCTGGACCTGTCCGAACTCCAGTACCTCGTGCTGGACGAGGCCGATGAGATGCTGCGCATGGGCTTCGCCGAGGACGTTGAACAGATCTTCCAGCAGACCCCCGCGGGCCGCCAGGTTGCGCTGTTCTCCGCCACGATGCCGAGCCAGATCCGCCGGCTCTCCAAGCAGTACCTGAACAACCCGGCCGAGGTCCAGGTCAAGTCCAAGACCACTACGGGCGCCAACACCCGCCAGCGCTACCTGCAGGTCATGGGCCCGCACAAGCTCGACGCGCTGACCCGCATCCTCGAGGTCGAAGAGTTCGAGGGCGTCATCGCCTTCGTGCGGACCAAGATGGCCACCGAGGATCTCGCCGACAAGCTGCGCTCCCGCGGCTTCCAGGCTGCCGCCATCAACGGCGACATCCCGCAGCAGCAGCGTGAGCGTACGGTCGAGGCCCTGCGCGACGGCAAGATCGACATCCTGGTCGCCACCGACGTCGCGGCCCGCGGCCTTGACGTCGAGCGCGTCAGCCACGTGGTCAACTACGACATCCCGCACGACACCGAGTCCTACGTCCACCGCATCGGCCGCACCGGCCGCGCGGGCCGTTCCGGCGACGCGATCCTGTTCATGACCCCGCGCGAGAAGTACCTGCTGCGTTCCATCGAGAAGGCCACGCGCCAGCCGGTGGAGCAGATGCACCTGCCCACGGCCGAAACCGTCAACACCCTGCGCCTGGGCAAGTTTGCCGACAAGATCACGGAGACGCTCGAGTCCGAGGACGTTGCGGCATTCCGCGACCTCATTTCCTCGTACGAGGAAGAGCACAACGTGCCGGCCGCCGAGATTGCAGCCGCGTTGGCCGTCATGGCCCAGGGCGGACAGCCGCTGCTGGTCAAGGAACTCCCGGCCGCGCCGGAATTCCAGAAGCGCGAACGCTCCAAGGACGGCTTCGGCTCCCGCGGGCCGACCCGTACGCTGACCGAGGGCAACGCCACCTACCGGATCGCCGTCGGACGCCGCCAGCGCGTCATGCCGGGTTCCATCGTGGGCGCCATTGCCAATGAAGGCGGCATCTCCTCGGCCCAGATCGGTGGCATCGACATCCGCTCGGACCACTCCCTCGTGGAGCTCCCGGCAGACCTGAGCCCCGATCAGCTGAAGGCCCTGTCCCGCACCCGGATCGGTGGCGAGCTGATCCACCTCGAGCTCGACAACGGCCGCAAGCCCTCCGGCGAGCGTGGCTCCTACCAGGGCAACCGCGGCGGCGACCGTGGGGGAGACCGTGGCGGCTACTCCGGTGGCAGCGGCAACTTCAAGGGCAACGGCGGCTTCAAGCGCGAATTCCGCAAGGGCGACGGCGAGCGGTCTTCCGCTGACCGTGGCGGCCGCTCCTTCAGCGAGCGTTCCGAGCGGAGCGTCGGCACCGACACCCGCAAGCCCCGCCACGAAGGCGGCTTCAAGCCCCGCAACAAGTGGTAACCACTAGCACTTTCTGAGAACGGGCCGGCTGCTGTGCCGGCCCGTTCTTCTTTAAGCCTTCCGCGCCCGTGTTCGCTTCGTCACACCCGCCGCGGGCGGCCGACCGGGGGCATCGATTTTGGCTCCCTGGACTGCCTTGGAAGCCCTGATTTCCGCGACTTTCGGCAGTACCGCCGTCGTTTGGGCGCCGATTTGTTGGTGGGCGAATCTTCCGGTAGAGTATTTACTCGTTGCCCCCCTAGCTCAGTGGTAGAGCGCGTTCTTGGTAAGAACGAGGTCACCGGATCGATTCCGGTGGGGGGCTCTGAATGAGGGCCTGTGTCAAGGCGGTTTTTGACCGGCTTAGCGCAGGTTTTCCTCATTTATGGCGGTGTAGCTCAGTTGGTTAGAGCGCACGACTCATAATCGTGAGGTCGGGAGATCGAGCCTCCCCACCGCTACAGGCAAGACCCCCGGAATCCGTTGAGATTCCGGGGGTTTTTCTGTTTCTATGCCGCGCCGGGTGTCCGGGTTCAATCATTCTCGTGTCGTCCTGCCCCTCGTCCACTGCGACGGTGACGCCGAGGTCCGCGCCAGGGGGACACGACGGTTGGGTTGCTGCTCTGAGGAGCCATCGGCCTCAGCGACATAACAGTCGTCAGGGTCTCAATGGGGGACGCGGAACGCTTCTTGTACTCGCCGGGGTCCTGGCCGTGGCCGTCTTCTTCCTTGGAGTAGGACGCAAACGATCCAATTAGCTACAAACTGCCCTGCTCATCTAAAGGGTGTGGCCCTAACCTGTAAATATCTCGATAATCACAGCGCTGTTTGTTCTGGCACAGAGACGGATGACGTGCCTGAAAACGGGTCGCTGTCGAATTGCACGGAGCGGCGGAGGCCAGTGATGGACGTGGACCGACCAGAGGTAGGCAATACCCGGCAAGGAAACGGCCGTGTCAGCCCCGGGCTGGCTACGCAGCTTAGTGACCTCGCACGGGAGCTGCAGCAGGGCTACGATGTCCACGCGGTCCTGTCCGGCATCGTCCAAGCTGCCTTGGACCTGATCCCGGGCACGGCGTATGCCTCGATTAGCCTCGTTACGGGTCGGAAGAAAGTTGATTCAGAAGTCGCCTCGGGAGACCTGCCACGCCTGGTCGATGCCCTGCAGAGCTCCACCGGGCAAGGACCCTGCCTGGACGCGGCTTACCACGAGCGGGTGGTTCGTGTTCCGGACCTCAGCCGGGAGGACCGCTGGCCCGCTTTCTCCCGGGGTGCTGTGAAACTCGGGGCACGGAGCATGCTTTCGATCCAGTTGTTCGTTGAAGGTGACCGCCTCGGCGCGCTGAACCTTTACGGAGCCAACCCGAATGCCTTCGACAGCGAATCCGAGCAAGTCGGCTTACTTGTTGCCGCGCACGCCGCCGTCGCTTTCGCGGACTCCCTGAAAATCAGCCAGCTCGGCGAAGCGCTTGTTGCCCGGCAGATGATCGGCCAGGCTGAAGGCATCCTGATGGAGCGATACAAGCTCACAGCGGAACAGGCCTTCCTCCTCCTCAGCCGCGCCAGCTCCAAAGCCAACATCAAAATCCGGGATATCGCCGAACACCTCACCAGCAGCGGGGAATTCATTACTCCGAGACCCCCCGCTGCCGACAGCTGAACGGCTTCGACTGCGCAGCAGCGTCGATCCGCACACTACAATGGGGGCCCGGCAAATCCCGGCGCTGTTTTGGGGGCGTATAGTCGTACGAGGTTAGGACGTGGCCATTGGAATCTCATCGTGGAGCAACCATGCCGAAATTTTCCCAGGGCCTGCCGTCCGCCGCTAACCGCGCACACTTTTTCCGGAGCCGGCCATTTGTCCCGGCGTCGGCCGCTCCCGACGCCGTTCCCGTCCCTGAACTGGCGGTGCGCTCGACGCCCGGTACGTTCGAGATCGTCCGTGTCGACGGTGGAGGGTTCCTCCTGCGGCTCGTTGACGGGGACGGGATGGTGCTGGCCCTCTCCCGAACTTACCCCGACCTTTCCGCAGCAGTTAAGGGTGTCGAGGCTGTGCGGGAAGGCGCTGCCACGTCCCACATTTCGGACCAGACAGCCCGCCCCCCCGGCGCCGACCCGATCCGGGCCGATTCCGGGCCCGTGAATGCTCTGCATCCCTCGGCGCAGCCCGAAAACGCGCACCCGTGACCCGCCGGACGGTGCGTCACCGCCCGGCTGTGCGGAGTTAAGGAAGCCATGCGCGGGTCCCCGGGTCCGACGTGGCGCCGCACCGAATTTCAACCGTCCACGGGCCCAGCCCGGCTGCGGACGATCACGTCGTCTGCCTAAGACACCGACCCCGGGCGCCTTTCATCGCGAAACTGACATAACCTCAGACACCGGCTTCCCTGCCCGGTGCTGCCGATCACCATTGGGGGTGACCGGAAGCCACCGGACCCACGGCGGGTGAGCGGCGCGGACGTGAAACGCCCCATTCCGTTGCCCTATCACTTAGGGCCCTTATGGCAGCCTGCAAGCAACTAAAAGTGATAGCGCAACGGGGGCCGGGGTTGCGTCCTCGGAGAGCGGCATGGGACAGAATGGGTCCATGACGCGAATCGCAATCATCGGCGGCCACGGCAAAGTGGCTTTGGAACTGTCCAGGATCCTCGCGGCGGATGGGCAGGAGGTCACGTCCTTCATCCGCAACCCGGACCACGCGGCCGACGTCGCCGCCACCGGCGCTACGCCCACCGTTCTGGATGTGGAGAACGCGACGACGGCGCAGATCGCCGACGCCCTGCGGAACCACGACGCCGTTGTGTGGTCTGCCGGTGCCGGGGGCGGCAGCCCCGAACGGACCTACGCCGTGGACCGGGACGCCGCGATCCGCTCCATGGACGCGGCGGCAGACGCCGGCGTCGGGCGGTACGTCATGGTCTCCTATTTCGGCGCCGGGCCGGACCACGGGGTCCCCGCCGACAACGGGTTCTTCGCCTACGCCGAGGCCAAGGCCGCCGCGGATGCCTACCTGCGCGGCTCGGGCCTTGACTGGACCGTCCTGGGCCCCGGGACGCTGACGAACGGACCAGGCAACGGGATGATCGACGTCGACCCCGCCGACACGTCGGACGGCACCGGAACCGCCCGCGCCAATGTCGCCCTGGTGGCGGCCGCGGTGCTCGGCCTGCCCGCCACGATCGGGCGCACCATCGAATTCAGGGACGGCACCCTGCCGCTCGCCGCGGCCCTGGGCCCACAGGCCTAGCACCAGGGCCCAGCCCCGCCCAGATCCGGGCCTTGGGAGGCCGCGGCCGGCCGATAGGGTAGTGGGGGCGGTCCGTGCATCCACCCGGGATGCGCGCGGCCGGATTTCGGGGAGAGCAGGCGCATGGACCAGTTGGCACTCATCGTTGGACTCCTGTTGGCCACCGTGGTGGCCGTTGGGCTGGGGGATCGGCTCAGGCTGCCCTACCCCGTGCTTATGCTGCTCCTGGCTGTGGCCCTGACGTTCATCCCGGGCTTTCCGGAAGTCCAGATCGCGCCGGATCTGATCCTGCCGATCTTCCTTCCGCCGCTGCTCTTCGCCACGGCCCAGCGCAGCTCCTGGGCCGTCTTCCGGGTCCGCTGGCGCACGCTGCTCATGCTCGCCGTCGCGCTGGTGGTGGCCTCCACCGCGGTGGTGGCCGGCGCGGCGTGGCTCATGATCCCGGGCATCGGCATCCCGGCCGCCATCGCCTTGGGGGCCATGGTGGCGCCCCCGGATCCCGTGGCCGTGGACTCCATCGCAAGCCGGGTTCACATGCCGCGGCGGCTTATCAACGTGCTCCAGAGCGAGGGACTCTTCAACGACGCCGCCGCCATCGTCATCTTCCAGGCGGCCGTGGCCGCCGCGGTGGCCGGCACCAAGATCGCCTCCGACGTCGTCCTTCAGTTCGTCCTCGGCGCCGCGATCGCGGTGCTGGTCGGGATCGGCATGGGCTGGCTCACGAGCCTGATCACCCGCCTCGTGGCCTCCATGGTGGCTCGCAGCGCCGTGACCCTCGTGGTGCCGTTCGCCGCGTACATCCTGGCCGAGGAAGTGCACGCCTCCGGGGTGATCGCCGTCGTCGTTACCGCGCTGGAAATACAGCGTCACTCCCGCCCACAGGACGCCGCCGAGCGGGTCACCCGCACCGCGTTCTGGGATGTGGTGGAGCTGCTGATCACCGGCCTGGCGTTCGGGCTGGTGGGGCTGGAAGTACGGCAGGTCATCCACGACGAAGGCACGTCCGTGCTTGGCATGGTCGGGAGCGCCGCGGTGGTCTGCGTGCTCGTGTTCGCCGTGCGGTTCGCCTGGCTGGCCATGATGTCCGGGTTGTCGCGGGCCAGGAAGGACGTCCTGCGCCCTACCTCGGCGAAGGACGTGCTGATCCTTACCTGGTGCGGCATGCGCGGCCTGGCCACGCTGGCGCTGGCATTGGCCCTTCCGTTGACCGTTGCGGACGGCACGCCGTTTCCGGCCCGGAGCGAGCTGCTGGTGATCGCCTGCGCGGTGCTGCTGGCCACCCTGGTGCTGCCCGGGCTGACGCTGCCGTGGCTCATGCGCGTCCTGAAGGCGTCCGAGGACGGCTCGGAAGAACGGGACGCCGCCCGCGTGCTGGCCTACCGGGCCCAACAGGCCGCCATCGCGGCGCTCAAAGACAACGAGCTCGTGAAGGAGTTGCCGGCGGAGAAGGTGGCGCTGGTGAAAGAGAAGATGACCCGGCTGCACGCGGAGCTGCTCGACGGGAGCCTGAAGAATGAAAGCGCGGGAGAGAAGCGCAAGCGCGGCCGCGAACTGGCGATTGCCGTGCAGACGATCGCCCTCGACGCGGCCCGCCAGGAAGTCTTGGCGGCCCGGAACGAGCCGGGCATGGACCCGGAAGTGGCGGACCGGGTGTTGCGTCAGCTGGACCTCCGCACCATGATCATGCCGGACTAGGGCAACGGATCAGGGTTAGCCCCGCGCGGGCAGCGCCAGCTCCATCGCATTCGCCTCGACGTAGTCCAAAGCGTGCCGGACAGCGCCGACCGTGACGACTGCGTCGCCCAGCGGCGAGGCCGTTACGCGCGGGGGAGTCGCGGTGAATCGGGGGAGCAGCGCCGTGATCTCCGGAAGCAGGGCGCCGGCGGAATCGGCGACGGCGCCGCTGATCACCACCTGCTCGGGGTTGATCAGGCTCGCGATCGAGGCGATGACGCGGGCCATGCGCTCCGAAATCCGGCTCAGGATCGCCAATGCCGCAGGGTCTCCCGCCGCTGCGTCCTCGAACACCCGCGGTGCGCTGGCAGCACCGCCGTCGGACGGTCCGCCGCCTGCTGCGGACCACTGCCGTGCCAGGGCCGCGATGCCGTCGGTGGAGCCAACGCCCTCCACCATGTCCAGATAGCCCATCTCGCCGGCGGCCCCGCCGCGGCCGTGGAGCAGGCGCCCGGATTCCATGACCCCGGCGCCCAGGCGTTCGCCCGCGAGAAGCACCACCAGATCGTCCACCCCCGCACCGGAACCGCGCCAGCGCTCACCGAGAGCCGCCAGGTTGGCGTCGTTTTCCAGGAGCACTGTCCAGCCGTGCAGTTCCTTCAGCGCGGATCGGAGCCCGACGTCGAACAGGCTCCAGAACCGCTGGGTCACGAGGACGTTGCCGTCCCGGTCCACCGGTGCGGCGATCCCGGCGCCCACGGCGAGGACCATGCCGGGGGCTGTTCCCGCGGCCTCCAGGGCCCGGCGGCAGGCGCGATCGATGACGCCGATCCGCTCCTGCGCGGGGATGTCCGCGGCACGGAAGCTCTCACTGGACCGGCCAACGACGGTGCCGCGGAGGTCGGCCACGGCGGCGGTGGTGGTGGCCGCGCCGATGTCGAGGCCCAGTACGAAGCCGGCCTCCGGGTTGAAGGCAAACCGCCGGGCCGGGCGGCCTTTCCGGGGACCTTCAGAGTTCGTTCCGGGCTGGTCCAGCTCCACGATCCAGCCCCGGCCGATCAGGTCCTCGCAGACGGCGATCACGGAGGCCCGGGTCAGCCCGGTGAGGGCCATCAGCTCTGTCCCGGTGGCAACTTCGGCGCCGCGGATGTGGCGGAGCACGGCCTGGGCGTTGACGCGGCGCAGCAGCTGCGGCGTGGCGGCTGCTGCGTGCGGCATCACTTCTTGACCTCTTCTGTTCCCGGACCCATAATTGTTCAGGCAATATATTTAGCTTGTATCTAAAATACCAGAAGCCGTCTCCCAGCCCCGAAGGATCATCCCTTGTCCAACACCGCCACGCTGGCAACCCTGTCCGGTTCCGACCTCGCCGCCGACCCCAACTGGTGGCGCCAGGCCTCGGTGTACCAGATCTACCCGCGGAGCTTCTCCGATTCCAACGGTGACGGCCTGGGCGACATCAAGGGCATCACCGCCAAGGTCCCGTACTTGAAGCAACTTGGAATTGACGCCGTCTGGCTCTCCCCGTTCTACCCCTCGGCGCTGGCCGATGGCGGCTACGACGTCGACGACTACCGCGACGTCGATCCCAAGCTGGGCACCCTGGCGGACTTCGACGAGATGTCCGCCGCCCTGCACGCGGCCGGCATCAAGCTGATCGCGGACATCGTCCCCAACCACTCCTCCAACCGGCACGTCTGGTTCCAGGAAGCCCTCGCCTCCCCGCGGGGTTCCGCCGCCCGTGAGCGCTACATCTTCCGGGACGGCCAGGGCGAAAACGGCGAGATCGCGCCCTCGGACTGGGAGTCCGTGTTCGGCGGCCCCGCCTGGGAGCGCATCACCGAGCCCGACGGTACGCCCGGCCAGTGGTACATGCACATCTTCGCCAAGGAACAGCCGGACCTGAACTGGTCCAACCGGGAAATCCGGGACGACTTCCTGAAGACGCTCCGCTTCTGGTCGGACCGGGGCGTGGACGGCTTCCGCGTCGACGTCGCCCACGCGCTGACCAAGGACCTCACCGAGCCCCTGATCTCCAAGGTCGAGCTCAGCGCCGCCAACACCGGAACCGACGGATTCGACGACGGATCGCACCCGTTCTGGGACCGCGACGAAGTCCACGAGGTCTACGCCGAGTGGCGCGAGGTCTTCAACGAGTACAACCCGCCGCGCACTGCCGTCGCGGAGGCCTGGGTACACGCGAGCCGCCGCGCCCGCTACGCGAGCCCGCAGGGCCTGGGCCAGGCGTTCAACTTCGACCTCCTGCAGGCCGACTTCGACGCCGATGAGTTCCGCGAAATCATCACCCGGAACCTCGCCGAGGCCACCGAATCCGGCGCCTCCTCCACGTGGGTCTTCTCCAACCACGACGTCGTCCGCCACGCCACCCGCTACGGCCTGCCCAAGGGCGGCGGCAAGCACGCCCAGGGCCAGGACGGCAAGGGCTGGCTTCTGACCGGAGCCCCCGCCGAAGAACTCGACGTCGAACTCGGCCTGCGCCGGGCCCGCGCCGCCACGCTCCTGATGCTGGCTCTGCCCGGATCCGCCTACCTGTACCAGGGCGAGGAACTGGGCCTGCAGGAAGTCGCGGAGATCCCCGACGCCGAGCGCCAGGACCCCACCTTCTTCCGGAACAAGGGCGTCGAGATCGGCCGTGACGGCTGCCGCGTGCCGCTGCCCTGGGCGCCGGAAGGCACCTCGTTCGGGTTCGGCGACGGCGGCGCGCACCTGCCGCAGCCGGCCTGGTTCGGCCGCTACGCCGTGGCAGCCCAGGACGGCGTGGAAGGCTCCACGCTGGAGCTCTACCGCACGGCCCTGAAGTTCCGCCGCGAACTGCAGACCTCGGAGGAAATGGAATGGCAGGAATCCGGCAGCGCCGACGTCCTGCACTTCAGCCGCCCCGGCGGCTGGCAGACGATGACCAACTTCGGTGACACGCCCGTGGAGCTGCCCGCCGGTGAGGTGCTGGTCAGCAGCGGCCCGCTGGACGGCGGAATGCTGCCGGCCAACACCACCGTCTGGCTGCGGTGAGCCCGTCGGCCCAGACGGCGGCCCCCGGCCAGGAGCTCATCTATGGCTGCATGGGCCTGGGCGGCAGCTGGTCGGCGGAGCCGTACTCGTCCGCGGAGGTGGACCAGGCGGCGGCCGCCATCGAGGCAGCACTGAAGGCTGGCATCACGCTCTTTGACCACGCGGACATCTATACCAACGGTAAGGCCGAGGCCGTTTTCGGCGAGATCCTGGCCGGGACTCCGGGACTGCGCGAGAAGATCCGGCTCCAGACCAAGTGCGGCATCAGGCTCAACGAGCAGGGTCTGGAAGCGTACTACGACCTCAGCCGGGACGGCATCCTGGAACGGGTCAACGAAAGCCTGGCCCGGCTCCGCACGGACTACGTCGACGTGCTCATGCTGCACCGCCCGGATCCCCTGATGGATCCGGCGGAAGTGGCATCCGCCGTCGGGCAGCTCATGACCGAAGGCAAGGTGCGCGCCGTGGGCGTGTCCAATATGTCAGGTCGGCAGATCGAGATGCTGCAGGACCGGCTTGAGGTGCCGGTTGTGGCCAACCAGCTGGAGATGAGCCTGCTGAAGCGGGCCTGGCTCGAGAGCACGGTGCTGGTCAACCACGCCGAGGGCACGGACTACAGCTTCCCGCACGGCACCGTTGAGCATTGCGTCCGGCACGGCATCCGGCTGCAGGCGTACGGCTCAATGGCCCGCGGCCGGTACACCGGGGCGCCGGCCGCCGTGCCGACGCCGGCCGCCGTGCCGACGCCGGCCGAGGAAGCCGCCACCGCCCTCGTCGCCGCCCTGGCCGCCGCGAAGGGGACCACGGGGGAGGCAATCGTGCTGGGCTGGCTCATGAAACACCCCGCCGGGATCGCGCCCGTGATCGGCACCGCCAACCCGGACCGGATCCTCGCCTGCGCCGGCGCCGCAGAGGCCGCCGCATCCATGACCCGCGCCGAGTGGTACGGGCTCTGGGTGGCAGCGCGGGGCAGCAACATCCCCTAGTCCGCCCACCATGCCACCCAACTGGCTGGCAGTTAAGGCCGCTATGCGCGCTGAAAACGGCTTCAGCTGCCAGCTACTTGGGTGCGGATGTGATTTTGGTCGTAATGGTCACCCCGGAGGGCCGGATCGCTTAGCCGCAAACGCCTCCGGGCGGATAGCGTAGATGCATGACTTCTACCACCACCGCCGAATCCCTTCGGCCCCAGCGCAACATCCCGGCCGACATTGCCCGCTCCTGGCTGCTGGTCAACGCGATGAAGCCCGAACTTTTCGACCAGTCCGCCGTCTCCCGGGCCGATGCGATCATCCTCGACATCGAAGACGCGGTGGACCCGTCCCAGAAGGACGCCGCCCGCGACAACGTGGTGAACTGGCTGATCGCCGGCGGCAGCGCGTGGGTCCGGATCAACGACGCCACCAGCCGGTTCTGGGCCGACGACCTCGCCGGGCTGCGCGGCACCCCCGGCCTGCTGGGCGTCATGCTGGCCAAGACCGAATCGGCGGACCAGGTCACGGAGAGCTTCCACCGGATGGACGGCAAGACCCCGGTCATCCCGCTCGTCGAGTCCGCCGTCGGCATCGAGGAAGCCAACAACATCGCGAAGGCCCAGGGTGCTTTCCGCCT